>CADANQ010000013.1 GCA_902789365.1 uncultured Eubacteriales bacterium
GCGCCGCCGGCGAGGCTCAGGACTCGGGGAAGGGGTTTCCCTTCCCCGGACTCCGTTCTTCGCCCGGGGGGTTCGCGGGGGGTACGGGTACCCCCCGCGCCCGGGAATCTCACCTCATGACGGGCAGGTCGCACCAGCTGCGGGAATTGTCCACCGTGAAGGCATAATCCCTTGTCACGGGCGCCAGGGTCAGGGGATCCAGGCCCATCTCCTTCAGGAACTCGGGCGTGTTCATGTCATACGTCGCGCTGTCGTCGGAAAAGCCGCAGAACGGCACGATGTACAATTCAAGCCGGTGCCCGGCGGGAACGGTATAGAACACGGGCTGCAGGTATACCGTACAGTCGTACCAGGTATCCGGAAGGATGTCCTCCACCCGGCGCGTGGCGGTTGAGGGCTCATAGCCGGCCTCCGGGTTCCTCAGATCCATGCTGCCCCAGGAAACGATCGCCGCTTCCTTTTTCATCTGCCGCCAGGAAACCAGGTCGTACCTTTCGGCGCCTTCACCCCGGTCCACGCCTCCTTCCAGGATCACGTCCTGGTCCAGCACGCCGACGGAACCCGTGTCAAAGCACGGGAAGGGGCTGTCCGCCCGGTCCACCAGCACCGCGCCCATCATCAGGACATTTTTGTCCGTATCCCCGGTCTTCACCCTCACGCGCACCGCCGCGGCGCCGTTGACGGTGATTTCCTCCGTCACGTCCATGGCCCACAGCAGCCGGTCCGGCCCCGACGCCCCGTCGAAGGTCATATCCAGCAGGTTATAATTGCACATATGCGCGTCCCGCGCCGAAACGCCGTGTTCCTCCCCGTCCCCCGGGGAAATGCGCAGGGTGTCTCCGGTCATCCACTCGTCCGTTCCGTAAAATAAGCCGTTCACATTGCTCTGAACAAGGAAATCCGGCATATGCGCCGCTTCGTTTTCCGCCCCGAGAAGGGTGTGGGTGAACCACAGACAAAGCCACTCCGTAAAGGTATGGTCCCCGATCATGATATCCGTTTGGGTCTGTTCGTTGGCCGGCGTCACGTGCCCGTTCATGTGCAGGACGCATTTCACCTCGCAGCCGCAATTCAGGAACGCGCGCCGCATCAGGTCGAACTGTTTGGGACGGACCGTTTCGTCCCTCATGCCCTGCACGATCAGGGCCGACGCGCGGAAATTCCCCCCCGCGGCGGGTTCCCGTTCGGCCCAGAAGGGACCGTAATCCCCCTCAAGGTCAATCTGCCGGTCCCTGAGGAAGGCGAGACAGTTTTCATACAGCGTCCGTGTTTTTTCGTCCCCGCCCTCAAAAAACCGGCTGGCGCACATGACGGACAGGTCCGCGGCAAAGTCCCAGGTCGAAAGAATGCCGTTGGGCGCGCCTTGGGTGTTGGCGTATTCATACCAGCTGGCCGGACCGGCAACCGAGACCACGGTCTTCAGGCCCTCCACCCCTGTGGACGCGACGCTGCAGGCCATGGCCCCCGCGTAGGATTTGCCGATCATGCCGATATCCCCGCGGCACCAGTTCGCGGAGATCAGGATTTCCCCCTCCGGGCCGGTAAAAGCGTTCCTCCTGCCCGTCAGCCACTCAATCACGCACCGGAAGGCGGCCGTCTCCTGGCGGCTGCCGCATAAAAGAAGCCCCTCCGAGCCGAAGGTCCCCAAGCCTGCGGACTGCACCACGGCAAACCCGCGAACCAGGAAATAATCATAGGCCGTCAAATTGCCCAGGTACTGCTGACCGAAGGGATCGTTTTCCAGGCGGTAGTTCCAGTCCGCGCTGTCCGCCCGCAAAGCCGCTTCAAGGGCGGAGGCCTCCCCTTTGGGAACGCGCTTGGGCGGACAGTCCAGCAGGCTGTCCCCGTCGGTTACGGAGACCCCCGGCCGGGGAAGGTCCGGGCTGTATCCGTACATCCCCGCGATGTAAGGCCGCGCCTCAAAAATCACCGGCGCGCGGTACTTTCCCTCCGCCGCCGCCCGGGGCACCTGGAGCATGGCCTTGACAAGGTCCGGCTTTCCGTCCAGGTCGGTATCGTAATCCGTCTCGACCCACACGGCGAAGCGAAGGATCTCGCTGTTTTCGTTGGAATAATCCTTGTCCCACGGATCGCTATAGCGGACAAAGGGCATGGCCATGCCGTTCTGTATGACCATGCCGTCCTCCCCGGCGCCGCCGGGGACGGGGACCGACAGGAGCGTCAGAACGGCGCACAGCGCCGTGATTTTTTTAAGTAACTGTTTCAATTTTTCCTTAACCTCCGGCGGGCTTTCCCCGTCGCCCCGGTCGATTCCCCGAAAACGAGGCGCGGAATATTCCCCGTCATTCCCGGGGCCCCTCAAAATATATACGGAACGTCCGAAAAAAGACGCGCCGGGCGCGCCCCCGGTCATTCCGGGGAACGCGCCCGGGCTTTTTATGCTGTGTTTCTTCCCCTGCCGGGAAAAACGGCTCAGCCGCGGCAGACCTTTTCGGCTTCCTCGGCCATGTGCTCCGCGGTGATGCCGAACTCCTTAAAGAGCGTGGCGGCGGGAGCGCTGTCGCCGTAATGGTCCAGGCCGATGACGCTGCCGTCCAGGCCGACGTAGCGGTACCAGGGCATGGTGGCGCCGGCCTCCATGGCCACCCTGGCGCGGACGGAAGAAGGAATCACGCTCTCGCGGTATTCCTCGCTCTGGGCGTTGAACAGTTCCATGCAGGGCATGGAGACCACGCGGGCGTCGATGCCCTTTTCGGCCAGGAGATCCCGGGCGGCGACCGCCTGCTCCACCTCGCTGCCGGAAGAGAGCAGGACGACGTCGGGCTTTTCGCCCTTTTCCTTTTTCAGGACGTAGCCGCCCTTCAGGGCGCGGCCGTCGCTCTCCTCATAGGTGGGAAGGTTCTGCCTGGTCAGCACCAGGGCGGTGGGCTTGCCCATGGTCAGGGCCGCCAGCCATCCGGCGCAGGTCTCGTGGCCGTCCGCGGGACGGAAGGTAAGGAAACCGGGCATGGACCGGAGGGCGGCCAGTTGCTCGATGGGCTCGTGAGTGGCGCCGTCCTCGCCGACGCCGATGGAATCGTGGGTCAGCACATAGGTGACCGGCAGGCCCATCAGCGCCGCCAGGCGCATGGAATGCTTCATGTAATCGCTGAAGACGAAGAAGGTGCCGCAGTACACCCTCAGGCCGCCGTGCAGGGCCATGCCGTTGCAGATGGCCGCCATGGCGTGCTCGCGGATGCCGAAGTGGAAGTTCCGTCCCAGGCGGTTATCCGGGCCGTAATCGCCGCCGCCCTTGATGTTGGTCTTGTTGGAGGGGGCCAGATCAGCGCTTCCGCCCACCAGGTTGGGGATCAGGGCGGCCAGGCGGTTGATCATCTCGCCGCCGGTGGCGCGGGTGGCGGCCTTGCCTTCAAACTTCCACAGATCGCTGTTCAGAAGCACCTCGTCGCCCAGTTCGCCGCTGTGCCATTTGTCCCATTCCGCGGCCAGGTCCGGATAGGCGGCGCGGTAGTCGGCGAACATCTTTTCCCATGCCTCGCGCTTGCCTTCGCCGCGCTGCATCTTTTCCTTCACCCAGGCGTACACGTCGTCGTCCACATGGAACATCTCCGCGGACAGGCCCAGGTACTCGTGGGTTTTGATCACGTTCTCCTCGCCGAGGGGCTCGCCGTGGGCGCCGGGGGTGCCCTGCTTGGCCTCGCAGCCGAAGCCGATAATGGTGGGGCAGATGATCAGGGTGGGTTTGTCGCTCTTTTCGCTTTCCTTCAGGGCCGCGAGCACCTGGGCATAGTCATTGCCGTCCTTCAGGCGAATCACGTTCCAGTCGTAGGCCTCGAAGCGCTTGCCCACGTCCTCGGTAAAGGCGATATCGGTGTTCCCTTCGATGGAGATGTCGTTGTCGTCATAGAGCAGGGTCAGTTTGCTCAGCTTCAGCGTGCCGGCCAGGGAGCAGGCTTCGGAGGCGATGCCCTCCTGCATGCAGCCGTCGCCGCACACCGCGTAAGTGCGGTGGTCCGCCACGGGGAAGCCGGGACGGTCGAATTTGGCGGCGAGGATGGTTTCAGCGATGGCCATGCCCACGGCGTTGGCCACGCCCTGGCCCAGCGGACCGGTGGTGGTTTCCACGCCGGCGGTGCGGCCGTATTCCGGATGGCCGGGCGTACGGGAGCCCCACTGACGGAAGCTCTTCAGGTCGTCCATGGAAAGGTCGAAGCCGCACAGGTGCAGGAGCACATAGTTAAGGGCGCTGGCGTGGCCGGAGGAAAGCACAAAACGGTCCCTCCCCTCCCATTTGGGATGGGTGGGGGAAACGTTCATGGTCTCCATCCACAGGGCGTAGGCCAGGGGAGCCATGCCCATGGGCGCGCCGGGATGACCGCTTTTGGCCTTCTGAACGGTATCGGCCGCGAGCACGCGAATGGTATTGATCACTTTGTTCTGGATGTCCATCTCTGCATCGTCTCCTCTTCTATATTTTCATCAAATCTGAGAGCCCCATGTGAAAAAAACGGATCTTCACGCTTTTCAGGCGCCGGCGGAATCGATATACTTCTTCAGGTTGGACGCGTCCACGCCCCCGATCCCGCCAAGGATGCCCATCAGTTCCCGGGCCATCCTGAGGCAGCCGCCCTTCACGTCGCTTTCCAGGTTCAGCGGCAGCACAGGATCATGGACCGACAGCCTCAGCAGGAACCAGGCGCTTTCCTTTTTGCCGTCAAAGTCAAAGGAAATCCGGATACCCTCCCGGTTGTCGGGAGCGATATGCCAGTCGGGATCGCTTTCGGCCCGGGCGGTGACCCGGTCGATGGCTTCCTGACCCACGGTACGGAAATCCGCGGCGGTGATGGTCAGGCGCACCTCGGCGCTTTCCGTCGGGTCGGAAAGGTCGGCGATCAGGTCGAACAGCTCGCGTCCGCGGCGCTTCATGCGGACGGCGTCGCCGATGAGCACGGTCACCAGGTACATGCCGTCGTCCAGGAAATGGTTTTCCCTGAGCGCCGCGTGACCGCTGGTCTCCATGGCCAGGGGGCAGTCCGCTCCCTCCGCGTTCAGGCGGCGGGCCTGCTCGATCACGTTATGGTAGCCCCTTTTGTAGCGGTAATGAACGCCGCCGTGCGAGGCGATGAAATTTTTCAGCCCCGTGGAGGTGACCGAATCGGTGACCACCGTGATCCCGGGCGCGGCGTCCAAAAGCACCGCGCTGACCAGGGCGATCAGTCGGTTGCGGTTGATCTCGCGGCCGGCGGAATCCACGATGGCCGCCCGGTCGCAGTCGGTATCGAAAATAACGCCCATATCCGCGCCGCTTTCACGCACCGCCTCGCTGATGGATGCCATGGCCGCCGGGTCCTCGGGGTTGGGGATATGGTTGGGGAAACGCCCGTCGGGCTCCAGGTAACGGGACCCTTCGGTGGAAGCGCCGAGGCTTTGGAGGAAGTCCGCGTAAAAGCCGCCGGCGCCGTTGCCGGCGTCCACCGCCACATGCAGGCCCCGCAGGGGCTTTTCCTCGTCGGAGCCGAGACCCTTCAGTATCCTGGCGCGCAGAAGGCCGCAGTAATCGGGCAGGAAGTTTTTCTCCTTCACGGTGCCCCCGGCCGCGGAATAATCGTTTTCGCTCTCCGCCAGGGCCAGAATCTCCTTCAGGGTGTCCAGGCCGATGCCGCCGTCGGGCAGGAAAAACTTGAAGCCGTTCCTGTCCATCGGCAGGTGGCTGGCCGTGACCATGACCGAGCCGTCCCCGCCCCAGCCTTCCGTGATCAGGATCATGTACATCGCGGGGGTGGTGCACATCCCCACACTGACCACCTCGGCGCCGGCCGCGCACAGGCCCCTTGCGAAGGCTGCGGAAAGCTCCTCGCCCGTCAGGCGCGAATCCCGCCCGATATAAACCACGGGGCGGTGTTCCGTCTTCAGCCACAGGAAGCGGGCAAAGGCTCCTCCGAGCCTTTCGGCCGCCGCGGCGTTCAGCGGCGCGCCTTCGCCCAGCGCCCTGCCGCGAACGTCGGAGCCCGAGATCAACGCGCGAAGATCTGTCATATTCTCACTCCTTTTCATTGTAACGTTGGTCCGGGACGCAGCCCCGCAGCAGATCGTACCACGGCTTCAGCAGCCTGTAATCACGGAAGACGCGGTCCGTGATCGTCGGCGAATGAATCCATTCCATCCGGGCGCCGATCTTTTCGAAATAAACCGCCTTTTTGAGGTACAGGGATTTCAGCCGTCCTTCGACGCCGGGGGGAGAGGCTTTCTTTTTCCATTCCGGACCGGCCATCATGCAGCCCGCCTCGTCCAGGAGGGAGAAATACCTTTCGATCCCGGGGGGATCCGCCTCGATCCTGCGGCGCAGCACGTCCATAGCCTCGGTGTTCTCGCCCCACAGGCCCACGCCCCAGGTAACCTCCTCCGGCCGGATCTCGAACCAGAAAAACGGCATTCCTTCCTTGCTGACGCCGCTTTCGCGGAAAGCGACCCACAGATGATCCCGGTAAGGGGATTTGTCCCGGCTGAACCGGGTATCCCTGTTGATCCTGGACAGGCATTTGGCCGGACGGATCTCCATTTCCGGGATCAGAGCCTGCATCCGGGGCCCCAGGTCCTCGATGAAACGGCAGAAGGGCTCCCGGACGAAAACCCGGTACCTGTCCCGGTTGGCGTCCATGAACGCCCTGGAATTATGAAACCGGAGATCCAGAAAAAACGGGATCATTTCCCCGCTGAACCCCTCAAACACCCGATCACCTCACACGGCGGTACATAAAAGCATTATACCCTGCCGCGGCTCTTTTTTCAAGATGCGCGGGCGAAACAGACGGAAAAGCGGGGCGGCAATGGGCGGTAAAAGCAGTAAAAAACCGCGCCGAGGGGGATCGGCGCGGCATAAAGCGGATCGCGGCTTGCGCCGCGGGGTTTCCCGGCCGAGGGGGCAGCCGGCAAAAGCCTTTATCCGTGTTTACAGTATAATCGGAAATTCGTTCAAAAATGTGTCATCAATGCGATCCTTTTGCGTTTTTTATTTTCCGCCTTTGCCCCCCGGCGTGGTATAATGCCGTACGGAACGATCAATACCGTACCGGAAAGGAGAAAGCCATGCCCTACATCCACACACAAACCACCGTCCCCCTGTCCCCTCAGGTCCGGGAAGAACTGACCGGGGACCTCGGACAGGCCGTCCGGGCTCTGGGAAAGAGCGAAGACTGGCTGATGCTCCGCTTTGAGGAAAACTGCGCCATGGCCTTCCGCGGGAAAACGGACGCGCCGTGCTGCTTCGTCGGCGTGTCCATGTACGGCTGCCCCGCGAGGGAGCAGCTGGACGCCATGACGGAGAAAGTGACCGCCTGCGTCGCAAGGCGCACCGGCGTGCCCCCGGAAAACATCTACATCCGCTACCTGCCGACCGACGCCTGGGGCTGGAACGGGGGCAATTTCTGATGAAGACCGTGCTCATCACCGGCGGCTCCCGGGGGATCGGGGCGGCCTGCGTCCGCGCCTTCGCCCGCGCCGGATGGCTGCCCCTCACCTGCGCGCGCCATGAGACGGATGAGGCCGCCGCCCTTTGCCGGGAGACCGGCGCGCTGTTCGCCCCCTGCGACGTGTCCCGCTCCGACGAGGTCCGGCGGATGTTCGCCTTTTTCAAGAAAAAGGTCCGCCGAATCGACGCCCTGGTGCTCAACGCCGGGCAGGCCTGGAAGGGCCTGATCCAGGATATGACCGAGGAGGAATTCGACGCGCTGTACGCCGCGGACCTCAAAAGCGCCTTCCTTTGCGTCCGCGAAGCGCTCCCGGGAATGATCTCCGCGGGCGGGGGGAGCATCGTCACGGTTTCCTCCATGTGGGGGCAGAGCGGGGCCAGCTGCGAAACGGCCTATTCCGCCTTCAAGGCGGGGCTCATCGGCTTTACCCGTGCCCTGAGCAGGGAATGCGGCCCTTCCGGCGTCCGGGTCAACTGCATCGCGCCCGGCCTGATCGATACCGACATGAACCGGGACCTGACGGAGGAGGACAGGCGGGATCTGGTCTCCCTCACGCCCCTCGGGCGCATCGGCGCCCCGGAGGACTGCGCCGCCGCCGCCCTCTTCCTCTGCTCCCCCGAATCCTCCTTCATTACGGGACAGGTGCTGGGCGTCAACGGCGGTTTCCTGGTATAAAAGCGCCGTATGGCCGGGGAAAAAGCCCCCCGCGGCCCGCCGTCGCGGGCGCTGCGCGGTCCGGGGCTATTTCTTATGGACGTTTTTATACATTTTTTCTTTCCCGTGATGGACATATTCCATAAAGATTGAAAGTTTTTTCACCAGCCCTTCTATTTTATTCTTTTTCCGTGTATAATATCGGTGCACCCCGTCCAATGTCGACCGCCGCAAAGGAGGGACCTCGCTTGAACAATTTCCTGACCGAATGGGACAAGGACCTCAAGAGCATCCCCATCGGGCCGCTCGGTGTCATCCCCATGGCCGGCTGTGAAGAAATGGGCCGCAAGGTCAACAACTGGCTGCTGAAATGGAACAGCCTTCAGGAGGTCCAGGACGAAGAATTCTATACCCAGCCCGGCGCCAACCGCGACAGCTTCCTGGTCAAGTGCTACTGCCCCCGGTTCGGCACCGGCGAAAGCAAGGGCGTTCTGAAGGAAAGCGTGCGCGGCTACGACATCTATATCATCGTGGACGTCACCGCCTGGAACAAGACCTTCAAAATGTACGGCATGGACGTGCACATGAGTCCCGACGACCATTTTGCCGATCTCAAGCGAATCATCGGCGCCATCGGCGGGAAGGCCAAGCGGATCAACGTAATCATGCCCTTCCTGTACGAAAGCCGTCAGCACCGAAAGAACAGCAGGGAAAGCCTGGACTGCGCCATGGCCCTTCAGGAACTGGCAGGCCTTGGCGTCAGCAACATCATCACCTTTGACGCCCACGATCCCCGGGTGCAGAACGCCATCCCCCTGGACGGGTTCGAAAACGTGATGCCCTCCTACCAGATCATGAAAGCCCTGTGCCGCAGCGTAAAGGACCTCAGGTTCGATAAAAACAGCATGATGTTCATTTCCCCGGACGAGGGCGCCATGCAGCGGAACATCTACTATGCCTCCCTCCTGTCCCTGGACCTGGGCATGTTCTACAAGCGCCGCGATTATTCCACCATCATCAACGGCCGCAACCCCATCGTCGCCCACGAGTACCTGGGCGCCGACGTGGAAGGCAAGGACTGCATCGTCGTGGACGACATGATCTCCTCCGGCGAAAGCGTCATCGATCTGGCCCGCGAGCTCAAAAAACGCAAGGCCAACCGCATCTTCGCCGCCTGCTCCTTCGCCTTTTTCACCAACGGAACGGAAGCCTTCGACAAGGCCTACCGGGACGGCATCATCAGCCGCGTGATTTCCACCAACCTCACCTATCTCAGACCCGAAGCCCTGAACAGCCCCTGGTTTGTCGAGGCCGACCTGAGCAAATACATCAGCTATCTCATCGCCACGCTGAACCACGACCGCAGCCTGCACACCCTCCTCTCCCCCCAGGACCGCATCCGCAAGCTGATCGAGCGCTACCGTGCGGACCAGGCCTCAAACGGAATTTCCCTGGTGTAAGGAACGGAGACGCAAAGGCCGCCCGCCGCGATCCATTATTTCCGGCGGGCCGCGGAACAAACAAAACGATTCAAAGGACCGCGACGCGTCCCCTTTCCGGGGCCTCGCGGTTCTTTTCGTTTGATCCCGGGACAGACGGGGAAAACGTCCGTTATCCAAATACAGTTAAAAAAACCCATCCTTGCCGAATCCTGTTTTTAAGCTGTACATTCCATTGACAGGCGTTATACGCGTTGCTATAATCCCGTCAATCACATATTTCATCCAAACCGTTGATGCGGAGATAACGGTGACAATGCCCCCACAGAGAGCCCGGGACGCTGGAATCCGGGCGGGAAACAGTTCATCAAATGGACCGCGGAGGGCGCAGGGAAAGGCGAGGAGACCGCCGAGTATTCTGCGACGTCAGGCCGACGTCAATGGCCGGGGATATGATCGTATCCCGACAAGTGCGCGGCCTGAAGGCCGCGAAGCAGGGTGGCACCGCGGAAGAAACATTCGCCCCTGACAGAAAACGGATTCTGTCGGGGGCTTTTCCATGCCCGGCCCCGAGGACACGATTCCGCTTACACCGGAGGGAAAGCCATGAACATCTGCCCCGATCTTCAGGAAATCCGGCGTCTGGCCGAAACGGGCGCATACAAAGTCGCTCCCGTCGCGTGCGAACTGCTGTCGGACATCCTCACCCCCATCCAGGCCGTGCGGATATTGAAAAACGTGTCCTCGCACTGCTTTTTGCTGGAATCGGCGGAAGGAAAGGAAAAGTGGGGACGCTATACCTTTCTCGGTTTCGATCCGAAGCTGAGCGTCACCTGCAAGGACGGGGACATGCGGATCGGCAGCCTGCAGATCCGCACGGAGGACCCCGCGGCGTACCTGCGCCAGATCCTGGCGGATTATCAAAGTCCCCGGATCCCGGGCCTTCCGCCCTTCACGGGGGGGCTTGTGGGATACTTCTCCTACGATTACCTGAATTATTACGAGCCCTCGGCCCGGCAGGAAACCGACGATTCCGAGCACTTCAAAGACGTGGACCTGATGATGTTCGACAAGGTGATCGCGTTCGACCATTTCCGCCAGAAGATCATCCTGATCGTGAACATGCCCTTAAACGACGTGGAAACAGGCTATAACAAAGCCCTTCTGGACCTGCGGGCCCTGAAAGCCCTGCTGACGGAAGGCGCGCAGAAGAAGGAGCCGGCCGGAAGGCTGACGGGGGACGTAACGGCGCTGTTTGACCGGGAGCGTTTCTGCGCCATGGCGGAGCGCGCCAAACGCCGCATCCGGGAGGGGGATATATTCCAGATCGTGCTCAGCAACCGCCTGAGCGCGCCTTTCGAGGGCAGCCTGCTGAACGTCTACCGCGTCCTCCGCACCGTCAATCCCTCTCCCTACATGTTCTATTTATCCGGCACCGACGTGGAGGTGGCGGGGGCCAGCCCGGAAACGCTGGTGAAGCTGGAGGACGGCGTCCTGCACACCTTCCCCCTGGCGGGCACACGTCCCCGGGGCAGAACGGAGGCGGAGGACCTTGAAATGGAACGGGAGCTGCTCAGCGACGAAAAGGAACTGGCGGAGCACAACATGCTGGTGGACCTGGGCCGCAACGATCTGGGCAGGATCTCCGTTTTCGGCTCGGTGGAGGTGGAAAAGCTCCGCTGCGTCGAACGCTATTCCCACGTGATGCACATCGGCTCCACCGTCCGCGGCAGGATCAGGCCGGAATTCGACGCCCTGGACGCCATCCGAGCCGTGCTTCCGGCGGGCACCCTTTCCGGTGCGCCGAAAATCCGGGCCTGCCAATTGATCGGCGAACTGGAAAAAAACAAGCGCGGCATTTACGGAGGCGCCATCGGCTACATCGATTTCACCGGCAACATGGACACCTGCATCGCCATCCGCATCGCCTACAGAAAAAACGGCAGGGTGTTCGTCCGTTCCGGCGCCGGGATCGTGAACGATTCGGTGCCGGAAAAGGAATACGAGGAATGCGTCAACAAGGCGAAAGCCGTCGTGAACGCCCTGCGGATGGCAAAGGAGGCCGACGAATGATCCTGCTGATCGACAATTACGACAGTTTTTCCTACAACCTGTACCAGCTTCTGGGTGAACTTTCGCCGGACATCCGGGTGATTCGCAACGACGAAATGACAGTGGAGGAAATCCGGGCTCTGGGGCCGGACCACGTCATTTTGTCCCCCGGCCCCGGACGCCCGGAGAACGCGGGCGTCATCGTGGAAGCGGCCCGGGAGCTTGGAAAGGACATCCCGCTGCTCGGCGTATGCCTGGGGCATCAGGCCATCTGCGCCGCCTTCGGAGCCGAGGTCACCTACGCGAAGGAACTGATGCACGGCAAACAGTCCCAAATCGACTTCGATCCCTCCTGTCCCCTGTTCGCGGGGTGTCCTTCCCCCATGTACGCGGCCCGCTACCATTCCCTGGCCGCGGACGAAAGGACCATGCCCGACTGCCTCAGGATCACCGCCCGGACATCCGACGGCGAGGTGATGGCCGTGCAGCACCGGGAATATCCCGTTTTCGGCGTCCAGTTCCACCCGGAAAGCATCATGACCCCCTGCGGAAAAACCATGCTCGGAAACTTTTTAAAGCAATGAAAGGAGCGCGAACCATGATCAGGGAAGCCATCGTCAAAATCGTCAGCAAGGAAGACCTGACTTACGACGAAGCGTACGCCGTGATGAACGAAATCATGAGCGGCGAAACCACCCCCACCCAGAACGCCGCCTTCCTCTCGGCCCTCTCCACCAAGAGCGCCAGGGCCGAAACCACCGACGAAATCGCCGGGTGCGCCGCCGCCATGCGGGAAAAGGCCCTCCGGGTGGACGCGGGCGACAACCTTTTTGAGATCGTGGGCACCGGCGGCGACAACGCCCGCAGCTTCAACATCTCCACCACCTCGGCGCTGGTGGCGGCGGCCGGCGGAATGCGGGTCGCCAAGCACGGCAACCGGGCCGCCTCCAGCAGCTGCGGCACGGCGGACTGCCTGGAGGCCCTTGGCGTCAATATCGATCAAAGCCCCGACCGCTGCCGCAGACTGCTGGACGAGGCGGGCATGTGCTTCTTTTTCGCGCAGAAATACCACACGTCCATGAAATACGTCGGAAGCATCCGCAGGGAGCTGGGCTTCCGCACCGTGTTCAACATCCTGGGCCCCCTCACCAATCCCGGCCGGCCGACCATGCAGCTGCTCGGCGTGTACGATGAATACCTGGTGCTTCCCCTTGCGCAGGTGCTGATGGACCTGGGGGTCAAACGGGGCATGGTGGTGTACGGCCGGGACAAGCTGGACGAGATTTCCCTGTCCTCCCCCACCGCGGTGTGCGAATTCAGGGACGGCTGGTATAAATCATATGTAATCACCCCGGAGCAGTTCGGCTTCGCCCGCTGCCGGAAGGAGGACCTGGCGGGCGGCGCGCCGGAGGATAACGCCCGGATCACCCGCGCCATCCTGTCCGGAGAAAAAGGCCCGAAGCGGGACGCGGTGCTCATGAACGCGGGGGCGGCGCTGTACATCGGCGGCAAGGCCGCCGACATGGCGGAGGGCGTCGGCCTGGCGGCGCGGATCATCGATTCCGGCGCGGCGGCCGAAACGCTGGATAAGCTGATTAAAATCAGCAATCTGAAGGAGGACGCCCCGTGAACATCCTGGATCAGTTGGCCGCTCACGCCCGGCAGCGGGTCATGGCGGACCGTGAAAAGATCCCGGACGGGGCCATGCGCTCCATGGCGGAGGCCATGGGGCACGGCGGCGGAAAACGCTTCACGGACGCGCTGAAAAAGCCGGGGCTTTCCTTCATCTGCGAGGTGAAGCGCGCCTCCCCCTCCAAAGGGCTGATCTCGCCGGATTTCCCTTACCTTGACATCGCCCGGGCCTACGAAAAAGCGGGGGCGGACTGCGTATCCTGCCTGA
Organism: uncultured Eubacteriales bacterium; assembly: GCA_902789365.1. Lineage (GTDB taxonomy): Bacteria > Bacillota > Clostridia > Christensenellales > Aristaeellaceae > RUG756. The sequence continues at coordinate 13,476 of CADANQ010000013.1, forward strand.
CGGAGCCCAAATGGTTCCTTGGGTCGGACGAAATCTTCGCCGATATCCGGAAAGCGATCCGCGTCCCCATGCTGCGGAAGGATTTCACCGTAAGCGAATACCAGATCGACCAGGCCCGGGTGATGGGGGCGGACGCGGTGCTCCTCATCTGCGCGCTCCTGGATACGCCGGCCCTTAAGTCCTGCCTGGCGCGCTGCCACAGCCTGGGCCTGGCGGCCCTGACGGAAGCCCACGACGAAAAGGAGATTGCCTCGGCTGTCAGCGCGGGCGCGGAAATCATCGGCGTCAACAACCGCAGCCTGAAGGATTTTTCCGTGGACCTTTCCAACGCCGCCCGGCTGCGGGACCTGATCCCCCCGGAATGCGTATATGTGGCGGAAAGCGGCATACGGGAACCCCGGGACACGGAAAGGCTCAGAAGCGTCGGCGCGGACGCGGTCCTTGTCGGGGAAGCGCTGATGCGCGCCTCCGACAAAGCGGATATGCTCGGAAAGCTGCGTGGCGGAATATGACAAAAATCAAGTTTTGCGGCATGCGCCGCCCGGAGGACATTGCCGCGGCCAACGAACTGAAGCCCGATTATATCGGCTTTGTGTTCGCGGAAAAAAGCCGCCGCCGCGTGGACGCCGAAACGGCGGCGGCCCTCAAAAGCCTGCTTTCCCCGGACATAAGGGCGGTGGGCGTTTTCGTGGACGAGGACGCGGAACGGGCCGCGGGGCTCCTGAACGCGGGAGTCATCGATCTGGCGCAGCTTCACGGGCATGAAGACGACGCGTACGTCGCGCGTCTGAGGCATCTCACGGACAGGCCCGTCATCCGGGCGTTCCGCGTTTCCTCCCCGGCGGACATCCGCAGGGCGGAGCGGAGCCCGGCGGATCTCGTCCTGCTGGACGCCGGGGCCGGCGGAGGCGCGGCCTTCGACTGGGAATTGCTCCGCTCCATGCGAAGGCCCTTTTTTCTGGCCGGAGGACTGGACAGCGAAAACGTGGGAGACGCGGTCGCCCTCTTCCGGCCCTTCGGCGTGGACGTTTCCTCCGGGATCGAAACGGACGGGGCAAAGGACCCCTTAAAAATGCGCGCCTTTGCGGCGGCGGTGAAAGCGAGGGAAAAAGAATGACCAACCCACGGGGCAGATTCGGGGTCCACGGCGGACAGTATATCCCGGAAACCCTGATGAACGCCGTTATCGAGCTGGAAAAAGCCTATGACCGTTACAAAAACGACCCGGATTTCCGCCGGGAGCTTGAGCGGCTGCTCAACGAATACGCGGGCCGCCCTTCCAGGCTGTATTTCGCCGAAAAAATGACCCGGGACCTGGGCGGCGCGAAGATCTACCTGAAGCGGGAGGATCTGAATCACACCGGCGCCCACAAAATCAACAACGTGCTGGGGCAGGCCCTGCTGGCGAAAAAAATGGGCAAAAAGCGCCTGATCGCCGAAACCGGCGCTGGCCAGCACGGCGTGGCCGCCGCCACCGCCGCGGCGCTGATGGGCATGGAGTGCGTGGTGTTCATGGGCGAGGAGGACACCCGCCGCCAGGCCCTGAACGTCTACCGGATGCGCCTGCTCGGGGCGGAGGTGATCCCGGTGAAAACCGGCACCGCCACCCTCAAGGACGCGGTGAGCGAGGCCCTGCGGGAATGGACCGCCCGCATCGACGACACCCATTACTGCCTGGGATCCGTCATGGGTCCCCACCCTTTCCCCACCATCGTGCGGGATTTCCAGGCCGTGATTTCCCGGGAAATCAGGGAGCAGCTGCTTGAAAAGGAGGGCCGCCTGCCCGACGCGGTGATTGCCTGCGTGGGCGGCGGAAGCAACGCAATCGGCAGCTTCTATCACTTTATCGGGGACAAAAGCGTGCGCCTCATCGGCTGCGAGGCGGCGGGAAGGGGCGTCGACACCTTTGAGACGGCAGCCACCGTCAACACCGGCAGGCTGGGCATCTTCCACGGCATGAAGTCCTATTTCTGCCAGGATCAGTACGGCCAGATCGCCCCCGTGTATTCCATCTCCGCCGGGCTGGATTATCCGGGCGTAGGGCCGGAGCATGCCTGGCTCCACGATATCGGCCGGGCGGAATACGTGCCCGTCACCGACGAGGAGGCGGTGTGCGCCTTTGAATATCTGGCAAAAACCGAGGGCATCATCCCCGCCATCGAATCGGCCCACGCCGTGGCGTACGCGCAAAAGCTCGCGCCGCAAATGGATCGTGACCGGATCGTCGTCATCACCGTATCCGGCCGCGGGGACAAGGACTGCGCCGCCATTGCCCGCTACAGAGGGGAGGACATTTATGAGTAATATCGCGTCCGCTTTCGACCACGGCAAGGCCTTCATCGCCTTCCTCACCTGCGGCGATCCGGACCTGGAAACCACCGCCGCCGCCGTGCGGGAGGCGGTACAAAACGGCGCCGACCTGATCGAGCTGGGCATCCCGTTTTCCGATCCCACCGCGGAGGGCCCGGTGATCCAGGAGGCCAGCCTTCGGGCCCTGAAGGGCGGCGTCACCACCGACAAAATCTTTGATCTGGTGCGTTCGCTTCGCCGGGACGTGTCCGTGCCCATGGTGTTCATGACCTATGCCAACGTGGTGTACTCCTACGGGGCGGAAAAATTCATCGCCCTCTGCCGCGAAACCGGCGTCGACGGCCTGATCCTGCCGGACCTGCCCTTTGAGGAAAAAGAGGAATTCCATCCTTTGTGCGAAAAATACGGCGTCGACCTGATTTCCCTGATCGCGCCCACGTCGGAAAACCGGATCTCCATGATCGCCCGGGAGGCGGAGGGATTCGTCTATATCGTGTCCAGCCTGGGCGTTACCGGCACCCGCAGCGAGATCACCACCGATCTTGAGTCCATCGTACGGGTGGTAAGGGAAAACACGAAAATTCCCTGCGCCGTCGGTTTCGGCATCTCCGCGCCGGAACAGGCAAAAAAAATGGCCGCCGTCTCCGACGGGGCCATCGTGGGCTCCGCCATCGTGAAGCTGACGGCCCGGTACGGAAAGGACGCCCCGCCTTATGTGGGTGCTTACGTAAAATCCATGAAAGAGGCCCTGATCTGAGGGCGCAAAGGAGTTTGGAAGCATGATACGCCAACTGTCCATTTTCGCGGAAAACAAAAAAGGCACCATGAACGATATCACCCAGGTGCTTTGCGACGCCCGGGTCAACATGAACACCCTGGTAACCAACGACAGCGCCGAATACGGCATCATCCGCATGCTGGTATCCGATACGGACGCGGCCGTCCGGGAACTGACCCGGGCCGGTTATATGTGCCGCAGCGAATTTGTGATCGCCGCGGAGATCCCCGACGAATGCGGCAGCCTCAACGGCCTTCTGTCGGTCCTGAACCTGGGCAACATCAACCTGGATTACCTGTACGTCACCTACAGCACCCTGAGCCGCCGGCCCGTGGCCATCCTGCGCTGCGCCGACCTCACGGAGGTGGAGGAGTTCCTGCAGGCCCGGGGGTTCCGCCTGCTGGAGCGGCTGGTCTGATCCTCCGAAAAAACCGTGAAGCCCGGACGGCCTTATCACCGTCCGGGCTTCGTGGTTCTTATGTTATTCCGCGGTCACCAGGTATAACCCATGGCTTCCTGAACTGCGGCCTGATGGTCGGCGTCCACCCTGTCGGTCCCGTGGGTCTTGGAACCGGTGAAGTGGATGCAGAACTGGCCGTCGAAGTTGTTGTCGATGATCGTCTGGTCGCCGTGGGCCACGCCGTAAATGGATCCGGCGTACACATGCCCCTCGTACTTGACCAGCACCGGCCTGCGGACGTAGGTGATGTTGCCGCCGTAAGCAGCGGTCATCGCGGCGGTATCGGCCGCTGTCAGGGGCTCCAGGTCCAGGTGGTTGGAGCCGTACAGCACCCGGCAGGTCCAGATCTTCCCGGTCTTGCAGTCCTTCACCTGCACGGTGGCTCCCGAGGAGAACAGGTTCTTGCCTTTGCCGAACCAGTCAAGACTCTCGGTCACATAGGTGACGGAGGGCGGGGGCGTCGTCACGGACGCCTTGGGCGTCACCTGAGTGAAGCTGAGGCAGTCCTTGCGGATGTAGCCGGTATAGCCGGAATAAGTGACCTTGTAGTAATTGCCGCTCTCGCCGGTCACCGTCACCTGGGTTGCGTAAGCCAGCTGCGTGTAATAGTCGTCCGGGCTCGGCTGCTTGCGGAAATACACGTTCTCCTCTGAGATATAGCCGGTTCTGGGCGCGTATTCCGTCGGTACAGGCGTGGGGGACGGGGTGGCCCTGGGCGTCACCAGATTGAAGCTTAAGCAGTTCTTCATGATGTAGCCGATGTTCCCGTCGCAAAGAACCTGATAGAACCTGCCGCTCTCGCCAAGCACCGTCACCTGGGTTCCCAGCGCCAGCTGGCAGTAGGAATCGCTTTCGGTGGACGGCCCCTTGCGGAAGTATACGTTCACCTGGCTGACATAAGCGACCTTGGAGCCGTAAGGCGTCGGCGCGGGCGTGGGCGTTGACGTAGCCTTGGGCGTCACCTTGACAAAGCTCAGGCAGTCCTTGCGGATAAAGCCGTTCAGTCCGCCGTAGGTGACCTGGTAATAATCCCCGGTCTCTCCGGTCACCGTCACTTTGGTGCCCATGGCAAGCTGACAATGGGCGGCGCTGTCGGCGGAAGGCATCTGGCGGAAATTGACGTTGTCCTTGCTGATGTAGCCGTCCCGGAAGCCGTAGGCCGTCGCGGTCGGCGTGGGGGTGACGACCGTTCCGGGGGTCACCTTGGCAAAGCTTAAGCAGTCCTTGCGGATGTAGCCTTTCAGTCCGGCGTAGGTGACCTGGTAATAATCCCCGGTTTCCCCGGTCACCGTCACTTTGGTGCCCATGGCAAGCTGGAAGTGGGAGGCGCTGTCGGCGGAAGGCATCTGGCGGAAATTGACGTTGTCCTTGCTGATGTAGCCGTCCCTCGCCGCGTACTGGGTGGGCGTGGGCGCCGCGGGCGTCACCTTCGTGAAGCTCAGGCAGTCCTTGCGGATGTAGCCGGTATAGCCGCCGTAGGTCACGCTGTAATAATCACCGGTCTCGCCGGTCACCGTCACCTGGGTGCCCAGAGCCAGCTGGCCCCAGTAATCGCCGGCGGAGGCCGTCTTGCGGAAGTACACGTTCGGCTGGCTGATGTAGCCCGTCTGTTTGACAAAGGCCGTGGGCGTGGCCGCGCGGGGGGTCACCTTCGTGAAGCTCAGGCAGTCCTTGCGGATGTAGCCGTTCAGACCGCCCCAGGTCACGCAGTAATAGTTCCCGGTCTCGCCCGTCACGGTCACCTGGGTGCCCAGCGGCAGCTGGCAGTGGGCGCCGCTGTCGGCGGAAGGAGACTGTCGGAAGTTCACGTTCACCTGGCTGATGTAGCCCGTCCGCCTGACAAAAGCCGTTATCGTGGGAGCAGGGGCCGTCACCTTGGCAAAGCTTAAGCAGTCCTTGCGGATGTAGCCGTTCCTGCCGCCGTAGGTCACACTGTAATAGTTCCCCGTTTCGCCGGTCACGATCACCTGCGTGCCCAGGGCCAGCAGTTCCCAGTAATCGCCGGCGGAGGCCGTCTTGCGGAAGTATACGTTCACCTGGCTGATGTAGCCGATTTTCCTTGCAAAGGGCGTGGCGGCGGGAGCCACGGCTCCCGCGGGGGTCACCTTGACAAAGCTCAGGCAGTCCTTGCGGATGTAGCCGTTCCTGCCGCCGTAGGTCACGCTGTAATAGTTCCCCGTTTCGCCGGTCACAATCACCTGGGCGCCCAGGGCCAGCTGGCCCCAGTAATCGCCGGCGGAGGCCGTCTTGCGGAAGTACACGTTCGGCTGGCAGATGTATCCGGTCTTCTTTGCGTAGGCCGTAGGCGCGGCGCCCGCGGGAGTCACCTTCGTGAAGCTTAAGCAGTCCTTGCGGATGTAGCCGTTCTTTCCGCTATAGGTCACGCTGTAGTAGTTCCCCATTTCGCCGGTCACCGTCACCTGCGTCCCGAGGGCCAGCTGGCCCCAGTAATCGCCGGCGGAGGCCGTCTTGCGGAAGTACACGTTCTGCTGGCTGATGTACCCGGTCTTCTTTGCGTAGGCCGTAGGCACGGCGCCCGCGGGGGTCACCTTCGTGAAGCTTAAGCAGTCCTTGCGGATGTAGCCGTTCTTCCCGTTATAGGTCACGCTGTAGTAGTTCCCCGCTTCGCCGGTCACCGTCACCTGGGTGCCCAGGGCCAGCTGGCCCCAGTATTCGCCCGAGGAGGCCGTCTTGCGGAAGTACACGTTCTGCTGGCTGATGTACCCGGTCTTCTTTGCGAAGGCCGTAGGCGCGGCGGCCGCGGGAGTCACGCGGTTAAAGCTGAGGCAGTCCCTGCGGATGTAGCCGTTCTTGCCCGCGTAGGAAACGTTGTAGTAATTCCCGGTCTCGCCGGTCACCGTCACCTGGGTGCCCAGGGGCAGCTGAGTGAAGACCGCGCCGTCGCCGGAGGGGGACTGGCGGAAGTTCACGTCCGCCAGGCTGATGTAGCCCGTCCGTTTGCCGTACGCGGCGGCCGCCGCGGGGGTGACCTTCGTGAAGCTGAGGCAGTCCTTGCGGATGTAGCCGTTCTTCCCGGAATAGGAAACGCTGTAGTAATTCCCGGTCTCGCCGGTCACCGTCACCTGGGTGCCCAGGGGCAGCTGGCTCCAGTATTCGCCCGAGGAGGCCGTCTTGCGGAAGTACACGTTCTGCTGGCTGATATAGCCCGTCCGCTTGGCGTACGCCGCGGGAGCGGGCGTCACGGCCGCCGCCGCCTTGCCCCCCTGGACCTGGGTAAAGGACAGGCAGTCCTTTCGGATGTAGCCGGCGTCCTTTCCGTATTTAACGGCATAGTAATTCCCGGTCTCCCCCGTCACGGTAACCTTCGTCCCCAGATCCAGCTGGCAGAAATACGCGGAATCCTGGGAGGCCGCCTTGCGGAAATAGACCTTATCCTTGCAGATATAGGCGCTTCCGTCCCCTACGGGCGGGATGAAATTCCTGGTCACCAGGCTCTTGAGGATATAGCCGGACCTGGACTGGTACGTCACCGCGTAGAAACCGCCCTTTTCCCCGGTCACCCGGACCGCGGCGCCCCGGGACAACTGCCCGTAGGACGCGGACTGGGTGGACGGACCGGAGCGGAAATACACCTTGTCCGTCGTGACGTAGCCCGTAAAGGGATATGTCTCCGCCGCCTGCGCAAGCGTTCCCAGGCAGGCAACCAGGAGGCACAGCGCCATCATCGCAGAAATCAGCCGTTTCATTCTATAACTCTTCCTTTCCTTAAGAAAGTCGTTTCTTTCCCGTTCATTCCCCGGAGGGCATAATCCGAGGCACCCCTATTGTATCCGTACCGCCCCGGGTTTTCAAGAAATCCGGCGATTGTTATCCTTTTCGTCACATTCCGGAAACTTTTGTCGAATTATTGAAACGTTTGTAACGTTCTCTTCTTTAATATATATCCCGAAAGGGAAAGGCGGCTTTCCCCGCGTCCGGGAGGCCGGGCGCCGGGCCGTATTGCAACTTCGGCCCTTTTGCTGTACAATTGGGATGCGCGCGATACATGCTTCTTTTGACCTTTTCCGCGCCCAAAGAAGGATTCAGGAAGGATAACAGCCATGAATAAAAAAGAGGCCGAGATCAGGGAAGAAAACGGCAACCTGCTTCCCGACGTGATCGTTCCGGAGGAAAAAAGCGTCCAGGCCGCTCCCAAAGGCGGGATCATCAAATCGGTTGGGAACTTTTTCGGCTCCGCCTTCGGCGGCAAAAGTCAGGACATCAACGCCCTGATCGAGGAATTCACCAGCGAGATGACCCTGGTGGCCGAAGGCCTCAGCCAGGACCAGGAGCGTCTGGAAGCGCGCTGCGACCGGATGGAAGCCGGGCTTTCCGAAAGCGAGGAGCGCCTGTTCCTGCGCATGGACCAGGTGCTCGCAAAGGAAGAGGAAAACCGCGAAGCCATGAAGGACATGGAGCGGCGCCTTAAAAAAACGGAGGACAGGCTGGCCAAAGCGGAGGAACGGCTGGAAAAGGCCCTCAAAACCGAGAGCGAAAAAAAGACCCACGCCTCCGAACGCTGGAGCGCCCTTCTGCGCCAGGCCACGTGGCTTGTGGGCATCGCCTGCTCCGCCTGGATTGTCATCACCCTCATCAATAAGCTGCTGCCGTAAGCCGCGGAATCTTTGTCTTGCTTTTTCCCCGGCGGTATGCTATAATCCGGTTTGCGGCTCATAATTGAAGCCCATTTATGAATCCGCGCGGCTCATGGAAAGGCATCTATGAATCCGCCATCTGCATGCGCAAGAAAGGTGAAAAAAATGAAAGAGAAGATCCATCCCAAGTATGGCAAGGCCATCGTTCGCTGCGTATGCGGTGCAACGTTTGAGACCGGTTCCACCAAGCCCGAGCTGAAGGTCGAAATCTGCTCCCAGTGCCATCCCTTCTACACCGGCAAGCAGAAGGCCGTTGAAAGCGGCGGCCGTGTCGATCGCTTCAAGAAGCGCTTTGGCATGTAAAAAGCCCGAATGCAGCATGGCAAAGCCGTGCTGCTTTTTGTTTGCGGCCGTCTTTTTTGTGACACAAATCAAAAACCGAAAGGAGTCCCTATGAGCAGCAGCGCCAAACCGCAGGCCTGCCCCGCCGCCGATATCGGAGGCCAGGCCGTCCTTGAAGGCGTCATGATGAAAAGTCCGGACGCCATCGCCGTGGCGGTCCGCCGGGAAAACGGCGACGTGGTCGTCAAAAGGGAGGAATACGTTTCCCCCGCCAAAAAGCACAAATGGATGGGCCTTCCCTTCATCCGCGGGACGGTCAACATGGTCCAGATGCTCGGCATGGGCATGCGGGTCCTGTCGGACTCCACCAACATGCTGGGTCTGGACAGCGAAGAGCCCACAAAATTCGAAAAATGGCTCAGCAAAACCTTCGGCAAGTCCATCGACAAGGTGGTCATGGGCGTGGCCATGGTCCTGGCCGCGGCGCTGAGCATCGGGCTGTTCGTCCTTCTGCCCAACCTGATCATCAAGCTCTTCCCCGAGGGCGGTGGCAACGGCGCGCTGCTTCTTAAAAACCTGTGCTCGGGCGTCCTCCGTATCCTGATCCTGGTCGGTTACGTTTATTTTGCCGGCAGGATCCCCGATATGCACCGCACCTTCCAGTACCACGGCAGCGAGCACAAAACCGTCTACTGCCACGAGGCCGGAAGCCCCCTGACCCCCTCCAACGCCCAGGCCTTCAGCCGTCTGCATCCCCGGTGCGGCACCTCCTTCCTGTTCCTTACGTTTTTCCTGTCCATCATCTTCTATTCCGTCATCGACGTGCTGGTACTGATGGCGACGGGCTACAACCTGGGGGACCATTACCTGATGCGCGTGCTGGTGCGCATTGTGCTTCTGCCCTGCGTCGCCGGCTTCAGTTATGAGGTCCTCAAGGGCCTGGCCCATCACGACGGGCCCCTGGTCCGCGCCCTCAGGTGGCCCGGACTGCAATTGCAGCGCCTCACAACCCAGCCCCCCACCGACGAAATGTGCCAGGTAGCCATCATTTCGATGATGAGCGCCCTGGACGGCCTGCCCGAGGGGGACGAGACCACGCCGGAGGGGTGGGTGGTGCTTCGCCCCGCCACGGTGGATACCCTGACAGGCGTTGCATGACCGGGCAAACTCTCCGGCAGCTGGCGGCGGAGGGGACGGAGATCCTCTCCTCCGCGGGCGTGCCCGACGCAAAGCTGGACAGCGAATATCTGTTGGCCGAGGTACTGAAGGTGCCTCGGCTCAACTTGCTTTTTTCCGCGTCATCCCCGGCCCCGGAAGGGGCGCGGGAGGCCTTTCTCGCCCTCATCGCGCGGCGCGCCGGACGGGAGCCGCTGCAGTACATCCTGGGCTCCCAGCCCTTTTGCGGCCGGGAGTTCCTGGTGCGAAAGGGCGTGCTCATCCCCCGGCAGGATACCGAGGCCGTGTGCGAAAGGGCCCTCGGCGTGATCCCGAAGGACCGGAAAATCCGGGCGCTGGACCTGTGCTGCGGCAGCGGCGCCCTGGGGGTGACCCTGGCGCTGGAAAGGCCCCTGGCTGAGGTCACGGCCACGGACCTTTCCCCCGCGGCCCTCGAATGCGCCGCCGAAAACGCCCAAAGGCTCGGGGCGAGGGTTTCACTGCGCGCCGGCGATCTGTGGGACGCCGTCCCGGGACAAACCTTCGACGTGATCGTCTCCAATCCCCCCTACATTCCCGACGGGGACATGCCTTTTCTTCAGAAGGAGGTCCTGCGGGAGCCGGACATGGCCCTCAGGGGCGGGAAGGACGGCATGGATTTCTACCGGCGCATCCTCTCCGGCCTCCGGGAACACCTGGAGGCGGGCGGACACCTGTGCCTTGAATGCGGCGACGGGCAGACCGGAGCCCTTCTTGACATGGTATCCCCGCTGTTTGGCGAAGCCGAAGCCTTTTCGGATCTGGGAGGGCGTCCGCGGGGCGTATTGGGAAAGGGGCTGAAACCATGATCGAAGACCAGCTGCGCGCCATTGAGGACAGGTACGAGGAGCTGAGCGTCGCCTCGGCCCAGGAGGACGTGGTCCGGGACGTGGACAAATACCGGAGGATCCTTCGGGAAATGAACGATCTGGAGCCGAAGGTCAGGGCCTGGCGCGCTCACCTTGATCTGGAAAAACGCCTGGCCGAGGCCGAGGAGATGCTTTCGGACGAGGAAATGCGCCCGATGGCCGAGGAGGAGGCCGGCCGCCTCAGAAAGGAACTGGACGAGAGCCTCCGGGCCCTCAAAATGCTTTTGATCCCCACCGACCCGGACGACAGCCGCAACGTGATCATCGAAATCCGCCCCGGCGCGGGCGGGGACGAGGCGGCGCTGTTCGCCGCGCTGCTCCTGCGCATGTACCAGCGCTACGCCGAGCGCCACCGGATGCGCTTTGAGCCGGTATCCGTCAGCGACACCGAACTGGGCGGCGTCCGGGAGGCGGTGGTGATGCTGTCGGGGAACGCGGCCTACAGCCGCCTGAAGTTCGAAAGCGGTGTCCACCGCATCCAGCGGGTCCCGGTCACCGAAGCCGGCGGCCGCATCCACACCTCCACGGCCACGGTGGCGGTCCTGCCCGAGGCGGAGGAGGTGGACGCCGAGATCCGCCCCGAAGATGTGCGCATAGACACCTACCGGGCCAGCGGCCACGGCGGGCAGTACATCAACCGCACCGATTCCGCGGTCCGCCTCACCCACCTGCCCACGGGCCTGGTGGTCACCTGCCAGGACGAAAAAAGCCAGCTGAAAAACAAGGAAAAAGCCTTCAAGGTGCTCCGGAGCAGGCTGTACGACCTGCTGCGCGGCCAGAAGGACGCCGCCTACGCCCAGGACCGGCGCAGCCAGGTGGGCAGCGGCGAAAGAAACGAGCGCATCCGCACCTATAACTTTCCCCAGGGCCGGGTGACCGACCACCGGGCCAACCTGACGCTGTACAGGCTGGACCAGGTGGTGGACGGGGACCTGGACGAGATCATCGACGCCCTGTTTCTCAGGGAACAGGAGGAAAAGATCAGGGCGCTGAACGCGGGAGGGTAAAGCGGAAAACGCGATAAGACGCGGAAAACCTCAGAAAAACGCAAAAAAAGCAAAAAAGGAGAGCGCCGATGAGAGCGGTGGTCCAGCGGGCGGCGTACGCCCGGGTAGAAAGCGAAGGATGCGAAAGCGGAAGGATCGGAAGCGGCCTGATGGTATTGTTGGGCGTGGAGACCGGCGACACCGAAAAGGACGCGGCCTACATGGCTTCCAAAATCCTGAAGCTCAGGATTTTTGACGATGCCGAGGGCAAAATGAACCTGAGCGTGAAGGACACGGGCGGCAGCGTGCTGTGCGTCAGCCAGTTCACCCTGCTGGGCGACGCCCGGGGCCAGAACCGGCCGGCCTACATCCGCGCCGAGCGGCCGGAAAGGGCCGACGAACTGTATATGCTGGTCTGCGGCCTGATGGCGCGGGAAGGCGTAACCGTGGAAAAAGGGGTCTTCCGCACCCATATGCGCGTGGAGCTCTGCAACGACGGGCCCGTGACCATATTGCTGGACAGCCGGAAGCAGTTCTGATATTATTCGATAAGGAGATCGCATACGCATGGAAAAACTGACGGTGGGAATGCTTGACTGCTGCTGCTACCTGATCCCCGGCGACCTGGACCCGGACAGCGTGCTGGTGGTGGACCCGGGCGGGGACGGGGAAACCATCCTCACGGCCCTTGGGAGCCGGAAGGCCGCCGCGGTGCTCCTGACCCACGGGCACGCGGACCACACCGGCGCCCTGAACGCCTTCCGGGGCACGGAGATATACATCGGAAGGCAGGACGCGGACATGCTGTCCGACCCGAAAAAGAGCGTCGGCGTCTTCTTTGGGGATACTTCGCCCCGCATCCCGGCCACCCGCTTTCTTGACGGCGGGGAGGAGCTGTCCTTCCCCGGCTTTTCCGCGCCGGTCCGGGTCGTCGCCACCCCCGGGCACACCCCCGGGGGCATGAGTTATGTGATCCTGGGCGAAATCTACTCCGGGGACACCCTGTTCCGCCACAGCTGGGGGCGCACCGATTTCCCCGGCGGCAGCGCGGCCGCCCTGGACCAGAGCATCCGTACCCTCCTCGCCCTTCCGGGCAATATGAAGGTCCATCCCGGCCACGACCTGGATACGGACCTGAAATCCGAGCGCGCCTTTTTCGCCCTTGGCTGCGGGCCGCTGACCATGTGATTCCCGCCTCCCACGCGGCCTTTTCCGGGGTCATACTTTTTTATCGGGGGTCCGGCCATGCGCATCTGTGTTTTAACCCCAACCGAACAGTTCAGAAACGACATTCTCGACGTCGTCCGCGTCTTTGAGGGCAGCGGGGCGGAGGCCGTGTCCGAAGAAGAGGACGGGGCGGCCCTGCTTCGTCATACCGAGGAAATCTGCGGAGAAGTCCGCCGCGTGCGCGTCGAATTCCTTGCGGACGGAAAGCGGTTTGAAAGCGCGCGGGAGGGAAAGACCCAAAGCGGCCCCCTGGAGGACAAGCGCGTCCACAAGCGGCTGATCAAGCAGAGCGTTTACGACGTGTGCGTATCCTTTTACGGCCGCCGCCCTCCCTGGGGCAGCCTGACCGGCATCCGCCCCACCCGCCTTGTTTACATGGCCATGGACGGGGGCCTGACCCCGGAGGAAGCCGCGGAGGAGATGCGCCGGCAATTTGACGTCAGCGCGGAAAAAACCACCCTCACCCTGGAAACGGTCCGGACCCAGCTTTCCCTTCCCCGGCAGAAGCCCGGAGAGATCGACATTTACGTCGGCATCCCCTTCTGCGTCAGCCGCTGCGCCTACTGCTCCTTTCTTTCGGGGGAGGTGGGCAAAGGAGGACAGCTCCGGCCCTATACCGACGCCCTGAAAAGGGAGATCGAAGGTGCGGTGAAGCTGATCCGGGAATTCCGCCTGACCCCCCGGGCCTTCTACATGGGGGGCGGCACCCCCACCAGCCTTCCCGGAGACCTGTTTGAGGAGGTCCTGGAGGCCCTGCGGCCCCTGACCGACCCCTGCCGGGAGCGCACCGTGGAGGCCGGAAGGCCGGATACCCTGGATAAGCAAAAGCTCGCCGCCATGAAAAACAGCGCCGTCGGGCGCATCTCCATAAATCCCCAGACCTCCCACGACGCCACATTAAAGCTGATCGGCCGCAGGCACACCGCCGCGGACACCGTCCGCGCCTACCAGATGGCCCGGGACATGGGCTTTGGCGACATCAACATGGACCTGATCGCCGCCCTGCCCGGGGAAACGGCGGAAATGTTCCGCGAGACCCTTCTCTGGAGCCGGGAAATGCGTCCCGAGAGCCTGACCGTCCACACCCTGTGCATCAAGCATTCCAGCCTCCTTCACCTGTGGGAGGCAAAGCTGCCGGACGGGGACATGGCCGCCCAAATGGTCGCCGACGGACGCCGGGAGGCGGAAGCGCGGGGCATGCGTCCCTATTACCTCTACCGCCAGAAGTACATGGCGGGCAACCTGGAAAACGTCGGCTACGCCCTGCCCGGCATGGAAAGCCTGTACAACGTGGGCATGATGGAGGAGACCGCCGACGTCCTGGCCCTGGGGGCCGGGGCCATATCCAAACGTGTGAACACCCGTACCGGGAAAATCCTGCGCGCGCCCAACGTGTCCGACATCGGGCACTACATCGCGCGGACGGACGAAATGCTCGAACGCAAAAAAACGCTGCTGCTTTCAGAAATCTGACGGGCGGCGGCCGTTCACGGAGGAATAAAAATGGAAAACATGAACAAATACCTCAGCCTCTCTCCCAGGGTCGCCGCGGCGCTGAAGGAAGGCCGCCCGGTCATCGCGCTGGAATCCACCATCATATCCCACGGCATGCCCTACCCGCAGAACGTGGAAACCGCCCTCCTGTGCGAAAAGACCGCCCGGGAATGCGGCGCCGAGCCCGCCACGGTGGCCATCATCGGGGGCAGGCTCTGCGCCGGCCTCACCGAAGAACAGATCGACCATCTCGGAAAAGCGGGAACGAAGGTCGCCAAGGCCAGCCGCCGGGATATCCCCATCCTGTGCGCCCGGGGCGCGGACGGCGCCACCACCGTGGCCGCCACCATGATCGTCGCCGCCATGGCCGGCATCCGGGTGTTCGCCACCGGCGGCATCGGCGGCGTGCACCGCGGCGCGGAAAAAACCATGGACATCTCCGCGGATCTGCAGGAGCTGGCCCACACCCCCGTGGCGGTGGTGTGCGCCGGAGCCAAGGCCATCCTGGACCTGCCGCTGACCCTGGAATACCTGGAGACCCAGGGCGTGCCGGTGCTGGGCTACGGCACGGAGGAGCTGCCCTGCTTCTACACCCCCCATTCGGGCCTGAACGTCGATTACCGCATGGACAGCCCGGAGGAAATCGCCTCCGCCGTCCGCGCCCAGAGGGACCTGGGCTTCCCCGGCGGTATGCTGATTACCAATCCCATCCCCGAGGAATACGCCATGCCGCAGGACGTCATCGATGCCGCCATCACCCGGGCGCTCAGAGAAGCCGACGAACAGGGCGTCAAAGGCAAAAAAATCACGCCCTTCCTGCTCGCAAGGGTCTGCGAGCTGACCGGCGGCGACAGCCTGAAGAGCAACATCCAATTGGTGCTGAACAACGTCCGCCTGGCCAGCCGCGTCGCCTGCGCGCTGTAACAAACGCCCGGCAGAAAATCAGGAATATGCAAAAAGACCGCGGAGATCCTTAAAAAGGCTCCGCGGCTCTTTTTATCCGGAGCCCGGATCGATTTGCGGTCACCTGCCCCGCGCAAACAGCGACTTTACCAGCCCCCGGGGCGTCCCGTCCCGGTCGTTGGGGAGGGGCGGCACCAGCAAAACCACCGCGGCAAAGCGGAGAACCGTGGACAGGGCAATCAGCGCCTTGTAGCGGTCGAAGGCGCCGGCAAACCAGCCGGCGCTTTCCCATATTTCCAGCAGCGCGCCGCCCGCCAGGCTCCCCAGGGCCATGCCCGGGAGCGCCGTCACACAGGAATACACCGCGATGTAGATGGGCCGCTCGTCGTCGGGCGAGGCGGAAAGCTGCATACTGTTGGCGGCCAGGTTGCTGCCGTTCCAGAAGGCCGCCCCCAGGGCGTTGCGCAGGAGCACCGGCCACACGGCACCGGGGGTGCAGAACAGGTAAAAAGCGTTGGCCCCGGCGGCGCCAAGGGCGGCCACCATCATCACGCTGCGGCTCCCGAAGGTATCCATGGCCCGTCCCCACCGCCGCATCAGCAATATGGTCATTACGGACGCTGCCGCCGAGGAGCACACCGTCATCTGGGTAAAGGTGAGCCCCATCTCGTTGATGGAGTACCTGCTCAGGTAGGGCTCGCACAGATTGGCTGTAAAACACCAGGCCGTCCACATCACGGTTAGCCGCCGAAAAGCGCGGTTTTTCATCACCCCCGCCGCCGACTTCAGGTTCATGCGCACCGGCGGAGCGGAATACTTCTCCTCGCAGAAGCCGAAGCACACCATATCCAGCATGCCCAGCGTGCCGCCGATCAGGAAAACAATCACATAGCGCCTGTCCGGCGGCAGGGTATCCAGCAGATGCGCCATCAGGAACCCGAAGGCCAGGTTGGCAAAGGCCACCACGGTGTCCCGGGTGGAGAGCCAGCGGCCCCGGATACGCGTAGGCGCCAGGTCCGACAGCCAGGGGAACCAGCATACGTTGATGGCCGCGGACAGGCAGGAGGATACCCCCAGCAGCAGCACCAGGGTCCACAGACCCCGGCTGTCTGCCGCCCCGGGAAACAAAAGGGGTAAAAAGCCGAATATGAGCCACAGGGCCCGGGAAACGAGGCCGAAGGTCAGCATATACTTTTTGCGCCTGTGGGTCCGGCTGACCAGCATCGCGAAGGGGATCTGCAAAAGCATGGCCGCCTGGGGAATGCCGTTCAAAAGGCCGAAGGCCAGGTCGCCCGCCCGCAGTTCGTTGGCAAGGCCCACCATGGCCGCCGTGCCGGAGCCGCAGACGATGCCGAACAGGTTCCCGAACAGGTTGGCCAGCAGGATCAGGTTGAGACTGCGGCAAACGGCGGGCGAAAGATTTTCGGAGGCATAGGCCTCCCTCAGGTAGGAAAAGCCAATCCGCGGCCGGAACACCTTCATGGCGAAAAAACACCTTCCATCCGGCGAATTCCGCGCCATTATATGAACGGCGCTCCGGTTTGTCAACATAAACCGTACGAAAAACAGCGCTCCCGCAATTATAGCGCAAGCGCTGTTTTTCCGTTTTTTCCTTTATCTCCGATCCCGTACCGCCGCGCTCAGGGGCCTCCGCGGCCCCTGAAACCCCACGGCGTGGGCCCCTGCGCCCCGATCCGCGCATTCCGATTATTTCACACAGCGGGGATCGCAGGGTCCGGCGCCTCCGCGGCAAACGCGGAAGCGCACGTTTTGTTATCCCCTTTCCGCCGCCATGCCCTCGTCCTCGGAGAGCACCTCGTACATGGCGGCCGCGTCCTCCTTGCGGACGACCTCTCTTACGTCGGTGATCCGGTACCGGCCCATGCGGGAGCCGAAGCGGATCTCCAGGACGTCGCCGGCCTTCACCTCGGTGCCGGCCTTGGCGATCTTTCCGCCGACGGTGACCCGTCCGCCGTCGCAGGCCTCCTTGGCCACGGTGCGGCGCTTGATGATTCTGGATACCTTCAGATATTTGTCGAGCCTCATATTTCAACCTCCGTTTTCGGTTTCCTTCGCCCAGTCGGCGGCCATCTCCCGGGCCACGTGAACGCCGCTGGCCGAGGCGTGGGACAGGGAATGGGTGACGCCGCTGCCGTCGCCGATGACGAACAGCCCGGGATACCGGGTCTCCAGGCGCTCGTTCAGTTTGACCTCCATGTTGTAGAACTTGACCTCCACGCCGTAGAGCAGGGTATCGTCGTTGGCGGTGCCGGGGGCTATCTTGTCCAGGGCGTAGATCATTTCGACGATGCCGTCCAGGATGCGCTTTGGCAGCACCAGGCTCAAATCCCCCGGCGTGGCGCTGAGGGTGGGCCTGACCGTCCCTTCCCCGATGCGGCCGGGGGTGGACCTGCGGCCCCGCTCCAGGTCCCCGAAGCGCTGGACGATGACGCCCCCGCCGAGCATGTTGCCCAGGCGGGCGATGCTCTCGCCGTAGCCGTTGCTGTCCCTGAAGGGCTCGGAAAAATGCTTGGAGACCAGCAGGGCAAAATTGGTGTTCTCCGTTTTGCGCGTCGGGTCCTCAAAGCTGTGGCCGTTCACGGTGATGATGCCGTTGGTGTTCTCGTTTACCACGATGCCGTTGGGGTTCATGCAGAAGGTGCGCACCTGGTCCTCGAATTTTTCGGTGCGGTAGACGATCTTGCTCTCGTACAATTCGTCGGTCAGGTGGGAAAAGATGACCGCGGGCAGCTCCACCCTCACGCCGATGTCCACCCGGTTGGAGGAGGTGGGGATGTCCAGCTCGCGGCAGGTCCTCTCCATCCATTTGCTTCCGCTGCGGCCCACGGAGACGACGCATTTCCCGCCGTCGGCAAAGCCGCCCGGATAACGCACCCGGAACGCCCCGTCAAGCACCTCCACGGATTCCGCGGGGGTGTCGAAGCGGAATTCCACCCGGTCCTTCATTTCCGCGAAAAGATTTTTCAGGACCACGTAATTCCTGTCGGTCCCCAGGTGGCGCACCGAGGCGTCCAGCAGGGTGAGCCTGTTCTGCAGGCACAGCTTTTTGAAGGCCGTGCCCGCCGTGGAATACTTTTTCGTGCCGGCGCCGCCGTGGGCCATGTTGATCCCGTCCACGTACTCCATCAGCTCCAGGGCCTTTTCCCGGCCGATGTAGCGGTGAAGCGTGCCGCCGAAATTGTTGGTGATGTTGTATTTGCCGTCCGAAAAGGCCCCGGCCCCGCCGAAGCCGTTCATGATGGCGCATTTTTCGCAGCGGACACAGCTTTTGATCCGCTCCCCGTCGATGGGGCATTTTCGCTTTTCCAGCGGGCGGCCGCTTTCCAGCACCAGAATCTTCCTGCCCGGACAAAGCTTCATCAGCTCATACGCCGTATAAACGCCGCCGGGGCCCGCCCCGATAATGATAACGTCGTACATGGTTCCTTCCCGAATCCTCCGGGAGGCGCGCCGCGGGGAGCGCCTCCCGTGTTATTTATCCGCCTGAGCGGAAATGATGTTATATTACAGGTCCTCGCCGTTGTTGCGGATCACCCGGGCGTACCATTCCAGGCTGTCCTTGGGCACGCGTTTCTGGGTGGCGTAATCCACATAGATGAGGCCGAACCTTTCGTTGTAGCCGCTGTTCCATTCAAAATTGTCCAGGAGGCTCCAGGCAAAATAGCCCCGGGCGTCCACGCCGTCCTCCGCCGCCCGGCGGAACTCAAGCAGGTAGCGGTGCATGTAATCCTGCCGGTTGGGGTCGTGCACCTTCCCGTCCAGGGACACCGCGTCGTGGCAGGACATGCCGTTTTCGCTGATCACAAAGGGCACCCGGTACCTTTCGTACAGGAAGCGGGGACCCCAGTACAGGCTTTCGGGCTCGGTCATCCACTGGCAGGCGGTCTTGGTCTGTCCCACCCCGGGCTCCAGGGTCTCGTAGCCGCGCTCGTTGTCGGCATGGCGCACCCGGGAGCCGTAATAGATGTTCTGGCAGTAGAAGTCCAGGGGCCGGGCGATCCTGGGCATATCCTCCTCCCAGCCGCGGGGCAGGTATTTTTCCAATTGCTTCAGGGCCTTTTCGGGATAAACGCCCAGCACCGCGGGATCGGACCACCAGGAAACGCTCATGATATAGCGGGATATGTCGGCGATATCGAAATAGGCCTTCCTGGCCGCTTCCACGTCCGCGGGATCGGGGCTTGCCGGAACGGCGGGCCCGCCGCAGGGGGCGTAGCCCACCTCGGCGCCGGCGACGTTTTGGCGGATCACGTCCGCCGCCGCGCCGTGGGACAGAAGAACCCGGTGGCACATGGGCACGGTGACTTCAGTCGGAAGCTGGAGCCCGGGAGCCATGGCGCCGACGGCATAGCCCAGGCCCAGGAAGCACTGGGGCTCGTTGAAGGTGATGAATTTCTTCACCCGGTCCCCCAGGCGCCGGGTCACGGCGTCGGTATAGTCCGCGAACCACTTTACGCTGTCGGGATTGCGCCAGCCGCCCAGGTCCTCCAGGGCGGTGGGATAATCCCAGTGGAACAGGGTCATCCAGGGCGTGATGCCCTTTAAGAGCAGCTCATCGACAAGCCGGGAATAGAAATCCATGCCCTTTTCGTTCACCGCGCCCTTTCCGCCGGGCATCACCCGGGGCCAGGCAACCGAAAAGCGGTAATTGGGGATGCCGTACCGGGCCATCAGGGCCACGTCTTCCCTCCAGCGGTGGTAATGGTCGCAGGCCGTGTCGCCGTTATGGTTCCCGAATACCTTACCCGGGGTGTGGCTGTAATCGTCCCACACGCACCTTGAGCGCCCGTCCTCGTTCCAGGCGCCTTCGATCTGGAAGGCCGCCGTGGCGGCGCCGAACGCAAAATCCTTCCTGAATCCCATCTTCTTTCCTCCACAATCAATTATACTCAGAACGGTCCTTCGATAACGAAGGTGGTGACGGAATCGGGCGCGAGATAAGCGTCAAACCCGGTCCCGTCGGCCTCAAGGGGCTCCAGCTCCCGCCAGTGCTCGCCGTTTTCCATGCTTCCGGAGGTCCGGACGGCCGCGACCGGCCCGGACACGGGGCCGAAGGCGCTCAGGTCCGCCCGCAGGGCTTTCCGTCCTCCGGCGTTAACGGCGACCAGGACGATTTTTCCGTCTCCCGCGGCGCACAGCATGTTCTCCCCGCAGGCGAAGACCCGCATGCCCGGCCGGATATACCGGGTAAACTGGCCCAGGGCGTAGTACTTCTGGGTCAGGATGATCTCGCCCCGGTCGTGGTCTGCCGTCGCCGTACCCCAGTAGCCGCCCGTCACGTCCGGCATGCCGCTGTCGCGGCGTCCCTGCCATCCGTCCCGGGAAACATGGGTGTCGATCACCTGCCACAGCACCCAGGCCGACGGATCCAGCAGGGCGAAATCGGAAATGATCTTGCGCGAAAGCCAGAGCGCCGCGCCCATCTCGCCCGCGCCCTTCCCACTGGTCTCCCCGCCGTCGGTTTCGCTCATCCAAAGAACCATGCCGTCCTTCCGGCAGGTTTCGGCAAGCAGAGAAGCGCGGCTTGTGCCGTAGGTGTGGGTGTTGATCCTGCCGATGACCGCCCGGGCCTCGGGGGTGAAGGCAAGGTATTCGTCCAGCTGCTTTCCGGTATCGGTCTCGTCGGAGGCGGCGATAATCACCCCGTCCAGGCCGTACTCCTTCAGCTTTTTGCCGCAGAAAACGATCACGCGGGACTGGGACGCCCCCGGGTCAAAGTGGCAGCCCTCCTGCTTTGGGCTCATGGCGCCCCAGTAGGCCGTGCCCGGCTCGTTCATCGGGGACAGGCTGACCAGGTTCAGGCCCATTTCGTTCTTCAGCCAGGCCGCCGCGGAGCACAGGTAATCCGCGAAATCCTCCGCGGCGTCCTCCCGCAGGTTGTCCCTGCCGGCCACGGCGTTCCCCGAGGAGCAGCCGCTCACCGTCATGTAATACGGCGGCGAATTGGAGAAGGCCTCCACCATGGCCTCTCTTCCGGCGGCGGCGTGGCAGCGGGCAAGGACGTTCAGCTGCCTGAAGTCCGCCGTCGGGTCGAAAACGCGCTTTCCCTCCGCTTCATCCCACCTGTACCAGCCCGGCACGTCGGAATCCGTGCGGGTGATGTGGGCATGGTTCGGGTCGTCCCCGCCGCCGATATTATAGCGCATAATGTTCATCCCGAGGCCGTCCGGAGAGAAGAACAGGTCCGCGGCCTTTTGGGACAGGCTGTCCGAATACCCGATGCGGTTGGCCCACCAGCAAAGGCTGGTGCCCCAGCCCTCGAACACCGGTTCACGGCCCGTCATGGCCGGCCTCACTGTCTCCCCGGACACGTTCGCGCACCCCATAAGCAGAACGCAGGCGCACATAATCGCCGCAAGCGCCGCTCCCTTTCTTTTTCCGGAAGTTTTTTCCGTTTCAACGCGGACAGGGGCCGATAAAGAAGGCCCCTGCCGTTGTCCGCCCGCCGGGAAAGTCATAACGCATCCCTCCGTCCGCAAGCGAAAAAAAAACAGGTCCCCCGGCTGCTGCCGAAAGACCTGCCCGTATCCGTTATTCGTTGACGGCGTCCTTCAGGGCCTTGCCGGCCTTGAACGCGGCGGATTTGGAAGCGGGAACATGAACCTTTTCCTGGGTCCTGGGGTTCACGGTTTCGCGGGCGGCGCGTTCCTTGCACTCGAAGGTGCCAAAGCCGATCATCTGGACTTTTTCACCGGCCTTCAGGGTTTCCTTGACGACTTCGACAAAAGCGCTGATTACTTCTTCGGTGTCCTTTTTCGTTACGCCGGTCTTGTTGGCGATCGCGGCGATCAATTCGGACTTGTTCATGAAATTACCTCCTAAGTTTAGATCGGCGCGCCGGAATCGGGCGCCGGTTCATTTCAAGTATAACGCCATTTCATCAATTGTCAAGTCTTTTGCTTTTCCGGCGGCGTTTTCGGCCTCCTCCACCCGGCGCACAAAGCGTTCGCAGGCGCTCTGCAGGCAGGTTTCGGCGTCCGCGCCCGTTTTTCTGGCGCAAAGGACGCACAGCATCAGCATCCTGCCGATCACTTCCTCCCTTTCCTCCCGTCCGGCTCCGTCGTCAAGGGGCAGCCGGTCCATGAGGGCCCGCAGGGCGTCCAGGGCCGCCTCCATGGGGATGTCCGCGCCGGAACGGGCCGCCCGCTCCTGCATCTTGCAGGCGCGCATCAATTGCGGCAGGGCGGCGGGCAGGTCCCTGAGGGTCTGGGAAAGGGTGGAAAAGCCCCGCTCCTCCCGCTTGATCCTGTCCCAGTTTTTCGACACGGCCTCCCCGTCCCCGCATTTGTCGCCCCCGAAGATATGCCGGTGCCGGCGGATCATCTTTTCGGTGATGGCCGTGGTGATGTCCCCCAGGCCGAAGGTTCCGTATTCGCGGCCGATGTTCGCCTGGAAAACCACCTGCAGAAGCACGTCCCCCAGTTCGTCGGCCACATGGTCCCATTCCTCCGCGTCGACGGCCGCCGCGGTCTCGTAGGCCTCCTCCACCAGGTAATTCCGCAGGGAACGGTGGGTCTGCTCCCGGTCCCACGGGCATCCGCCGGGGGCGCGCAGCACGTCCATCACCCGTTTCAGGTCCTCAAAATCGTGGCGTTTTTTGTCCGTCACCGCCCTCTCCGGGATCACCGCGGCGCACAGGTGCCCGTATTTTGCCTCCTTCTGCCGGTCCAGGTCCTCCAGGACGATCGCCTCCGGCTTAGGAAGGCGCTTTTCGTCCTGGGCAAAAAACCACACCGGCGTATCCATGGCATACATCTCCGCCAGCTTCATCTTGCACTCCCCCGCCAGCAGGCGGGAATCGATCTCCGTCAGGCACAGCGTGCCCTGGGAGGACACCGTATCCAGATCCGACGCGGCGAAAAAGCGCACCTCCCCCGCGGGAAGGACCGCGTCCGCGGCGGCGGAGGCCGCGGACACCCCGGGAATCACCCGGTCCACCCTGTCCCGGATCAGGCGCACCGTGCCGTCCCTGGCGGGATCGAACACCGCGAAGCACACCTTTTCCTTTTCCGCGGCCGCAAGGATCCTTTGGGCCCCCAGGCGGTGCAGCTCGTCAAAATCCTCGGCTTCCTCATACAGGTCGTCCAGGGTGCCGAAGGGGATCCTCTCCCTGCGCAAAAGATCGGCCGCGCCGCATTTTTCCGTCCGCAGGATCAGCCTGTCCCCCGCCTTCATGGCGCGGAGCGCCCCGAGGGTCACGTCTTCCTCCCGCCCGGTGCCAAGGGATATGACCGTGATGGATTCCATTCCTGTTTACTCTCCTTCGCGGGCCTGTTTTCGCCGTCGGGAAAATCCCGGACCCGCACGGCAAGTATAACCCAATTCCCCCGCCGGGGCAAGGAATCAGAATCCTCCCGAATCGCCCAGCCGGTATAATTCCGCGTCGCAGACTTCCATATTGTCCCGGCATACCATGACCTGAACGATCCACTCGTCTGTCAGCGCGGTAACAACAGCGCAGTCCACAGCCAGATACGGAACATTTTCGCCGGTGATGTTCCAGCGCAGGGGTTCCTGTCCGGAAATCAGCAAATGACCGGCAGCCCATGCCCGCGCGGAATCCGCATATGATTCAGGCCCGTTGTATCCAGGTTTTTCATCATGCCATTCGTCAAGAAAACCGTAATCGACAAACCAGCGGATTCTCTCGGGAATCAGGTCATCGTTCCGAACACTGCACATAATCTGAACCTGGCCGAACAGATCCCCGTCCGTCCAGTCGAAACCCGCCATGCTGCCGTCCGCATTATCCGATACGGAAACCGGCCGAACTTCCCCGCTGCCGTCAAGCGCATAGGACGCGGAAAAGGTCAGCGGGTTTAAAAACCTGATTTTCATGCTCAAAGGCATTTTTATCACTTCATTGATGATTGTCCTCGCGCGGCGTTCGGCATCATCAAAGCTCATTTGTCCGTTGTCGAATACCCGCGCGCCTTCGGAAAAACATTTCGCCGCTATTTCCGCATCCGTGAGCCTGCGATAAGGGAGAAAAGTATATTCCTCCAGTCCGCAATGATAGAAGGGATCCAGCGCGGGCGTGAGAGGAACGCCGGCATCTTTCACCTGTTCCCTCGTAATCATTCCGCGTGAGACCAGCAGCCGGATATCGGCGCTGCGTTTTCCCTCTTCTTCCGTAAGAAAACGGCTGGATTCGATTCCGCCGCCGCGCATACAGTTGCGGCAGTTCAGCGCGGACGGATCAAATCTCTTCCCCGCCCGATGCCATGCGTCAATAACGGCAAGCAGCATATCATCGCTTAAACAGCATGACGGCAGAATGACAAACATGGATTCGCCGTCATAATCGGCGGGATCGAGAGTGTATACTCCGACCGCCACGTCTGTCATCCTGTTCAGAACAGATTCGCCGGTATAGGAGATCTCTCCGCTTTCATACCGTTCCAGCAGGAGATTCGCGCGCCGCTGTTCTCCCGCCGTAAGGCAGGGGGTACGAACGATATCCTCATCCGCAAAGATTTTGCCCTCATTGGGTGATTCCGCATATTCATCGCTGTCGGCCCATGACGGCCGTTCATTCTCATAGAAGGCATAGCAGCCGGCATCCGGCAAATACATGGCTCCGTCGCTGTCCGTCTCCGCCGGGATACCGGACGCGTCAACAACCGTTTCTTCGTTTATCGCCGACGCGGAAACAGGAAGTATTGTCGCCGCCAGCAAAACTAAAACCGCGTTCCTGAGCAAATGTTTCCGTTTCATGGAATCCCCCCTTATCAGATACAAGGATACATCATTTCCGGCGGCGTAGCAAGCGCTTTTTCCGCCGCCCCGCTTATACGGACAGGAGAAGGACCCCTTCGGCATTGCGTTTCCGCCTCCGTTTCTGTATAATGGATAAAAAAATCCGGGGAGGCGCGAAAATGGGCCGGTTCGGGCAGTTCTATCTGGACAAGGAAAAGGACATCATCGTCGATCTCAGCCTGGAGGGCGACCGCATGGAATACACCCTCTCCACCCCGAACCATAAAACGGGCAACCTGATCAGGAACCTGGCCGCCCTGTGCGGCCTTCCCATCATCACGGATTCATCGGGTCTTGCGGTCATCCGCGGGAAGGTCCCCTGCTACATCAACGCGGACAACCGGCCGGTTTATATCTTCCGCCTGAGGGATACCAAGGTGGCCAACATCTTTGCCGACGGCACCGTGGAGCGCAAGGCTTCCATCCCGGCCATCTCCAAGACGCTGATGAGCCAGACCAAGGACTACCACCTGGATTTTGCACGGACCGTGGTCAAGACCTATATCCCGGCGGAATGCAAGTTCCGCGCCGACCTGCACACCCACATGAACGCCAACCTGGACGGGGATCTGCTGATCGCCCTGGGAATCTTCCACCACATCGCCTATCCCCTCTACTATATCAAAAAACTTGGGCTCAGGGTCAACGCCCGCCAGAGCGCCCTTCTGGATAAGCGCCGGGCCGTTTCCGCCCGGCGGTTCGCGGATTCCTCCCTCACAGGCAAATACCTCACCCGCCGCATCGACGACAACACCTTCATCGACTTCGCGGACCTGCTGCTTGGCAACCCCGGGGACGCCCCGTGGAACATTTCCCATATCCGTGCCTCCCTGGCCGTGATGAAGGACGGCCAGGCCGTGTTCACCAACCTTGAAAAGGTATACCTCTACCGCTACGTCTTCACCCGGGGGATTCCTTCGGAGGAAGTATATACCGCCGGGGACGCGGACGCCCTCCCGGATAAGGATATCGCCGCCGCCCTCCGGCGCATGGAGGAGGACCACCGGGGGGCATACCGGGGGAACACGCTGTTCATGGACAAGCTTCTGTGGATCGCCCGTTCCTATGCCCGCCGTGGCATCCTCTACGCCGAGATTTCCGACACCTCCCTGGCGAATCCCGACCGGGCCGCCGCGACCCTCGCCGCCGTTCACGCGGTCATGCCCCGGGTGACGGCGGAGACCGGCGTGACGCTGCGCTTCCTGGCCGCCATCCGGCGTACGCCCCTGACCATCGTCAGGGACAGCGTGGCGGAGGACGACGCCCTGCGCCGCAGCCTTTCGGTGCTGCGCGCCGTGGCGTCCGACCCGTATGTGGCCGGGAGCGACATCATCGGCGAGGAGATCAACGACATCCGGGAGCTCCGGGACGTCATCCGGGAGCTCGTAAGGCTGGCGGAGGAGGAAAAAGGATTTGTGATCCGCATCCACGCCGGGGAAAACGACAGCCTGAGGGACAACGTTTACAATTCGCTGATGTGCGTACGGGAATCCGTTTCCCCGGGCAGGGAAATGCCGCGCATGCGCATCGGCCACGGCCTGTACACCGCCAACCTCTCCTCCCGCAAGGGAAAGCAATTGACGACGCTTCTCCGGGAGACCAAAGTGATCCTGGAATTCCAATTGACCTCCAACGTACGTCTCAACAACCTTTCCGCCCTTGATCACCATCCCCTGAAGCAGTACCTGGCGGCGGGGGTCCGCTGCGTCCAGGGCACCGACGGAGGCGCGCTCTACGGCACCGACTCCATCGACGAGCAGCTGGCCCTGGCCAAGCTCCTCTCGCTGACGGCGGAGGACCAGGCAAGGATGTGCGAGGCCGAGAGGCAGGCCATGGAAGAGGGCCTTGCCGCTTTCCGCGAAAAAACCGCCCGCTTCCCTTCCCTCACGGGCGAGGGGGCCGTCGAAGGCCTGTACCGGGACAGGATCGCCCACGCGGCCGCCCTGCAGATCCCCCTGCCCGGCGAAAAACGCTATCCCAGCGCCGAAGCGCTGCGCGAAAGGGTGGAGGAACTGCCCTCCGAGGGGGTTCCGCTGGTGATCGTCGGGGGCAGCTTTTCAAGCGACCGCCGCCGCAGCGCCGTAAGGCGGGAAGACCGGGAGCTCCTGGACGCGATCCTTGAAGGCTGCGACCCGGAAAAAGTGTTCCTGGTGATCGGCCCGAAGCTGCGGGGCCAGGAAAAATACCTGGCCGAACGGGCGGCGGAGCGCCTGCGGACCTACTGTTTCGTTCCGTCCCTCGTGACGGCGCGGGAAAAAAAGCGCGTCCTTGAAAGCGGCCTGAGGGTGCGGGTGGCCATCGAACCCTCGGCCATGGGCGTGTACAAAAGCTTCGCCTACGAGATCTTCAAGCGCCGTCCCTCGGTGCTGGTGGCCTTCGACGGCAACAGCGCCGCGTGCAACATGATCCAGGAAGCCCGCAACGGCAAATACCCCTGCGCCATCCATGTGGACGCCCGCTCCCGCATCCTGCGGGCCAAGGCCCGCACGCTGGAAGGGTACGTATCCCTCTTCCCCTCCCCCGACGCCGCCGGACAGATCCTTCGGGACATCGAAAAAGCCGCGCAGCGGTAAGGCCGGAAGGACGGCGGACAACGGTCCGGCCGCAAAAGCGGGCGGGCCGGATAAAAAATTCTTAAAGTCTATTGACAATATAGACTATTTACTGTAGTATATGTTCATTCTTTCAGGGAGGTGGGCCTCGTGTTCCGTTATGTGAATTTCTGTTGTCGGATGCAGTGCATGTGTATGGTTCACGCTGTGCCCATCCGCGCGTAGAAACGCTTTTTTGCAAGCTAAGCCGCAGACGGGGGCACGGTCCCCCGCCTGCGTTTTTTACTCCATGCGTTTGAGGCATCGGCAGGCGGAAGCGCGGCCGATGCCGGTTATTTTTTTAAGGAGGTACGTCTATGCCACGGGTTTCAACCATTGATCCCGCAACCAGTTCCCCCGGTGTGAAAGCGGCCATCCGCAGCCATCTCGGGATGGGCTACCGGCTGACAAACGAAAAGCTGACCCTGCTGCACAACGTGACCGCGTTCGACGCTCTGGAGGACCGGTCCTATGCCGTCGACAGGGAGCTGCAGCGGCTGGTGGGAAAACGGGCGGCCGATCTGTTCGAATACGCGATCTCCGTCCAGAACGACTGCGTCGTCTGCACGACCTATTTCAGGAAGCTCCTGAGGGGCATCGGGTTCACGGATCCCGAGCATTTTGAATTCACGGAAAAAGAAAAGCTGATGATCGCCTACGGACGCGCCGTCGCGAAAAACCCGAAAGAGATCCCGGACGAACTGTTCCGGCGGCTGCGCACGGTCTTCGACGAGGAGACCATCGTCGTCATGACCACCATGGCGGTCTTTATGATCGCGAACAATATTTTCAACGACGCCCTGCAGGTCGAACCGGAGGCCATCTGAACAGTTATTCAACGGGAGGAGAAAGAAAGACCGTCTTATCCCCCCAATCAATTTGCGAGGTGAAATAAAAATGTCCGGAAAAACGATTTCTGTCCGCCGTTACTCCGCCGCGCGGCTGACATCCGCCGCGCTGTTCATGGGAATGAACATCATCCTTTCCCTCAGCGTGTTCAGCATACCCGTTCCCGGCGGCCATCTCTATTTCTGCGACGCGGTGATCAATACGGCGGCCGTCTTGCTGGATCCCGCCGCCGCCTTTGCCGTCGGAGGCATCGGTTCCTTCCTGGGGGATTTTTTCTTCTATCCCGCGCCGATGTTCGTGTCCCTGGTCACCCACGGCCTTCAGGCCGTGATCGTTTCCGTTGTTTCGCGCAGGATCTTTCCCCGGAAACAGGCGCTCTCGTCCTCTGTCGCCGTCCTGCTCGGCTCCGTGGTCATGGTCGCCGGATACACCCTCGGCAGGGCTTTTGTGTATTCCACCCCCGAATACGCGGTCATCAAACTGCCGTTCGAGTTTCTGCAGGCCGGGTTCGGGGCCGTCGTTTCCATCATTCTGCTCTATCCGATGCGTCTGAAAGCGGCGTATGAGCATATGCTGCCCACGCGCTGACGCTCGAAGGGACACAATCCCGATATAAAAACCTGCCGGATCGCGGCAGGTTTTTTTATGTTCCGGGCCGGTCATACGCCGCAGGGATAATCCTCCGCGTTGTCGGGCTGAGGCTTTGCCCTGTCGATCAGCTGCCGAAGCGTGACCGACGAAAGGTAATCCCGGACGGCCTTCTCCAGCCCCTCCCAGGCGGGCAATGTGACGCAGAAGCCGCATCTCGCGCATGTGTTTACGGGGCCCTCGAGGCAGGCGACCGCGTGGGGCGTGCCGTCGGTCAGGCAGACGATTCGCCACAGCGTGATCTCCCCCGGCGGCATAAGCAGCCGGTAACCGCCGCCTTTCCCCCGGCGGATGCCAAGGATCCCGGCGGAAGCGAGAGACGCCGTCAAGGCTTCCAGATATTTTTTTGAAATCCGCTGGCGGGCGGCCACGTCCTTCATGGGAACGTACCGGCCGTTCTCCTGATGCATGGCGATATCCGCCAGCATGCGCGATACATATCGGGCCTTTGTGGAAATCAGCATTCTTTCACCTCCGCACCGGGAACATATGGGCAATCGCGGGAGCTGTCTTCTGCGCAGGACGATTCTATCATATTTATTGCTTTTCATCTCCCCGATCAGCTTCGCGCGGTCCCCCTCGTCCGAAGAAAAAACGCCGGGACCGGCGCAGGTCAGGTAACGGAAGACGCCGTCGAACTTCCTGCCGGAAATATGCGCGTGGCTTTCGATCATCGGTTTTCCTCCGGTTCGGGATCAAAGGCCGCTCACGTCGGTTTTACGGTCTGGTCTGGATAATCGTAGAAGCCGCCCCTGTGGAAGTTTTCGTTCCCGAGGGGGGTGGCCTTCAGGGTGAATATCACGCAGCCGTCGGGGCAGACGACGGTTTTTTCATATTTGCCGGCGCCGCCGAGATTCCTGAGGTCTCCCCCGCTCCTGACGGCGTCCATCAGCGGAAAGAGCATCATCATGGTTTTCGAACAGATCCCATAGCCGTCCCGGTTGACCGGGCACCCGTAGGTGCAGGTGTACCTGTCGCCGATCTCTTCGCCGTTGCGGCAGTATCTTTCGGTGTGATCGCCGTGCAGGAAGCCCGTGACCTCCACAGTGAATTCGTATTCTTCGTCATACCATTTTTTCATGATTATTCCCTCCGTCAAACCGATCGGAAAGCAAAAGCCGGCGGAATCGGGTCATTCCCCGATCCTGTGGGCCTCCGTCTCCACCCACGCGGGCCTGAAGCCGCTGTTCAGCGCGATGTTCTGCGAACGGATGTTCGCGCTCGCCGTGCCGTAAAAGGGGACGTCCCCCGTTTCGATGATCCTGTTTTTCAGCATCGTCACAAGGCAGGTGCCCAGCCCCATGGAACGGTACCGCGGCAGCACGTCGATGCCGATCTGCTGCCAGTGGGGCGCATCCTCCGAACAGCCCGCCATGCCCATGATGACATCGCCGTCAAAGGCGGCGACGGCAAGCCTGTCGGGCCGGGCGGGGCAGGGCTCGGGATAGCTGATGGCATTCGGGAACCGTTTGTCGCCGTAAAACGGGCGAATGCCGTCTTCATCAAACCACTCCGCCCGCCATTCTCCCTTCGGCTTTACGTCCCGGCAGGGCAGGAACATGTGATGCGTCGGGGCCATCCGGTATCCGTACTTATTCAGCTCCGCGTCCAGTTCCGACAGCTTTCCGTGTTCAAAAAGCCGGTGCCCCTCCGCGCCGCTTACGAATTCCCTGAGGAATCCGTGCAGGCGCTCGTCCGCCATAACCACCGTGTTCCCGCCCGTCGTGACCATCTGCAAAAACGGGACCTCCCGGGTATAGCTTCTTCTCCCTTCCCTCAGCCGGGATACGGTGACGACGTTTTCCTTCGCCTCCAGGTCCTCCGGGACGCAGTTGTAATCCAGCGCCAGCTGCGCGAGAAGCTTTCCGTAGTATTTCCAGAACATCCTTATACATCCCCTTTGATCCGGTTCAATACGGGCCCCGGCGGCCCTCGGGCGCCGTTTGCCGCGGCGGGTATTGTCAATGGGAGTATAACACAGATCGCGGGGTTCCGCCATGCCGTTTTCCCGTCCGTGCCGCCGGAAAAGGCGGGCCCATACGAATCCATGCATTGACACGGCCGATAAA
>CADANQ010000014.1 GCA_902789365.1 uncultured Eubacteriales bacterium
AAGGGAAACCCCTTCCCCGAGTCCCCAACCCGCCGGCGGCGCCGGTTTCCTGCGTCCAAGCGGCACCGCCGGCCGGGTGCGAACCCCTCACCGATCCTGTGGGAACGGTTCGGGGTGTCGTTCCGTTTCACCGTACATGCCGCTGAAACGGATCATAATCGGAGGGAGATCCCTCCGATACCTCCTCGCTGCTGCCATACGTTTGTTCTCCTTCACACACGACTGAACAGTTACCTTTTGTTTATGTTTTTTTCTATGTTTTTTACACCCGCACGGTCTTCCGCGGCTGATTTGTATATTGTCAACCGCCCCTGTTTTATGGTATATTATTTGGAGCGGATCAACGCCCCGCTAATTCCATGCTTTTCCATGTTTTCAACGGGAGGATTGAATTTTGCGCAAAGTATCCCACAACAGCATGTTCGGTTTCATCGCCTTTCTTGCCGTTTTTATCGCGCTGGCTGCGATCCTTTCAGGGTTGAACTCCCCTGCCGCGCCGGAAAGGATCGAATACCCCAGGCTGCTTGAACTGATCGACAAGGGAGGCGTGGCCAAGGTCGCCATTGATGACACCATCCTGTACGGACTGTATTCCGCTTCCGGCCCCAACGCGGCAGCCTTCCCCTCCACCTATGATTTCAAGTGCACCATCGGCGAAGATTTCATCGACACCGTACGGACGGTCGTCGCGAATAAGAGCAAAGCGGATCCGGCCGCCGTTTCGGTGAAGGATTTCCCCTTCACCGTCCAGTATGTCGCGCCCACGGTGACCCCCTGGTATATCCAGATCATCCCTTACCTGATCCCGACCCTTCTGATCATTGCCTTCTGGATGTATATGCTCAGGCAGCAGTCCGGCGGCAACGGCAAGGTGATGAACTTCGGCAAGTCCCGTGCAAGCATGGTGGATCCCAGCAAAAACAAAATCACCTTTGCCGACGTGGCCGGCGCGGATGAGGAAAAGGACGAGCTGCGCGAGGTGGTCGATTTTCTGAAAAACCCCTCTGTCTACGCGGAACTGGGCGCCCGCATCCCCAAGGGCGTCCTGCTGATGGGCCCTCCCGGCACCGGCAAAACGCTGCTGGCCAAGGCCGTCGCCGGCGAGGCGAACGTGCCCTTCTTCTCCATCAGCGGCTCCGACTTTGTGGAGATGTTCGTGGGCGTCGGCGCCAGCCGGGTCAGGGATTTGTTTGATCAGGCCAAGCGCAATTCCCCCAGCATCGTATTTATCGACGAGATCGACGCCGTGGGCCGTCACAGGGGCGCGGGCCTGGGCGGCGGACATGACGAACGCGAACAGACCCTCAACCAGCTGCTTGTCGAGATGGACGGCTTCACCGCCAACGAGGGCGTCATCGTGATGGCCGCCACCAACCGCAAGGATATCCTGGATCCGGCCCTTCTGCGCCCCGGCCGCTTCGACCGGCAGATTACCGTAAACTATCCCGACGTGAACGGAAGGATCGCAATCCTGAAGGTCCATTCCAAAGGCAAACCCCTTGCGGACGACGTGGATCTTGACAACATCGCCAAGCGCACCCCCTACGCCACCGGCGCCGACCTTGAAAACATCATGAACGAGGCCGCCATCCTCGCCGCCCGGGCCAAGGACCGGCAGATTTCCCAGAAGTACCTGATCGAGGCGGTAGAACGCATCCAGATGGGCCCCGAAAAGCGCAGCCATAAGGTGCTGGAAGAAGATCTGCGCATTACGGCCTATCACGAAGCGGGCCACGCCATCGTAGGCCATTATCTGCCCCTGTGCGACGACATCCACATGATTACCGTCGTTCCCCGCGGGCAAGCCGCCGGCCTCACCCTGGCCCTGCCCGAAAAGGAATTCGATCACCAGGGCCGTCAGAAACTTCTGCAGAACATCACCATGATGATGGGCGGCCGTGCCGCAGAAAGCCTCACTCAGGAGGACATCTGCACCGGCGCCGTCAGCGACCTGAAGCGCGCCACCGAGATCGCCAAGGCCATGGTTACCAAGTTCGGCATGTCCCCCAGGCTCGGCACCATGTACCTGGGCAGCGACCAGGAAGTCTTTGTGGGCATGGAATTCGGACAGACCAGAGAGTTCAGCGAACAGACCGCCGCGGTCATCGACGAAGAAGTCCGCTCCATCCTTGACAACTGCTACAGTCAGGCCATCGCCATTCTGAAGGATCATATGGACGAGCTGAACGGCCTCGGCAGGCTTCTGATTGAAAAGGAAACCGTAACTCGCGCGGAATTCCTTGCTTTCATTAACGCCGCCGCCGCGTCTGAGGACGCCTCCGTCAGCGCCGCGGGCTTCGTTCAGTAAACGTCGTCCCGGTGCGTCCGGATGATTATTGACGCGCCGGGGGGCAGTCTCGTTTTTCGATTGTCAATCCGGGAGTAGTTTTTATAATGAATTTTCAAGAGCAGGGCTATCGGGGGGACTACGGTTTTCCCGGCAGTCAACCGAATACCGTTCCGACCGCCGGGCAGCAGCAGGTTCCCCGGCGGCCCCGGAAAAGAAACGGCCGCGGAAGGGGGAGCTTTTCCCCGGGCAGGCTGTTTCTGTACTTTGCGGCGCTCCTTATTGTCGGTGCGGGGGTCTGGTTCGGCCTGAAATGGTACAGGGCCTGGTCCGCCGCCGAAAAATACAGCGGTGTTTTTCTTGACAATATCTACATCGACGGCATTCCCATGGGCGGCAAAACCCTGCAGCAGGGATACGACGCGGTTATCGCCTCCGTGACCCAGCGGCAAAATTCCTGGGCTCTGGACCTGGTATATAACGGGCACCTATACTTCACGGTAAACTACGAGACTCTCGGCATTCATACCGACCTTGTCAAGGTGGAATCCCTTGTCAGGAACGCATACGCCCTTGGACATACCGGGTCGGTATTCGACATCGAAAGCGATATTCGGGCCCTTTCGGAGCAGCCCTACAGCCTGTACACCACCCAGACCCGAATGAACACGGAATATCTGGACAGCATGGTCCTGGCGCCCATTGCCGATGACATGTACCTGGCTCCCCGGGACGCCTACCTGGCATCCTTTGACCCGGACGCGTCTGATCCGTTCACCATTTCGCCCGAGGCAAACGGCCGAAGGCTTGACACCTCCACCGTCCGGGAGCAAATCCTGACCCTGGCGGGGGAAGGCACCTCCGGCGCGCTGCAGCTGGTTCCCGAAACCCTGTATCCAAAGGTCACGACTGCCGATATCAGGTCCCAGGTGACCCTGCTTTCCACCGGGGTAACCCCCATCTCCTCCTCCTCCACCGATAACCGCAACAACAATATCCGTCTGGCCTTTTCCCGCTTCAACGGCCTGGTGGTCAAAAGCGGCGAAAGCGTATCCTTCAACGCGGTGGTCGGCGAAAGGAACAAGGCCAACGGGTTCCTTGACGCCGTCGAATATGTGTATAACCTTCCGGTGACCGGTGTCGGCGGCGGCGTCTGCCAGGCTTCGACCACCATCTACAAGGCGGCTCTCTGTGCCAACCTGAAGGTCACGAAACGGGAACCCCATTCCGAGCTGGTTTCCTATACGGTGTTCGGCCAGGACGCCACCGTTTACTGGGGCGGCCGCAAGATTGACCTGGTGTTCGTCAACAATTCCCTGGGCAATATCTACATTACCGCCCATGTGCAAAAAAACGGCGGCCATCTGGAATGCGTTGTGCGCATTTACGGCCGTTCCCTGGGGGACGGAGTATATTATACGCTGGATACCCAGACCGTCGAAGAAATTCCGAAGCCCGAGATCCCTGAATATGTAAAGGACATCAAGCAGCTTTACGTCACCTACACCGACGAGGAATTTCTCGACCGGGCAGGGCATGACGGTTTTATCAACGAAACCTATCTCCAGCGCTGGGAAAACGGCGTGCTCGTCGAAAGCACCCTGGTCAGCCGGGATCCCTATCCGGCCGTAGCGGACAGGTATTATGTCGGCGTCAAGGTGCCTGAAATCACTGACGAATAATTCCGTTCCATCAAGCATGCCTCCGGGCGTGCTTTATTTTTGAATAAGGAGGACACGACCATGCTCCGCAGGCTGATTTCCGTTGTTCTGTCTCTGCTTTTCATTGCAGGCTCCTTCCCCGCCCGGGCCGAAGGAGACATTTATGTCAAGGCTATACCGGACCTCCCTGAGGATTTCATTCTGGGAATGGACGTGTCCTCGGTGATTGCCCTTGAGGAAAGCGGCGTCAGGTATTATGACGACGACGGACAGGAAAAGGATCTTTTCGCGATCCTCGCCTCCCACGGCGTCAACTGGATCCGCGTCCGGGTGTGGGTGGACCCTTATGACAAAAACGGATTCAGCTACGGCGGCGGCGGGAACGACCTGGCCCGCGCCGTCGCCATCGGAAAACGCGCCACGGAAAACGGCATGCGCCTGCTGGTGGATTTTCATTACTCCGATTTCTGGGCCGATCCCTCCAAACAGCAGGCCCCAAAGAAGTGGCAGGGGATGTCCGTTGAGGAAAAGGCGGACGCGGTCTACCGCTACACTCTGGACAGCCTCGCGGTTTTCAGAGACAACGGAATCGACGTGGGAATGGTCCAACTGGGCAACGAAACCAATGGACGTTTCTGCGGAGAAAAAATCTGGATGAACATCGTATGGCACCTGATGGGATCCGCCGCCCGCGCGGTGCGTGAAAGCGATCCGGATATCCTGATCGCCGTGCATTTCGCCAACCCCGAGAACGCCGATAATTACCTGAACTGGGCATCAAAGCTCAACTATTACAATCTGGATTACGACGTCTTTGCCACCAGCTATTACCCCTACTGGCACGGCACCCTGGAGAACCTGACCTCGGTTCTCGGGCAGATCAGCCGGCAATACGGAAAGTCCGTCATGGTGGCCGAGACCAGCTACGCCTGGACCCTGGAGGACAGCGACTTTTCCGGCAACACCATCGGAGAAGGCGGAGCCTATGACCATCCCTGGCCCTTCACGGTGCAGGGCCAGGCGAACGAAGTGCGGGCCGTGGCCGCGGCGGTCAATTCAATCGGCGGCCTGGGCGTTTTCTACTGGGAAGGCGCGTGGATTTCCGTCGGCACCTCCTCCTGGGAAGAAAACCACCTCCTGTGGGAAAAATACGGCAGCGGCTGGGCTTCTTCCTACGCGGCGGAATACGATCCCGCCGACGCGGGGAAATACTACGGCGGTTCCGCCTGTGACAACCAGGCCATGTTCGACGCCCGGGGAAAAGCCCTGCCGAGCCTCAGCGTGTTCAAATACCTTCGGGAAGGTCACGATACCGAAATCATTCCCGACAGTGTGGACGACATCGTAATCACGGTGGACATCGGGCAGCCTGTCGTCCTCCCTTCCGCAGTCAGCGCCGTCATGAACGACGACAGCCGCAGGGAGGTGCCTGTCGTATGGGATACCGACCCCGCCGGGCTGGACACATCCGTTCCGGCGGATTATACCGTCACCGGCAGCGCCGGCGGCATGAAGGCCGCCGCCAAAGTCAGCGTGGTGCTTTACAATTACGCCCGGAACCCTTCCTTTGAAGACGCGGACACCTCCATGTGGACCTGCGAGGACCTGCGTGGCGCGGAGCAATTGTACCGTGAGGAAAAGAAGAACGATTCCCGCTCCGGGACCTGGCACTGGCACTTTTATTCTGCCAAAGCCACAGGCGTGGAGTTCACCCTGGAACAGAAGATCGAAGGCCTGCCCGCGGGGAACTGGGTCGCCGGCATATCTGTGATGGGAGGCGACGCAGGGGAGCAGGAGATATGGAGTTATGTAAAGATCAATGGGGAAATCGTCGCGACTTGCCCCGCCGCCATCACAAAATGGAACGAGTGGAAAACCCCGGAAATCCGCTTCAGCTGCGTTGAAGGGCAGGATGTCGTCTGCGGAATTTATGTGCGCTGCGACGGCGCGGGAGCCTGGGGCAAGATTGACGACCTGTACGTGAACGCCGACGTCAGATGACCGCGCAGTCCGGTCATAAGAAGTACAAGGAGGAAGAAAAAATGAAACGTGTCCTTTCGCTCATTCTTATTCTGGCTCTGTCCCTGGCGCTTTTCCCGCACCGCAGCGGCGCCCTTGCGGATGAAATCATGTACGCGTCGGACTTTTCCGAAGGGACCGACGGCTTCTATCCCCGTTCCATGGGCGACGCCGTCCTCAGCACCGAAAACGGTGCCATTATAATCACCGGACGTTCCTCGGACTGGCACAGTCCGGGCCGCGATTTCGATCTGGTCCCCGGCGAAGTCTATTCACTGAGCGTGGAGGTTTTCCAGAGCGAAGCTGACGAGGCCGAATTTATCCTGTCCGTCGCCCATACAAAGAACGGAACCGAGAGCTACGAAAATCTGGGTCGCGTCAAGGCAAAGCGGGGCGAATGGACATCCATTGCCTGCGTCTATACCGCCGGTAACTATGAGCGTTTCGTCCTTTACGTGGAAACCATGCATGCCCCCGCGCTGTCCTATTCCATCCGTTCCTTCACGGTGTCGGGAAAAACCGCGTCCTTCGGGGCCGAAGGCATCCCCTCCCTGAAGGAGACCTACGCCGGACTTTTCGATTTCGGCGCCGCGCTGACCGAGACGGAATGCCTCTCCGACGCCCGTATGTCCTTCTGCGCCGGACAGTTCGCCATCGTCACCCCGGGCAACGAACTGAAGCCCGATTTTGTCCTTGACCTGGCCGGCTGCCGACGGCTGGCCGCGGAGGACGAGACCGCCGTCGCGGTAAACATCGACCATGCCCGTCCGATGCTGAATTTCGCCATGAAATACGGCCTGAAGGTCCACGGACATGTATTCGTCTGGCACCAGCAGACCCCCGAAGCCTTCTTCCACGAGAGCTACGACGTCAGCAAACCCCTGGTGTCCCGGGACGTGATGCTCAAGCGTCTTGAAAACTACATGGCCGCCGTATTTGAAATTACCGAAAGGGATTATCCCGGACTGATCGTATCATGGGATGTGCTCAACGAGGCGATCAGCGATTCCGACGGCAGCCTTCGTCCCTCCAAATGGCTGACCGTGGTCGGCGAGGATTATCCGGAACGGGCCTTTGCCCTGGCCCGTAAAACCGCGCCTGAGGGCGTTCTCCTTTACTATAACGACTACAACACCGCCATTCCCGTCAAACGCGGCGGAATCATGGCGCTGCTCAAGCGGCTGATGGCCGAGGGAAACATCGACGGCTACGGCTTCCAGATGCATAACAGCGTGGGCGATCCCCAGATCATCCGCGTAGCCGAGGCCCTGAAGGATGTTTCTTCCCTGGGGCTCAGACTGCGGGTATCTGAAATGGATGTGGGCGTTTCGAAAACCGACGACGCATCCTTCGCCGCCCAGGCAGATTACTACAGGGAACTGATGAAGCTGTTTATCCATTACGCCGATCAGATGGAAGCTGTGCAGGTCTGGGGTGTCACCGACGATCTGAGCTGGCGCGCAAAAAATTATCCGCTTCTCTTTGACCGGGACGGCCAGCCCAAGCCGGCCTTCTACGCGGTTATCGACGCTCTTCAGTAAATGACGCGGGCCCGGGACGGCATCGCCCCGGGCCCGCGTTCTTTTCGCGGCCTCTTCCGGTGTTCCTGTTTCGGGTATGCTTTCACGCTTCAGAAAAGCGGATTCTCCGATGCCCTGGGATCCTCCGCAAAGCAGGGGATCCCATTAAATTTCTCCCTGTAGGCATAAGGCGCGCCGCGGCCGCCGATAGCGCCGTACCAGTTTCCCGTGACCTCGTTGACGATGCGCAGGGAATCCGGCGTCTCCTCCATCTCGAACAGCAAAATCCTTTTGCGGCTGTGGTCGTTGGGACAGTGGCATGCCATCATCAGCCTGCCGGAGAAAGCACGGAAAAGCATGGCGTGGCCCCCGTCCAAAGCGTACAGCGGCGTCTTTTCCTGGAGCCACGGCCCGCTGATCTCCCCGGAAACGCTGTACGCCGCGGCGATTGCGTAGGCTCCCTCAGGAGTAAAGCCTGACCAGAGCATCGTCAGCCTTCCGCCGGGAAGCCGATGCAGGAATGGGCCGTCGGTCACCCCGCTCTGGCCGGTCCACGGGCCGTCGGAAGCGCGAAACAGGATAATCGGCTCCCCCGCGGCTTCCTTCAAATCTTCGGAGAGGGGCACGGCGCAGACCTGCCCGTCTCCCACCTGCAGCCACTCATGACAGAATACCAGCCAGGGCATGCCTTTCCGGTCGGTATAAAGGGTACCGTCCAGACAATGCCAGCCCTCCGGTGTCACCGGCCCTTTTCCCGCGGGCAAAAAGGGACCCAACGGGCTATCGGAAACCAGCAGCCGGCAGCGCCGATATCCGCCCGGAGCGCGGAAGGAACTGATCAGGTAATATTTCCCTTCCCAGACATGGCATTCCGGCGCCCACATATCAAGGCACTCCCCGAGAATGCCCTTTTCGAAGCACACCCGCGGCCGGGACCAGTGGATCAGATCCCGGCTTTCAAGCGCGTAAAAATATCCCGGACCTGCCGGCACCTCCGGAAAAAGCCGGTGATCCGTAAACTGGACATAGGTATAATAACGCCCGTCGGCCCGGTCGGCCAGGATAAACGGATCGCTGATATGAACGTCCCTCACATGCCAGGGATATTTTTCAAGGTTTGCCAGGTCATCACTGCACAAAAACATGACTGCCTCCCGTTTGACCGCTCTTCACTTTCCCCGAATAAAAAACGCTTATTTATGCTGCTTTGGAAGAGGCAGCAAAGCCATCTGACTGTCCGGCAAGCCGATCAGGGCGCCCAATTGCCGTACGGCGATGCGGGCGTCCCAGTAATAAGCCGCCACCGACGGTTTGGTGTCGTAGCAGAAATTCCCGACGATATCCACCTTCCATCCATGCTCCATGGCATACAGAACCGCGACGGCATTGTAGACCGCCTGACCCCACCGCTGATGATAGGATGACGTGACAAGAGTCATGCTTCCGATGCCCTGATTTTCAAGGATCTTCAGGGTGTTCTCCGCGTTGGACACGGTATCTTTGGCCCGGGTATCGGTAAAGATGCGAGCCGGATCCACCCCGCAGCGGTCCACAAGGTAATTGCGCATCCGCCCGGCCTCGGTATTGCCCCTGGGATTGTTTTTCCCGGTGGCGCCGCCGGACAAAACCAGGACGGAATCCGGAAAAGCCTCCGCCAGGGCCGCCGCGGCTTCGCACCTGCCCTTGAGTTCGGGGGTCATATTCCCGTCCTTCAGTTCGTAGCCAAGGACCACGATGGCGTGAGGACCGCTGATCGGCAGCAGGGCCGGATCGTCTTTACCATACAGGTACAGTTTATAATCAGGGTCCAGGTAGACCCGCTTCCAGTGTTCCGCGATGGCAAAGGCAAGGTCATCCCCCAGTTCCTCCGCGTCGGCGTCGATGCGCCTTATGTCGCCGCCGTTTTCATAGATATCCACCAGGTCAAAAAGAAATGACCCGAAGGTGACCGCTGAGGGATAATCAAATTCCTCCGACCGGGCAGGAGCAAATAAAACAACCAGCGCCGCGAGGAGAATAAGAACCGTTTTTTTCATCCGATGCATCTTCTTTCAGTAAAAGAGAGCCGATTCCGCGCGTTGCGGCCTCTCAGGATATCTTAAGCCTACGGGATCAGGAAAAACGGCCGGTCTGTTCCTCATGCTCCGCCGCAAATGCCAGCACAAGGTCCGCCGCGGTACCGTCCGTCACATAACTCCCATGATCGGCATCCTTTACGATCGTAAGCTTTCCTCGGGGCAGACCCTCCGCGATCCGCCGGGTCTCCTCCGGAAGGACCAGATCATGTTCGCCCGCCATGACCAG
Organism: uncultured Eubacteriales bacterium; assembly: GCA_902789365.1. Taxonomy (GTDB): domain Bacteria; phylum Bacillota; class Clostridia; order Christensenellales; family Aristaeellaceae; genus RUG756. The sequence goes on from CADANQ010000014.1 coordinate 9,792, forward strand.
CGTCGGGATCCGGATGCTTCGAAGACAGGCCGGGTCGATGCGGGGCTCGGTCAGCATCAGTTCCGCCAGCGGATCAGGCGCGCTTCCGACCCGTTCCTCCAGTTCGGCGATCAGCCCCCTGTCCAGACCCTCGGGGCACAGGTTGGCCCCGCTCACCGCCAGAAGCCCCAGTGTTCCCGGATGGGATATCTCAAGGAGCAGGCCGATGATGCCCCCGTCGCTGTGACCGTACAGCAGGGGCTTATTCAGCCCGAGACCGCGAATAAAGAGGTACATATCCTCAGCCATATCCGCATAATGGTATTCCGACACCGGCGTGCTTTCGCCGTGCCCCCTGGAATCCGGCGCGTACACCCGGAATCCCCCGGAAACAAAACGGGGAACCGCCTGATCAAACAGATGGCGGTCCTCCCCGTTTCCATGGACAAGCACCGCGTCCCTTCCGCCGTTGCCCGTCATGGCATAGCGCAGCCTGACACCGTTCGCATCGACCCATCCTTCGCTCATTCGCGCCACTTCCTGTCAGGGAGAGGACAATCCCAAAGGATTGCAGCCCCTCATGATGTCGGCCGCCGGTGCGGCCGAAAAACCAGCCGTTTCGGGAGCGCTGCTCCGTATAACGCCGACCCCGGTCAGGGGCGGGTCATGGATCCGGTTTATAATAACGCTTCCGGACAAAAAAACCGGGAAACCGCTCCGGCGGTCTTCTCCGCGCGGGCCATTCCCCCGGTTTGTGATCTGCCTTGTGGTTTATTCGATGTCCAGGATATCGACAAATCCCGTTACGTCGAAGACTTCCTGCACAATCTCGTTCACATGAATCACCTTCATGCCGCCCTTGGGCGCCATGGCCTTATGCGCCGCCAGCAGCACCCGGAGCCCTGCGGAGGAGATGTAGGCCAGGTTGGCAAAATCCAGTATGAGGGATTGCGCGCCGGGCATGGACTTGCTCAGTTCTTCCTCCAGCTCAGGCGCGGTCGTGGTATCCAGGCGACCCTCCACGGCAATTTCCAGGCTGGTCCCGTTCTGCTTTTTGCTGATGTTCATTTCTGTTCCCTCCAATGTGAATTATCATTCGTTATTGCTTATGTTCGCGTTTTTTCAGGCAATCTTCATGATGATAGTCATCTGAACGGTGTTTCCGCGGATGAACACGCGAATATCGTCGGCCGCATGGGATACCACGGATTTCTCCAGTTCGTCCCATGCCTTCGCGGCGTCGCCGCCGGTCTCCTCTCTGCGGGCGTACAGTTCCTCCCGGTAATTTTCCATGGTCCACATCATGCTGTCGTACATTTCGGGCGGCGCGTCGGCCATTACCTCAGCCCTGAGCAGCAGGGGCACATCCCCGTCAGGGTCAAAAAACGCCCGAATCTTCCCCATCAGGGTTCTTGTGGCTTCGTTTACGCCGCTGCGGGAGGCGGAAAGCAGCTGTTCCTTTTTATGTTCGTCCATCGGCGTATACATTCTGAGATGTATTTCAAATGCGCCGTCCTTGTCCTCAAGCCAGAATTCCGCTCTTTTTTCGCCGGTGATGGCGCGCATCATACCCAGAGTCTCTTCCGCAAGCAAACGGAGACGCAGGGCTTTTTTATCCGGCAGTTCCTTGTATACGGCGGCTTTGTCAACCAGACGCAGGGCTTCTTCCACCTGCCTGCCCGTTACGGCAATCACATCTGTCTTCATTTTGCCTTCTTACTCGATATTCAGGATATCGACAAATCCGGTCACGTCAAAGACCTCGCTTACAATCTCGTTGACGTTCTTTACGGTCATGTGTCCCTGCATCGTCTTATGTGCGGACAGGAGCACCCTGAGGCCCGCCGAGGAAATATACTCAAGCCTGGCAAAGTCCAGCGTCAGGTCCGTCACGCCGCCAAGGCTTTCCTTCAGTTCCTTTTCCAGTTCGGGAGCCGTGTTCGTGTCCAGCCTGCCCTCCAGGGCGATCTCAAGGGCGGTTCCTTCGGAATGTTTGATAATCTTCATTTCCATATCCTCCGTTTTTTCTGTTTGGAGAGCGAAATCCGATAAAGAAAGGCTCTCAGGTGTTTCGGTATAAAAGAACTGTGATTTTTTTCCGCCGGAAAAACCGGTCAGATCTTTTTTTTGATGGTCAGCACGTTTTTTCCGTTCTCAAAGCGGTATTCCAGACTGTCCATCGTTTTTTTCACCAGGAATATCCCCAGACCGCCGATGTCCCTTTCCTGCGCCGGCGCGTTGACATCCGGGTCGCTCCGTCCGAGAGGATCGAACGGGATGCCCCTGTCAGAAAAAACGACGGAAACCGTCCGGGCCGTTTCATCAAAATCAAACCCGACCGTCGCCTCGCCGGAGCCCGGCGCGTAAGCGTAATGGGAAATGTTGCCGAAAAGTTCGTCGATGGCCACGTCTATCTGCATCTGCGCCTTCATCGGACAGTCCAGCGCCTCCAGCTGTTCATCGATGAACGCGGTCACCCGGGGGATGTTTTCGATCTTCGCTTCCAGTGTCATCTCCTTCACGATTTATCACCTCCCTGGCGCTTATTTCCTTTATATTCCAAACACAGCATGGTCAGGTCGTCAAACTGCTCCGCATCCTTTACAAAACCGTTCACAGCTCTTTTGACGCTCGCCAGGGTCTCCTCCGGCGCAGCCTCCGGATTTTCGTTCAGGGCCTCTACCACGCGGCTGATTCCGAACATCTCGTTCTTCGCGTTGGTTGCCTCCGGCAGTCCGTCAGTGTATGTGAACAGCCTGGCGCCGGGCCTGAGAAGGATTACATACTCCCGATATTTCATTCCTTCCATGCCGCCGATAACAAATCCGTGCAGGTCTTTGATGGGGGCATACGCTTCTCCGGGCTGCTTCAGGATGGGATACTCATGCCCGGCATTGGCAGCGGTCAGTTTACCGGTAGAAAGTTCCAGGATGCCCAGCCACACGGTGACGAACATTCCCGCCTCGTTGTTGGAACAGATGGCGTCGTTGGTCTTCATCAGGATATCTGCGGCCGAATGTCCCAGCATGGCGCAGCTCTGGAGGATTATCTTGGAGGCCATCATAAACAGCGCGGCGGGAACGCCCTTGCCCGAAACGTCGGCGGCCACCATGCACAGATGATCGTCGTCAATCAGGAAATAATCGTAAAAATCGCCGCCGACCTCCTTGGCGGGATCCATGCAGGCATAAATGTCAAAATCCGGACGGTCCGGAAACGCGGGAAAAATATGGGGAATCATGGCGGCCTGGATGCGGTTCGCCATACTCAGTTCGGTGCTGACGCGTTCGTTCTCCGCGGTCACGGTCCTGACCTGCTCCATGTAATCCACTGTTTTCCGGGATATATCGGCAAAGGATTGAGCCAGCTCCTCCACCTCGTCCCCGGTGCGGAAAGCGTCCTCCATCCGGAACACCGGGTCGTTTACATCCAGCATGGAAATGCGCTTTGTAATGGCGTTGATGGGCTTTACGATCCTCTTGCCCAGGATCAGAGCCCCCGCCATCACGACAAGGGTAACGCCGATCAGAAGAATGCGGAAGGATATCCGCGCCTTGCCCGTCCGGTCGAGGTATTCGGCGTTGGTTTCTTCCTCAATGGCGCGGTAATTGTCCCTGAGAAGCGCTCCCGACTGCCCTGCCACCTCCAGGCTGCAAACCGAGATCAGCGTCCAGCCCACGGTTTCCATCGGGGCGCCGATGATATAATACTCTCCGTCCTCCAGCCGGACCGTCTTCATATCGGTGACGTCCTGCATCGCGTCCTCGATCACCGCGGCCAGCTCCGCATTGTCCGAAAGCCGCAGATCCGTTGCCTTGTCGGAAGACATCACGCCGAAATAGCCTTCGGACCGGGGCGAGAACACCACATGCCCGTTCTGGTTGATCACGCAAAGGAAGGTGCCGTCCTCGTCCGACGCCTGTACCGCGTCCCGCATGGAGGTCAGAAACAGATCCGACCCCACCACCGCGATCAGTTCGCCGTCCAGATATACCGGCATCGCGCAGACAATCCCGATATCGCCCGTAAAGGCATCCGCCTCAACATCGGTGAAGATCAGTCCGCCCGCCTCCACCGCCTGAATATACCAGGGGCGGGTCCGGGGATCATAGGGTACGGGATTTCCCTCAGAATCGAATTTGGACAGGGTGCGGTCGTCCGTCACCAGGAAAACGCCGTCGGGCAGGGCAATAAAACATGAATTGGTTTCCGCCGACACCCCGAAAAGCGACACCATCAGATCCGACATATTGGCCGCGATACCCACGCGCCTTGCAATTTCCGGATCGCTCAGGTCCACTCCCCCGGCCGGGATCATCTGGGTAAGCACTTTGCCGTTTCTTTGGGGATCGGGGCCCTGATACGGCGCCGACGGCACCAGGTCCGCGTTGGCAAACAGCTTCCGGGCATAATCCGCCAGCATCTCGACACGGACCCCAAGGCTGTGGAACATCTGGTCCGCCAGGGTGGCCTGCAGTTCGGTGGTCCGGGACATGGTCTTCTCCACCACCGAATCCATGATGCCGTTCGTTGTTTCCCCGATAGCCGTTTGCTGACGTGCGCTTGATTCCGCGGCCAGGTTTGCAAGGATACCGTCCTGATACTGGGAGATGATCAGATACGCGGCGGACATGAGGAGCACCGTCACCAGAATCAGGTTGAAAACCTTGGACTGGATCCCGCCGATGACCAGGTTTTTAAAACGTTTCATATCCTGCACCTTTCATGATCATCCGGTGTGGTCCCTGGCGGGAAAAAAACATAATTCCCTGGGAAAAGCGTCTTCCGGGGCCGATCCTGCCTTTCATTATATCATGCTTCGAGGCGTAAAAACAGATGCTTTTCCCCGATAATAAAAAAAAGTTGCCTGTTTCCCGGCCGCTTCCCGGCCGAAATTCCCTCCGCTTTTCAATTTTCGCCGTTGCGGACGTTCCTCCCGTGTCCATGTGGATAAACAGCGGGTCAAATACGGCCGCATGCCCGAGACCCTCCGGATTGACAGGAACGGCGAAAAGCAATACAATTATTCCATCATGACGGCGCGGCGTGGGCGCGGCCTTTCCGGAGGCGTTCGATGACAGAAAGCACACACAATGCGGAAAACCGCGGGATGTTCAACGAAGACGGCCTGGTGTTCTCCGCCGATTACAGCCATGTGATGGACACGCAGGTTATCCCTTTCCTTCGCCGTCACCGCACCGATTTCAGCGTAAACCGCGGCGATACCGCTCTTTTTACCTCCCGGTTCGCTCCCGAAGGGACGCCCCGCGGCACGGTGATGATCGTGCACGGTTTTACCGAAAACATCGAAAAGTACGCCGAGATCATCCGCTCCCTTCTGGTGAACGGCTGGTGCGTTCTGGCCTACGATCAGCGGGGGCACGGCAGATCCGGCCGTGAAAGCGGCATACGGGACCTTTCGCTTACCCACGTGGACCGTTTTGAGGACTATGTCGAGGATATGAAAGCCGTCGTCGCCGAGGCCCTTGCTCCGATGCCCGGCCCGAAAATGCTTTTATGCCATTCCATGGGAGGCGCGGTATCCGCCATGTACCTTGAAAACGAACATTGTCCCTTTGAAAGGGCGGTGTTCCTGTCGCCGATGATCGCGCCTAATCTGGGCGGCGTGCCGGCATCCCTACTCAGGGCGGTTTGCCGGGTGCCCGTCACCCTGGGCCTGGGGCAGCGCCGCGTCTTCATATCCCGGCCCTATACGGGTCCGGAGGATTTTGACACCTCATGCGCCACCGGACGGGAACGCTTCGACTGGTACGAATCGCTTCGCGGAACCGCCGCGGAATTTTCGAACAACGGTCCGTCCTACCAATGGGCCCTGGAGGCCATCAACGTAACAAAAAAGCTGCTGGCCCCCGGTATGCCTGAAAAGATATCCCTCCCGGTGCGCGTCTTCGGCGCCGAAAACGATTCCAGCGTCATTCCTTCCGCCCAGGAAACCTTTGTTTCGCATTTAAAAAACGGCTCCCTGGAGAAGATCCCCGGTTCAAAACACGAAATCTACCGCTCGCCCGACAGCGTTCTGTTCCCCTGGTGGCGGCGGGTTCTTTCCTTCCTTGCCGGCGAAACCGCCTGAAACATACGGACGCCGCGATTGCCGCGAACCCCGATCGGAGGCCAGACGATGCCGGAATTTTCCTTTGACAAAACCTTCCTGAACGCGTACACCTTCGGCTTCTGCGAAAAGCGGGGTTTCACTTTGGGCGGCGCCTGGAGGCATTCCCTTGACCTGATGGCCGAAACCACCCGCTGCAACGCGGTCATCCTGCCCGTGTGCGCCTGGCAGGAGCATTGCTATTCAACGGACATCGTCTCCTCCGGCCCGGACGTGATGGACGCCGACGACGTTCGCCGCGTCGCCTCCCGCGCCAGGGAGCTTGGCCTGAAGGTGATCCTGAAGGCCATGGTAAACTGCCGGGACGGATACTGGCGGGCCTATATCCGTTTTTTCGATGACCCGGTCCCTGTGGAACCGGGATGGGACGACTGGTTCCCCCGTTGGACGGACCATGTGCTGTCTGTCGCCGAAATGGCCCGGGACAATGCCGCGGATCTTTTCTGCGTCGGCTGCGAGATGGTGGGCACGGACCACCGGGCGGAAGAATGGCGCCGTCTTTGCCGCAGGGTTCGGGAAATCTACCCCGGCCCCATCACCTATAACTGCGACAAATACCAGGAGAACCGCGTCACATGGTGGGACGCCGTGGACGTGATCTCCTCTTCGGGCTATTATCCCATCGACGGCATCGGGGAAAACCTGCGGCGCATCCAGGCAGCGGCGGAAAAAGCCGGAAAACCTTTTATGTTCATGGAATGCGGCTGCCCCTCAAGGAAAAACAGCGACACGAGGCCCAACGACTGGCGATACGGAGAAGGGACCGATACTGAAACTCAGGCCAGGTGGTACGCGGCTTTTCTGGACGGTCTCCGGAATTTTCCCTTTGTCCGCGGCGTCGGCTGGTGGGACTGGTCAGCCACCCGGCTCTACCCTGAATACGCGGGAGCGGACAGCAACGGTTACTGCACTTTCGGGAAGCCTGCCAACGCCCTGCTGGCCCGCTTCGGGGATGAAATACGCAATTCCTGCGCGGAGGGAACCCGTACTGAATAACAAGAGGAAAACCAAATGAAAAAATATGCCCTGCCCCTTGTCATGCTGGCTGTTTTCGAAGCCGTTGCGTTCACGTTATGGCTGACGAAGGACAACATTTTTTATCTTTTCAACTTCAGCTACATCGGATGTTCCATTGCTCTGGGCATGTTTTTGTACATCAGGAAATACCCTCATGCCCGACGTGTCGTCCAGCTGCTTGTAGGCCTGTATATGCTGGTCTATCTCGGTCTTGTCAGCAATGAAAATATGCAGCTCGAGGGCTTCTGGTATTACCTGTTCACCGGTGTTTTTGAGGCCGCGACGATCCATTATGCGGTGGCAAAGATCTTCGGGCCCCTCCTGTTCGGACGCGGCTGGTGCGGCTATGCCTGCTGGACGGCGATGGTGCTGGATCTTCTTCCCTGGAAAGTACCCGCCGCACCGCGTAAGAAGCTGGGATGGATCCGGTATGTCACCTTTGCCCTGTCGCTGATCTTCGTCTCGGCGCTGTTCGTTTCGCATGTCGGAAATCTCGAGAGGATCATGTTCTGGGCTTTTGTCATCGGAAACGTCCTGTATTACGCCGTCGGGATCGGTCTTGCGTACGCGTTCAAGGACAACCGTGCGTTCTGCAAATATATCTGCCCCATCACCGTGTTTTTGAAGCCCATGAGCTATTTTGCCCTCCTCAGGGTCAAATGCGACAAGCAGAAATGCGTATCCTGCGGAAAATGCAAACGGGTATGCCCGATGGACGTGGACGTCACCGACAATTCAAGAAAGAGGAAAAACGGCACCGAATGCATTCTTTGCATGGAGTGCGTCAGGAACTGCCCAAAGAAGGCGCTTTGACATCCGCCGGCATGCCCGAAGGAAAGGCTCTGTTCCGGACTTTATTCGGGAATCACCGGGGGAATTCCGTATGCGCTGAAAAGAAAAACAATTTGCTGTTCGCGATGTTCGCCGCCCCGGTGATTCTCCCGGGCCCGATCGCTTCTTCATCGTTTGCCGATAACCCGAAGGCGGAATAACGTTTCGGGGCAGACAGAAATGTCCTTTGAAGAATATCCGGAGCGGCCTGTTCCGGGTCACTCCGACCGCGCCGCTCCGGCATTATGAAAGGGGGAATACCCATGGCCCTCGTTTTCCCGATGGCCCTGGTGGTGATATCCAATATTTTCTATCAGATCTGCGCCAGATCCGTATCGAAAGACATCGACCCCTACGCCTCCCTGATCGTTACCTATCTGGTCGGCGCGGCCGCGAGCGCGCTGCTTTACTTTACGCTCGGGTCCCGCGGAAACCTGATCAGGGAATGCGGAAAACTGAACTGGGCTTCCTTCGTCCTCGGCATCGTGATCGTCGGTCTGGAAGCGGGATGGATCAGCGCCTATAAAGCGGGCTGGCAGGTGAGCACCGGATTCATCGTGCAAAGCGCGTTCCTGGCGGCGGCGCTCCTGCTGGTCGGTTATTTCCTTTATCACGAAACCCTCACCTGGAACAAACTGGTCGGCGTGGCCGTCTGCCTGATCGGGCTTGTATTCATCAATTACAAATAGAACATCCTGCCGGTCGATTGCATACGGATCGGTCACCACCCGACAGTGATCCAGCGCACCTTCCGGCAGTTTATAAGCCCGCAAAATCGCGCTTTTCGCAACGGCTGCCGCTTCCGTTTTTGACAGATCACCGTTTGTTCAGTTGACGAAGGTGTCGTCTTGTTCATCGTGGGGCTTGGAACGGTCGGACTGCCACTGCCGCACCCGTTCCTCCGGGGTGAAGGTGTCGGGATTTTGCACCTGAACCCGGAAGGTGACCGTCTCCATGGGGATCAAGGGCTTTGTGTACAGGTTCCGGAAGATGCCCAGAGTATATTCTTCCTGTACGCTGCTCCTACCCAGGGAGCCGGTTTGCGCGAAGATGCCCTGTTCCTCATCGATATTATACTGATTGTCGTTGCTGGTGAGCCCCCGGGCAAGGAGCTTGACTTCCTTTGCGTCCGCATCCCGGGAAATGAAGCGGAAAGCGGGATGCAGCGTTACAGTCATGCCGGCCTCGGGATGATCGTCAAACAGGGAATGAAACAGCGCGGCATCCGTCAGGGAATAGTCGATCTGATACTGTATTTCCTGGGGCAGTACCATGAGCCGCACCTGATCGATACATACGCCGATGGAAGGGATCAGGATCGGTTCCGTGCTCACTAAAGCTTTTTCTTCTCCGGACACCGACGCGTGGAAGGTTCGCGTCAGATAGCCATATTCCGCCCGTTCGTAATCCACGGCGAATTCATCGCGCATATCGATCCCGGGCAGCATGCGCACAGAGAAGGTCAGGTTCCTTTCCGTTTTCACGGAAGAAAACGGCACATCGATATGGCCGGTATACACGCCGGTTTCTTCATCCAGCACGCCGCCCCCGCCGTATTCCCGGATAAATTCGGTATCGTTGGGGTCGTACACGTCGATATCCACTTCCCAGGCTTCGGCATAGCCGCCTGCGTTCCAAACGTCCAGAATGGTCCTTCCATCCTGAAGCATCTTTTCCCGGTCCGGGTTCAGATGGGTCAGGCCATACCAGAATTCATCTTCGATTCCCTCAAAAAGGAGGATATCCTTGCTTTTCGGGACCACGTCGTACACCACATGGCAGGATTTCCCATCGTAAGCCGTTTCACGGAAGCGCACGGTGAAATGCTCTGTTTCGCTGATCGCCAAATCATGATCGATGTACTTTTCCGCGTCGGGGGGAACCTCCACATCTTCCCATTGGGTACGGGCAAAATCCAGGATGCCAAACCCGTTGATCAGCGCGAAGGCGACGCCCATGGTTGCCAGCATCAGCGCGATGACCAGCGCCAGACTGAAACTGCAGGTCAGTTTTCTTTTCACTTTTCTTCCTCCTGTGGCGTTTTCAAAGAATTGTTCGCGCTGAAAGGAAGTTGTGCTCAAGCCGGACAGCGTTCTGTTCAGCGATTCCGGAAGCTGCTGTTCCAATTGTTTATCCTTCATATGCCTCACCCCCCGTCAGCGAGCCTTTCAGGAGCGCTTCCGCTTGTTTCAGCCGCCGCTGCACGGACGATTGGGATGAACCCAAAGCATCAGCTGTTTCCTGCATGGTCAGCCCCTGAAAATAGTAGAGAAGAATCACTTGTTTATATCTGTCCGGCAGCTCCATCACAAGGAGCGTCAGGGTTTCATCCTTGGGTTCCACGGAAAGCAGCTGCGGCGGCAGCTCCTCCAGAGACTGTTTTCGGTCGATGTGACGGAACCAGGCCGTCCGCCGGTAATCCTTACAGGTATTGATGGCTATGCGTAAAAGCCAGGCTTTTTCATTGACGATCTTTTTGCGTTCAAAGTCTTCCATATGCTTCCAGGCTTTGATCCAGGTGTCCTGGGTGGCGTCCTCGGACTGGCTATGATCGGACAGATACAGATAGCAGGTTCTCAGGATCGTATCAGAATAATCTTCGATCCATTCTGAGAGTCTTTGCTCCCGGCTCATGCCGCTTACCTCAGCACGGTCCATATCCGATCACCTCCTTCACCTTTACAGACGAGCGGAAAAGGGGATATTATTCACCGAAAAATGTTTTTTCGCTATAATCTTTCAAGCCGGCCCGGACCCGGCGTTTTTTTATTCCAGGCGCCAAAAAAGGACCGCCTGGGGCGGTCCGCCGTTATTTATGTCCGTGTTCTCAATTCCCGGTCTTATTTTCTTCGTCCGGCTCCTCCCCGTAATCAAACCCTCTCAGATCCAGTTCCCGCGCGAAGTGGCAGGCCACGAAGTGGTCTTTCTCCATTTCGATATACTCCGGTGTTTCCTGTTTGCACTTTTCCCGGCAAAAACGGCAGCGGGTGTGGAAAAAGCATCCGGAGGGCGGATTGGCGGGATTGGGAATTTCGCCTTCCAGGGGGATGCGCTCGATCTTTACCGTGGGATCCGCCACCGGAACGGCCGACAGCAGGCTTTCCGTGTAGGGATGCATGGGATGGGAAAAGAGGGTCCGGGTGGGGGCGTACTCCACCATCTTGCCCAGGTACATCACGCCCACCTTGTCCGAAATATACTCCACCACCGAAAGATCGTGGCTGATAAACAGGTAGGTGAGGCCGAATTCCTGCTGCAGGTCGTGCAGAAGGTTGATTACCTGCGCCTGGATAGACACATCCAGGGCCGACACGGCCTCGTCGCACACGATGACCCGGGGATTGAGCACCAGCGCCCGGGCAATGCCGATTCGCTGACGCTGGCCGCCGGAAAAGGCGTGGGGATACCGTTTCAGGTAGGTGGTGTTCAGACCCACCCGGGCGGCGATGTCCATCACCTTTTTTTCGATCTCTTGCTTAGGCATCTTCGGGTAATTGGCGCGGATCGGTTCCTTGATGATATCCAGCACCGTCATGCGGGGATCCAGGGAGGAATATGGATCCTGGAAGATCATCTGGATTTCCTTGCGGTATTTTTTCATGGTCTGCCTGTCGATCTTCAGGAAATCAAGGGTCTCCCCGTCGGCGGTCGTATACATGACGCTGCCCTCGCTGGGCTCGTAGGCCCGCACGATGCAGCGGCCCAGGGTGGTTTTGCCGCAGCCGGATTCACCGACGATGCCGATGGTCTCCCCCTCCAGCACCGGGAAGGATACATCCGTCACGGCGCGCACGCACACGCCCTTGGATTCAAAGCGCATATGGATATTGCGTACGTCCAGGATACGGTCTCCCTTACTCATGGACCGGTTCCTCCTTCCCGGGGCAGCCGGCGCATGCAAAACAGGCCACCCGGTGCCCATCCCCCAAATCGGTCAATTGCGGATCCTGCACGTTGCAGACCCCGTCGATCCGTTTGGAGCACCTTTCGTAAAACCCGCAGCCTTTGGGCAGGTTCAGGGCCAGCGGCACCGTTCCTTCGATGGAAAAGAGCCGTTTCTGCCCCTTGGTGCCGATCTTGTGGACCGACCCCAAAAGTCCCCGGGTATAGGGATGCATCGGGTTCCCGTAAATCTCCACCGCCGAAGCGCATTCAACAATCCTGCCCAGGTACATGACGGCGACGGTATCGCACATTCTGGCAACAATGCCCAGGTCGTGGGTGATGAACAGGATGGACATGCCGAAATCCTTCTGGAGCGTTTTCATCAGCTCCAGGATCTGGGCCTGAATGGTCACGTCCAGGGCGGTGGTGGGTTCGTCGGCGATCAGCAGCTTGGGATTGCACACCAGCGCCATGGCGATGAGGGCGCGCTGCAGCATGCCGCCGGAAAATTCGTGGGGGTACTGGTCATAGCGCTTTTCGGCGTTGGCGATGCCCACCTTTTTCATTACGTCCAGGGAGATCTCCTTCGCCTTTTTCTTATCCTTTGTAATATGAAGAAGCGTCGCCTCGTTGATCTGGTTGCCGATGGTGTACATCGGAGAAAAAGCCACCATGGGCTCCTGGAATATCATGGAGATCTGCTTGCCCCGGATGGCGCGTATCTCCCTGCCCCTCGGCTTCAGGGACAAAAGGTCCGTCATTCCCGTTCCCTCGGCGTCAAAGAGGATCTGCCCTTCCGCCCTGCACTTTTTATCGTTGATGCCGAGAATGGCCTTGCTGGTCAGGCTCTTCCCGCAGCCGGATTCGCCCACCAGGCCCACCGTTTCGCCCTTGTGAATCTCCAGGTCCACTCCCCGGACCACCGTCAGAACGCCTTCGTCCACCCTGATATTGATCTTCAGATCCTTCATGCGAAGGATCACATCATCCTTTGCCCCGCTCATAGGGAAGCGCTCCTTTCTGTCATCGGTCGAAGCCCCCTGTTATTTGTAGGGATCGGCGGCGTCACGCATGCCGTCGCCCAGGAAATTGAAGGCAAGCACCGTGATTACCACAAAAATCAGGGGAATCATCTTCCACGGGCATTGGGCAACGGACACCAGGTCCTCGGTTTCCTTGAGCAGCACGCCCCAGGAGGTGGCGGGGGCCTTCATGCCGAGGCCCAGGTAGCTCATGGAGGTTTCGCCCAGGATGGACCCGGGAATGCCCAGGGTCAGGCTGACGATCAGGTAGCTGAGGAAGCCGGGGACCATGTGCTTTAAGATGATCTTGAAATCGCTGACACCGGCGAGCCTGGCCGCCATGACGTAGTCCTCGTTTCTCAGGGAGATGAACTTGCCCCGGACCACCCGGGCCAGGCCGGTCCACCCGATAAAGGACAGGATGATGGTGATGTACAGGTACATGGCCGCCACCGGAATACCCGGCGGAATAGCGGCCGACAGAGCCATCCACAGGGGAATGCTGGGGATGGCGGACAGCACCTCGATGAGCCGCTGGATCACGTTGTCCACCCAGCCGCCGAAGTAACCGGACAGACCGCCCAGCAATATTCCCAGCACAAAGCTGATGGCCGCCGCCACAAACGGGATGGTCAGCGACACCCGCCCCCCGAACAGAATTCTGGAATAGATGCAGCCGCCGTTGGAATCCGCGCCGAATATATTCAGCCTTGCGCTCCTGTCCGGTACGCCGTCCTCGTTCACGAGCCCGTAAAAATGAGTGGAGCAGGGGATAAAGCCCAGCAGTTTGTACTCCACGCCCGGCACGAAGAAGGCGACGTAATATTTCTGGGATGTGTCCTCGGAAATGATAACGGTAAAGGTCTTGCGGTCGTTAACCTTTTTCAGCTTGTACACATAGGGCCGGGACAGGCGCCCATCCTCGTCCCGCCAGTAAACCCGGGTGGGAGATGTGTTCTTGTAGACCGACGAAAACTCCTCCAGCCCGTAAGGGGCAAAGAAATCGGCAAAAAGGGACAAAACATACAGCACCGCGAGGATCGACAGGCTGAAGCGGGCCAGCTTGTGCTTTTTCAGTTTACGCCACATCAGGGCCCATTGGGACGCCAGATAATAGGATTCGTCCGTGGCTTTTTTCTTTTTGAACAGCGCCATCCGCCTCAACCCCTTTCCGAAAAACGGATCCTCGGATCCAGCCAGGCCAGCGCGATATCAGAAAGCAGCGTACCCACCAGCACCAGTACCGCCTGGATCAGAACGATGGTCCCGGCCAGGTACATATCCTGGGATTTGAGAGCGGCCAGCAGCACGGGCCCCTGTATGGCCAGGTTCATGACGATGGCCGACACCGTGGAGCCGGAAAAGATGGTCCTGAGGGATCCCGCCAGTCCGGATACCACCGGGTTCAGGGCCGCCCTGAGGCAGTATTTGTAGGTGATGACAGCCTCGCTGCAGCCCTTGGCCCGGGCGGTGAGGGTATACTGCCTGGCCTGCTCGTCCAGCATCTGGGCGCGGACCGTACGGATGATGCCGCAGGTGCCGGAGGTGCCGATTACCAGGATGGGGATCAGGCAGCGCCCGAGGAATTCCGGCACGTATTCCCACCGCATACCGTTCTGGAGCATCTCAGTGGAAAACAAACCCAGGTATACGTTCCCGGTCCTGATGTAAATGATATACATGATGATGATCGCCAGCAAAAAATTGGGCGTCGCCGTACCGATGAACCCGATGAAACTCAGGGCGTAGTCCCCCACCGAATACTGATGATTGGCGCAGAAGATGCCGATGGGCAGAGACACCACGTACTGGAATACCAGGATAATGAAGGATACCGCCAGCGTCAGGTACAGCCTGTCCATGATGACGCTCCACACGCCTCGCCCGTATTCAAAGGAATAACCGAAATCCCCCCGGGTGATGATTCCCTTCATCCAGTTGAAATACTGCACATACCAGGGATCGTCCAGGCCGAACTGCGCCCTGAGTCCCTCGATCTGCTCGGGAGTGAAGATTTCGCCCTCCGCGGCCATGGCGGCCACATAGGAGGTTACATAGTCCCCCGGCGGCAGCTGGATAATGAAAAAGATGAGAATGGAAATGATCAGGAGCGTCGGGATAAAGAGCAGCACCCGCTTTCCCACATATTTCAGCATAAGCGTCACGCACCTTTCCGGACATTGACAAAAGGCGGGGGGCGGGTCCGCCGGGATCCGCCCCCCGCCGCTTTTTCCATGCCGACAAGCGGCCGCGGGGAATTATTCTGCGATGTACCAGCACTGGCAGTGGGCCAGGCCCATGTCGCGGTAGATATCGGACCAGACGCCGGTCTCGGGGAAGTTGTGGATGCGGGCGTTCACGGCGTGGTAGGTCGGTGAGGCCTCCACATAGCACAGCGTCCACATGTTGTCCTCATGCAGCTTGAGCATCTGCAGGGCGATCTCGGTGCGGGCATCGGGATCGGCGGTGGCGTCCAGCTGATGCTTCAGCTCGATCAGCTTCTTCAGGTCGCCCTCGGCGGTATCCTCGTTCATGGTGCCGTACCAGGCCACGTTGGTGGCATAGCCGGGAACCATGGAGTTGGGCTTGAGCACGATGGAAATGTCGCCGATGGGGGTCACCGGGAACAGGGTGCACTGGATGGCGTTGGACATCATGTCGTTGTCGATGTTGGAACGGTCGTAATCCTTGAAGGTGCACTTGATGCCCGCAGCGCGGAAGTAGGGCTCCAGGATCTTGTAGGTCTCCGCGGCGCCGCTGTCGGCCACGGCGACGATGTTCAGCACAAAGTCGGTGCCGTCGGCGAAATCATAGAATCCGTCGGCGCCCATGACCAGGCCCGCCGCCTCAAAGAGTTCCCTGGCCTTTGCCACGTCGTATTCGGTCCACTTGGACGCCCATTCCTCGCTGTAGCCCAGGGCGCCGGGCTGGGGAGCCGCCTGGCTGCCCTCAAGCCAGCCGTCGGAGTACAGGGCCGCGAATTCCTCGCGGTCCACGCAGATGCTCATGCCATGACGGAAGTCGGGATTGTTGAACAGGGGGCGCAGGTGGTCGTCATCCACGAACAGGTTGAAGTGCAGCTGGGTGCCGGGATCGCCCCAGGTGCTGCCGGACCATTCGTAGATATTGATCGCGGTCTCGGATTCAAGGATCGTGGGAATGCTCTCCATGCCCACAGTCTGGTAGTCCACTGTGCCGTCCAGAAGGAGCATCAGCTGCTGGTCCACGTTGGCGACGGTCAGGTAGCAGATCTTGTCGATGTAGGGCAGCTGCTGACCGGCGGTATCCACCTTCCAGTAGTAGGGATTGCGGACATACTCGTAATATTCGCCCTTGATGGAATTCTTGCCGGGCTCGGTGGACAGGACGAAGGGGTTCAGGGTGGGGATGCCCGGATAATTCCAGAAGTAATAGAGCATTTCCTTGCCCATCTTGCCCACGTCGGAGAACTCGGTGCCGCAAATCTCCTTGCCCAGGGCCAGGGCTTCGTCATTTTTACCATCGATCACGCACTGGGCCAGTTCTTCGAAGATGTGCTTGGGAGCGAAGTGCCACTTCAGGTCCACGGTGAGGGCTTCGATGAAGTCCACCTTGGGAGTGCCGAATGTAACGGTAAAGGTATAGTCGTCGACTTTTTCAACCACGGCGGGGTTGCCGTTGGCATCCTTGTGGCAGTTGCGCACGCCCTTGCCGTCGATATTGTTGAGACAAACGACGTTGAAGAACCACACGCAGTCCTCGGCGGTGAAGGGTTCGCCGTCGGACCACTTCATGCCCTCGCGCAGGTAAACGGTGTAAACGGTGGCGTCCTCGTTGACGGCAAAGCCCTTAGCCACGTTGGGCTCGACGGCACCTTCCGCGGTAAAGCGGAACAGGCCTTCCTCGATGGGCTTTCCGGCGTCCCAGTTGCCGCCGCCGGCGCTGCGGTGAAGCTCGCCGCCGTAGGTGCCGACGGTCAGGTACGCGGCGTCCTCCACCATGGGCTCCAGGGGCAGGCGGTCCTTAACATCGCCATAGACGCCCTGCGCTGTCAGGAAGGGGGCCTCGGTATAGGCTTTCTCCTCCGCCATGGCGGGAAGCAGTCCCAGACACAGGATCAGCGCGAGAAGCAGAGACATTCCCTTGCGATAGGTACGCATAGTACTCCTCCTTATCTGTTTGGTTGTGATTGTGATAACTGTTGGTATAATTTAATCATATTTAACGCATAAATGCTATGCATTTCTTGTTTTTGTTTTTATCGTATATTGCATTTATTGCTGCGGTGGAATTTGACTTCACCCCCGTGTCTGTGGTATATTGGTCAAAAAGACAGGGGGAATCCGGTTATGAAAAAGAAAATCATTGTCCTGCTTCTTGCCCTTCTCATACTCCCCGGCGCGTCGCCCGCCGTCTCCCGGGCGGATACGGAAACGATCCGCATCCCCGCCACGCTGACCGCGGGTTTTTACCGCAACGATCCCAACGGACTCAGCGGATTCCTCGCAAACGAGGAAGTGCGCTGCATAGCGACGATCTGCGCTTTCCTAGACTGGCAGGCATATGACAAAAACGCCGACTGCCTGACAGGGTATACCTATATCGGAAAGGACAGGGAAGGCAACGTCCTGTGGATCGGCCTGGGCGGCAAAACCACGTCGATCGTTCTCATGTACGCGCCGGACATCGATCCGGATTATTACACCGCCGTCCCGGTTGCGCTGAACGGAACATTCGTCAGTTCCTTCATTGATATTTACTGCGACCCGCTGTACCATAACGACAAGGCGACGATGGAGTCGGTGGCAAACGCCCTGGTCACCATGGCAAAATGACAGGACCGGGAGGTGATTCGCCTGCAGTCTGTAAGCCCGCTCCGGTTTGAAGACGGTTTCCGTATCCGGGTCCGGAGCGAAGACAGCCCGCCGTTTTACGCGCTTGGCCATGTGTCCGGGCCGGAAGGCGCGGACGGTTCGGTCCTCTCCTCCGTCCCGTTTTATTCCGCAGTCCTTTTTCTCACCCCCGCTTCCTGTTTTCTGGAGGACGGGGAGTTGGTTCTGCGCCCCTTTGATATTCTGTTCCTTCCTCCCGATACGCCGCGGCTCATCATGTTTTCGGAGGAAAACGCCCGGCGCATTACCGCCCTTTTTCTCCCTTCACCGCCCGGGTCCCCCTTCGCGGGCGATCAGATGCGGATGCTGGACCTTCTTTCCGGAAGCGGACCGGCGTACCGCCTGCCGGCGCAGGACATGAAGGCGGTGTTTGCGGGCTTCAACGCCGTTTACGGCGCCGCCGCAGCCCCGCCTCCCCTGCGGGAGTTGACCGTCCACATGGAATTTGCCCGTCTTCTTCTTTCCCTGTGCTCTTCACGGGAAAGAAACGCCTACGTCAATGAAACGCCGACCGGCCCCTCCGCCAGGAAAATACACGACGTTGCGGCCTATATCTGCCGGCATTACGCGGAAACGCTGACCCTCGGCGATATCGCGGCTAAATTCTATGTCAGCGGCTTCTACCTGTCCCACAGATTCAGGGCGGTCACCGGCGCCACACTGTCGGATTATATCCGCGATACGCGGATAAGAAACGTACAGGCCCTCCTTGCCTCCACCACTGTCCCGGTCACCGAAGCGGCCATGCGTTGCGGATTCACAAGCTTTTCCCAGTTCAACCGTTCCTTCCGCGCCTCCGTCGGGATGTCCCCTTCCCAGTACCGCAGGCTGATGGCTCCCGACCCCCCGCGAGGCGCTTCAACGGATAATAAGCCGGTCCCATGACATCCGGGCGGTCCGGCGGATCGGCGGAATTGCCTCAAACGGAAAAAGACGGCGGAACTCAGGGCAGCACCCCTGCGCTCCGCCGTCTGTATTTGTTTTGCGTTTATCCCCGGACAGTTATTCCCCCGCGTCCTTCAGGAAAGCCCGATAGCATTTATAGGCCTCGTAGACGTCGGCCTTGCTGATCGTTTCCCAGGGCGCGTGCATGCTGAGCACCGGCACGCCGCAGTCGATGACGTTCATGCCGTAGCGGGCGCACAGGTAGGCGATGGTGCCACCGCCGCCGGCGTCCACCTTGCCAAGCTCCGCAGTCTGGAAGAATACGCCGTTATCGTCCATGATCCGGCGGATGCTGGCCACATACTCGGCGTTGGCGTCGCTGGAGCCGCCCTTGCCCCGGCTGCCGGTATATTTGTTGAAGCAGACGCCCTTCCCAAGGAAAGCGGCGTTATTCTTGTCAAACACCTCGGCAAAGGCAGGATCAAATCCCGCGGAAACGTCGCTGGAAAGCATCCGGCTGTTCTGGAGGACCCGTCTCAGCTTCAGGCCGCTGTATTCCTCGGCCATGGCCAGCAGCTCCGATACCGTGTTTTCAAAGTACAGGGATTCCATGCCCGTGGCGCCGACGCTCCCGATCTCTTCCTTATCGGTGAGCACCGCGCAGAGGGTATATTCCGGCACGCCGTCGAAATCCGCCAGCGCACGCAGGGAGGGATAGGCGCACACCCGGTCGTCATGGCCGTAGCCGAGGATCATGGAACGGTCCAGGCCCATCTCCCTTGCCTGCCCCGCCGGCACAACCTCGATCTCGGCCGAGACCAGGTCCTCCTCCTCCAGGCCGCAGCGTTCCTTCAGCTCCGCAAGAAGCCGTTCGCGCACCGGTTCCTTTTCGCTGCCGGTGGGCCGGGAAGCGGCGAGCAGGTTCAGCGCCTCTCCCTCCACCAGCTTCGAAGCCGTCTTTGACATCTGATCGGATGCCAGATGGGGCAAAAGGTCCGTGATGCAGAACACGGGATCGGCGGGGTCCTCGCCGATGACGATATTCACCTTTTCCCCGTTTTTCTTCACCGCGACGCCGTGAATGGCCAGGGGCAGCGCAAGCCACTGGTATTTTTTGATGCCTCCGTAATAGTGGGTGTCCAGATAGGCCAGCCCCTGATCCTCATACGCCGGGTTCTGCTTGATATCCAGCCGGGGAGAGTCGATGTGGGCGCCAAGGATGTTCATGCCGCGCTCCATCGGCTTTTTGCCGACGATGAAAGCCATAAAGCATTTGCCCATCCAGTTCCGGTAGACCCTGTCCCCCGGCTTCAGGCGCGCACCGGAGGCAATCAGGACGTCCATGTCCCTGAAACCGCCCTTTTCGGCAGCGGAGACCGCCTGCAGAACACATTCCCGCTCGGTCTTTCCCAGGTCAAGAAAACGGCGGTAGTCCGCGCTGAAAAGCTCCAGTTCCTCAAGAGCTTCCGGGGTGTATTCGTTCCACGCGATTTTTTTGTACATTCTTCTTCCTCCTGTTATGAAAGTCGGCCTGAAAGCGGCCCCTCTCATGATCGGTATTATTATATAACATCGCGCCCGATCCCACAACCCGTTTGACAAACCGCCGGCGCCCGCGTATAATTTATTCAGGTCCGTATCCATTCAAACTTACGAAAGAAGGGTTTACAAAATGGCAGACATCGAAAGCATCGTCAAGGACCTGGTCGCTAAGTTCACCGGCGATTCCGCGCTTCTGGAAAGCTTCAAGAAGGATCCCGTCAAGACCATCAAGGAAAAACTGGGCATCAACATCTCCGACGACCAGATTCAGGCTGTCATCGCCGGCGTCACCGCCAAACTGGGCCTTGATAAGGCCGGCGGCATCCTGGGCAAGATCAAGGGCCTGTTCGGCAAATGATCCGTTTATGAACAGCGGCGGATATCCGGGGCAGAATCCGGATATCCGCTTTCTGTTTTTTTATCAGTTTCAAAGCGGGCAAACCGTCCGAGGTCAGCAGATTTTTTGATGAATACGCTCCGCGGGAAAGGGCATAATCCGTAGGCGCGGCACATGCGGCTGCATTGTCGGCGTCGTACCAGACGACGTCTGTCCCAAGCTTAATGACTTCCGTTTCGCCAAGGGGTTCTCTCGCCATGTGCCGTCTGAGAGGGGTCAGAAGTTCCATACGTATGAGGATAATCCAGACATTCTCATTCTCGATCCGTGTGATGAAGTGGTCCTCAATACTGACAATGTTGGTATTGCCCTTCACCGCTTCCATCATCCGGATTTCATCGGACAAATCGCGTACGACGCTCTCCAGATAGGAGGCGGAACGCTCGGACCGAACTCCGTCCTCATCCTGATCCTCATCCGTGTCTTCTTTCGGCACCCGGATCACCTTTGATGGCAGACCAGGTCGTAACGCCTCCCAGGTCCGTGCGGCTGGCGCTGTAGACCACACCGTAGGATCCGCTCCCAAGACGTTCCCGCAGTTCCCATTCCGGCCAATATGTTCTTACCAGTTTCGCATGATCGATCATAGCATATCATCCCGCAGTGAGTCTGTTCCGGACAATACCGTCATCCGGCCGCCGTATCTCCGGCAGCGCATTCCGCGCGCGCTGAGTCATGGCTCCAGTTTTCTTCTGATCCCCTTCGGGTAATGGTTTTTCATCAGGCCGTCGGATATCTTGACCCACCCGAGCGACACGCCCTGATAACAGGCGGCGGCCCAGCCCCCGGAACCCGCGGGAGCGGGAAGCGTCTCGCCCATCATATACGCCGCGGCTTCCTCCCCGCCAAGACTCACTTTTCTCCCGGCTCCGAAGGCCCGCGCCAGCGCGTGATCCGGGGCGAAAACCTTCCCCTTCCGCGCGCCAAGACACAGCCCGCACCGTAAAACCCGGATGCCGGGAAGTTCCGGCGCTCCTTCCGGAAGGTATACATATCCATCTCCCCGCCGGGCTATTCTTCCGGGATCCCAGGAAACCCCCGGCACCGTATCTCTGAGGAACGAAAGGACCCCTTCCGATTCCTTTTCGGGACGCGGTGCGCGCAGCGGCGGTTTCCGAACCGTTTCCGCCGTCCCCGTTCTGATCATCGCCGCGGCGAAATGTCCTTCCCCGCGCTGTCTGTGGGGCCAGAGACGCAGCGTTCCCTCCGGGGAAGGAGAACATCCGGGAAGCGCAAAGGGCAGCATTTCAAAATCCGGATGCCTTTCAAGGAAGCGCGCAACGGTCTCCTCGTTTTCGGTCCGGCTGAAGGTGCAGGTGGAATAGACCAGCGTTCCGCCAGTCTTCAGCATAACAGCCGCGTCGTCCAGGATGCGCGCCTGCCTCTCCGCGCACATTGCCGGGAGGCCCGGGTTCCATTCGTCCCGGCTTTCCGGATGCCGCCGGAACATCCCCTCCCCGCTGCAGGGCGCGTCCACGAGGATCCGGTCAAACCGGCCCGGCAGCAGGCAGGAAAGCCGGTCTGTGGGCGCGGATGTGACCATGGCGTTGGCAATCCCCATCCGCTCGATATTTCCGGAAAGGACTTTCGCTCTTTCCGGAACCACTTCATTGCACAAAAGCAGCCCCCTGCCGTCCATCATGCCGGCCAGCTGGGTGCTTTTCCCGCCGGGCGCCGCGCACAGATCCAGCACCCACTCCCCCGGACGGGGACAAAGGATCGCGGCGGGCGCCATAGCGCTGGGCTCCTGCAGGTAATAGGCGCCGGCGTCATGCAGCACCCGCCCGCCGGCCCGGGAATCCGCCTTCAGGTACCGCGCCTCCGGCGCCCAGGGGATCGGGTCCAGCCCGTCGCCCGACAGGTCGCCCAGGCCCGGACGCGGACGAATGCCGCGCACCGCTTCTCCCGCGAGAGACAAAAGAAAAGGCTTTAATTCTTCCTTCAGGATCAAAGCCATTTCCTCTTCAAAGCCCGCGGGCATTTTTTGTTCTTTGCCTGAGGAACCGCGGCTGACCTTGCCGCTCATTTCACCTTTTTCCATTTCAGCGCGGTCTCCTGTTGGGGTACACAGGCTCGTGGAAAGCATCCTTCCTGTCCACGCTGGTGGGCAGACGATCCAGCAGTCCCTGCTCCCCGTCGTCGGGAATCAGGGAATTGACGCGGCGGAAAAGCCTCTTTTTTTCATGGTTTTCATGCCTGTCGCCGCGGCGGCGGCGGCCTTCCGGCGCGCGTTCGGCCTCCGGTCTCTTCCAGGAATCCGGGACCTCCTCCGGCGAGTTCCGGTATTCTTCTTCCGCCGTTTCCTCCGGAGCAATTCCGTTTTCTTCGTCCTCCGGCGGATAATTGCTTTCAAACAGGGGGATATGTCCCTCCCCGTCGGGGTTCAGGTCCTGCATGTCGACGCCGTCCTCATAGCCGCTGACAAACCTTCTCCGCTCCTCCTTGCCCATACCGTTCCGGCGGGGAAAAACCAGCGAGCGCACCTCCCTGGCAAGAGGGGACGGATCATCCCGGAACAAACCGATCAAAAGATCCGCGGCCACGCCGACCAGGCACAGGAATGCCGTCACAACCAGGTAATGATCCCCGATCCAGGCAAAAAAGCCGCCCGACCCGCCCGAGGAAAAAAAGGACCAGAGGGACTGCATCAGTCCCCTGACCCAGCCCAGCAATGCGGAAAACAGGCTGTCGGCAAACGCGTTCATTATTTTTCAGGTCCCGCGGATTTCCCGCGCTCCTTTCCATGTTTCAGCTGTCATTCCTCGGACACGGGGCCGATCTCCACCGTAACATGAACAATCTCGGTGCTCAGACGGATGTATTCCTCCGGCCGATAAATTCTGACGACCTTTGTGAAGCTTTCGCTCTGCCCGGTGACGTCCACGTTTTCGGAAAGGAAGGCAAGCCCGTCGGTCAGAAGAGAGATGTCCTCGGCGGCAACGGTCACCACGGAAGGATCAAAGGAAACGGACTTAATCTCATAGCCTTCGGCGGGCGTCCCCGTCACCGCGCCGATATCCGACAATCGCACGGTGGACTGGGGATAATAGGCACGGCTGACCGTGATGGTATCCACGGTCCAGCCGTCGGCGGTGACCGTCAGGTTGGAGGAATCCAGTTCGTTTCCCGAGGCGTCGAAAAAAGCGAAGGGGCAGGCGGACGTATCCCTGTAAAATCCGTCAAGGTTTTCGGGATAGGCGTAAAGAATGCGGCACCGTGCAATCTGGGACACCACCGAACGGGGACCCTTGACATTGACCGCCGTTGTTTCGACGGTCATATCCCCGCAGTAATAGCCTTCCGGGGCGTCGTTCAGGTAAACGGGCATGCTGCTGACGGGGATGCGGTTGCGGGTGGCAAATTCCTCCACCGTTACGGTCACCGCGGGCTCAATAATCTCCCGGACCTCGCCGTAATTGGAGGTCTGGGCGGTCAGCTTTACCTCCTGTTCTCCCGGGGTGGTGATTCTTGACAGGTCAAGGCGTACGGAAAAGGTGGAGCTGTCCACCGAGCGATAGTACTTCATCGGCACCTCGGCCCTGACCGTCACGTTATTCAGGCTGTCGGCCCCGCTTGTCACAATCAGGCCCCGCTGTTCCAGGATGCTCCTGTTGGCCACGGTCACCTTGACATCCCGCAGAAGGATTTCACGGGTCATGTCGCCGTTCATATCCACCACGATTCCCCAAAGCGCCAGCGCGATCACAAGGCACGTCAGCTTCCAGCCCCACTGGTAGGTAATCGCCTTTTTAAGGTGTTTCCAGAAGGAATCGCCGCTTTGTCCGCCGCCGGAACGGGGCATATTTTCTCCCATCATTGGCTTTTATCCCCTTTTTTGAAATATTTCGCGGCGTGCTTTTTCAGCGCGGCCCAGCTGCCGGTGCTGCCGGTTTTATAAACCTCGCTCAGGGTCTCGCGGATGCTCTTTTCGTCAAGATAGCGGGTCAGCTTGCCCGCCCGCGCCATGGAAATGATCCCCGTTTCCTCCGAAACGATCAGCACCAGGGCGTCGGTGGTCTCGCTGATGCCGAGCCCCGCCCTGTGCCGGGTGCCGAGACTGGAGGAAATGGTGTTAGTCTCTGAGATTGCCAGAAGACAGGCGGCCGAAGCCACCCGCTCCCCCCGGATAATCACCGCGCCGTCGTGCAGGGGGGTGTTGGGCTCAAAAATATTCTCAAGCAGCGCCGCGGAAACGACGGCGTCCACGGCGGTCCCGGTCTCGATTACGTCCTGCAGGCCGGTATGCTGTTCGATGACAATCAGCGCGCCTACCCGGCGTTTGGCAAGATCCGTAAGGCAGGTCGTCAATTCGTCGACCACAACCGCGGTCCCTTCCTCGCTGTTCCTGTGCCGGTCAAATACCCTGCTGCGTCCGAGCTGCTCCAGGGTTCGCCTGAATTCCGGCTGGAAGAGGATCAGCAGCGCGATTACGCCGTACCCCAGCACCTGGTCCAGAATCCAGTTCAGGGTGGTCAGGCCCAGAAGGCGGCTGAAATATGCGAAAAACACAAACATGGCGGTGCCGCGGATAACGGGAATGGCCCTGGTGCGCCAGATGACCGCGACAAAGCGGTACAAAAGGATCGCGACGATCAGGATATCGATCACGTCGGTCCATGACGGACGATTGATTATATTCCAGACGACGTTTTCCGCATGGGACAGAAACTCCGACAATCCCCGCACCTCCAAATCTTCACTTGTTATATTATACAACATCCTTTCCCCGGAAAAAAGCCTGCCCGGCCCATTTTTACAAAGAATTCATCCCCGCCGGAACGCAAAAAACAGCAAAAAAACGCGGGGCACGCCGTTCATGCGTCCCCGCGATACATTTTTGCCGTTCAGAAAATCATTCGTGCAGCTTGACCTTGATCCACATGGAGGAATACCGGCTGCGCAGTTCCTCGGGAATGTCGTGGTAGATCTCGTCCAGGGCATAGCCGCTGCGGGGCAGGTAGGCGTCGTTGCCCTCATAATCGCCGCCCTCGCCGGAGAGCTCCGCCAGCACCCGGGCGTTGGAGGAGGCATAGCCTACTTCGGTGGAGATCATCAGGCTGTTGTCGTACTCCAGAATATAATTGATAAAGAGATTGGCCAAAGCCGGATTGGAGGCGTTGGCGGGAATCACCATGGCGTCGACGGCCACGTTGGTGCCTTCCTTGGGGGTGCAGTAGCCCATATCCTCGTTTTCCGACAGGATGTAGGCGGCGTCGCCGCTGTACACCAGAGCCATCCATTTTTCACCGTTCGCCATGGCGTCGATGACCTCGTCGGTCACATAGGAAGGCCGCACGGCCTTGTCCATGTTCCTCAGCCATTCATAGGCGGCGTTCAGCTCGTCCATATCGGAGGTGTTGGCGGAATAACCCAGCGCCTTCAGGGCGATCATGAAAGCGTCGCGCTCGGAATCGTACATATACACATGGCCCTTGTAATCGGAATTCAGGAAGGCGGAAAAGCCCTGCTCCTCCATTTCCTCGGGAGAGATCCTGGTGGTATCGTAGACGATGCCCACGGTCTGCCACAGATAGGGCACGCTGTAGGTGTTGTCGGGGTCGTATTCCATGTTGAGAACGCCGTCGCACAGGCAGTCCAGGTTGGTGACCACGCTCTTGTCGATGGGCTGCAGCAGTCCTTCCTTGATCAGGCGCTCGATCATGTAATCGCTGGGAATGATCACATCGTAGGAAGCGCCGGACATCAGCTTGGTGTACATGGTTTCGTTGGAATCGTACACGGAGTAATTCACCCGCACGCCGTATTCCTTTTCAAAGTTGGTGATGACCTGTTTGTCGATGTATTCGCCCCAGTTGTACACGTTCAGCACCTGTTCCGCGCCGGCAATCAGGGGCAGGGGCAGAAGGCACAGGACCAGCAGGATGAGGATCGCTTTTTTCATCTTCTTGTTTCCTCCTTTAATGTCTTCTTGTCTTTGATATATGGAATGACGTTGACAAGGATCAGTATCAGCGTCACCACAATCACGATCAGGGTGGAGAGCGCGTTGACGCTCGGGTTGTACCGCTTCATGGAGTAGACGTACATCGAAATGTTGTTGATGCCCACGCCCGCGGTGAAGAAGGAGATGACAAAATCGTCAAAGGACATGCTGAAGGCGATCAGCGCCCCGGAAAGGATGGCGGGATAGATCTGCGGCAGGATCACCTTGACCAGCGCCTGCCAGGGGTTCGCCCCCAGGTCCAGGGCCGCCTCGGCCACGTTGTCGTCCAGCTGCCTCAGCTTCGGCATGATGGTCAGGATCACATAGGGCGTACAGAATGTGATGTGGGAAAGGATCAGCGTGGTCAGGCTCAGCCTGACGCCGGCCACGATGAAAAGCAGCATCATGCCGATGGCTGTCACGATATCCGGGTTCATGACCGGAAGGTTGTTGGTCTCAATGATTGCGGTCCTCACCAGGGGACGCGCCTTGGAAAGACCGATGGCGGCGATGGTCCCCATCACGGTGGAGACCAGGGTGGCGATGACCGCCACCAGCACGGTGTACTTGATGCTGTCCAGCATCGTGCGGTCGCTGAACATGTTCTCATACCAACGGAGGGAAAAGCCGGAAAACTTGGTCATGGACTTTCCTTCGTTGAAGGAGAACACCACCACATAGGCGATGGGCAGGTAAATGAAGAGAAGAACCAGGATAAGATACCCGTTGCTCAGGAAGGACCATGGAGAACTCTTTTTCTTTTCCATTTCTCAGTCCTCCTTGGCGTTGCGGTCTATCTTCCGGGTCAGCCACATGGAGGCGATGATGATCAGCGCCATCACCAGGGAGATGGCGGAGCCGAAATTCCAGTCGCCGGTGGTGACAAAGAAGGTTTCGATCAGGTTGCCGATCAGCACGTAATCGCCGCCGCCCAGCAGCTTGGGGATGACAAAGGAGGAAACCGCCGGCAGGAACACCAGGGTGATGCCGCTGATGATGCCGGGCACCGAAAGAGGCAGGGTGACCTTCAGGAAGGTCTTCCACCTGTTGGCCCCCAGGTCGTAGGCCGCGGTCAGAAGCTCCCGGTCCATCTTGGCGATGGAGGTGTGAATCTGGATGATCATGTAAGGCAGGAAATCGTACACCATGCCGATGAACACCTTGACCTCGCTCTCCAGATTGTCGAAATTCATCAGGATGCCGCGCCAGGCGTAGGTCTTGAGCAGCATGTTGATCCACATGGGCAGCGTCAGGAGCAGGACCATCATGGTCTGGGCCCGTTCGGAAAGGTTGGCGATGAAGAGCGCCGCGGGATAGCCGATCAGTATGCAGAAAACCGTGGTCAGAAACGCGATCCTGAGGGATGTGAACAGAACGCGCATAAAGGTGGGATCGCTGAAAAACCGGGTGAAGTTCTCAAAGGTAAAGCGGAAGATCAGCGTCCTGTTGCCGCCGTCCTTGGTCAGTGCGTAAAGAAGGATCATGATCATCGGCGCGACGATGAACACCGCGATCCACAGGATGTAGGGATAGGTCATGCGGAAAAAAGATTTCATGTTTCTTGCACCGCCTTCCGCATGATATGGATATCGTCGGGACCGAAGGACAGCCCCACCCGGTCCCCCGCCTCCAGGCGGGCGGTGGTCTCCACCTTGTAGACGCGGCCGCGGGTGGCGAAGGTGATGTCATAGGACCCCTCGGTGATTTCCGCCGGGTCAAAATCGAATTTGACGTCGGTGATGCTGACGGGGGAATCGTCCTGCAGGTTCCAGGCCTCGGCGCTGGCCCAGGTCTTCAGGTCGGTGGAGATGGCCATGGATTCCCGGATCTCGTCCGGGGTAATAAAGAAGTCCAGGGCGCTGATGCCGATGTTGTGCCTGGCGTCCTCCACATATTCCGGATGCACCACGTACACCTTCACGGTGATTTCGGTCTTTTTGTCGGTGCCGAAGGTGATGCTGTACACGCCGGGCCTGTTTTCGATGTTGTGGGTCACATGGGTCAGGGAAATGTCCCTGTACTCTTCGTCCCAGGCCTGGGCGTTGGCGATGGAGATGAAATCCTGATCGGTCATTTCCTTGTTTTCCAGGTCTTCGGAATCCACATAAAAGTCGTTGGCGCTGATCTTTTCCCCGGTGGCGGCGTTGTTCATGTCGTGCTGGGTGACCACATGCATCTTGACGGTCTTGGAAACGCCGGTCCTGGTTTCCACCATCATTTCATAATGCACGCCCTTGAACAAAACGCTCTTGACCTCGCCCTTCAAAACGCCGTCCTTCGGCTTTACGATGGTAAAATCCTCGGGCCGGATCAGCACGTCCACAATCTCGCCGGGGCGCATGCGGTAATCGCGGCAGTCGAATTCGTGGTCGTCAAAGAGGACCTTCGTCCCGGTCAGCATCTCACCGTCCACAATGTTGCTTTCGCCGATGAACCTGGCCACATAGGCGTTGGCGGGTTCGTTGTAAATTTCCAGGGGGGTGCCGATCTGCTCGATCTCCCCGGCGTTCATTACCACGATCTTGTCGCTCATGGTCAGGGCCTCTTCCTGGTCGTGGGTGACGAAGATGAAGGTGATGCCCACCTCCTGCTGGATGCGCTTAAGCTCGCGCTGCATCTCCTTGCGCAGCTTCAGGTCCAAAGCGCCCAGGGGCTCGTCCAGGAGCAGGACGCTGGGCTCGTTCACCAGGGCGCGGGCGATGGCCACGCGCTGCTGCTGACCGCCGGAAAGCTGGGTTACGTTCCTTTTGCCGTAGCCCTCCAGGTTGACAAGGGAAAGCATGCGGTTGACCTTCTGGCTGATGATGTCGTTGCCAAGCTTTTTGATTCTCAGGCCGAAGGCAATGTTCTCGTACACGTTCATATGCGGGAACAGGGCGTAGCGCTGAAAAACGGTGTTGATCTCCCGCTTGTAGGGCGGCACCCGGTCAATGCATTGGCCGTCAAAAATCACGGTGCCCTCGTCCTGCTCCAGAAAGCCGCCCAGGATGCGCAGAAGCGTGGTCTTGCCGCAGCCCGAAGGGCCCAGCAGGGTCACAAATTCGTTCTCCATGATGTTCAGGTTCACGCCCTTGAGCACCACCTGACCGTCAAAGGACTTGACGATGTTCTTGAACTCGATCAGTTTACGCATTTTCCAAGCGTCCTTTCCGATTTATTATGTCAAAGAAACGGCGGTCCGTCAAAACATGGGCGGGTCGGTGACCCAGATAAATTTCGCCGGCAGCCTGCCTTCGTTGCGGATGGAGTGGACGGTTCTGGGATGAAGGCAGAAGCTTTCCCCGGCGTGAATCTTCTGCCGGGCCGCCCCGGTCAGCAGGGTGAGGGTGCCGCTGAGCACATATCCGAACTCCTCCCCCTCATGGGGCCTGATCTCCTCGGTCTCCCCGCCGGCGCCAAGCTCCACCAGGATGGGCTCCATGCTGTTCTTCTGAGCGGTGGGCACCAGCCAGGTGATGCGGCCGCGCAGCGTCTCCCGGTCCTCCTTGACGGACATGTCCGTCCGCGTGTAGACCGTCTTTTCCATGCCGTCGTCGCTGAAAAACTCGCGAAGCGTGACGCCGAGGCACTCCAGAAGGTCGGTGAGCGTGGCGATGGAAGGGGACGCCTGGTCGCGCTCGACCTGGGATATGAAGCCCTTGCTCAGTTCGCACCTGTCCGCCAGCTCTTCCTGCGTCAGTCCCCGAAGCTGCCTCAGCCCCTTGAGTTTCGGTCCGATTTCCATGTCCGCCCTCCTTCCGGCACCAAAGCCCCCGTCTTTCGGACGCCGCCGTCCGGTGATATCAAACAAAAAGTTCAGCAGGCCTGAAGTTTAATTTGACTAAACTTTTTGGCAAGAAAAATTAAACCATACGCGTCTGTCTTTGTCAATATGCCCGGCTGTTTTTTTTTCACTTTTCTTCATCCCCTTTCATGGGGCCGGAAAATGTTCCTTCATCGCGCGTCCGCCCCTTCGGACGGCGGAAAAGCAAAAACCCGCGGGCGCCGCCCGCGGGTCAGGTGAACAGAATAATCAGAACGGATCAGAATGCCATGTCCGCGTCCACCCAGATGCAGGGACGGACCACGCCGTACTGATGGCTGATATAGCAGGAGGAAATCGTACCGTTCCAGTCCACGGCCACGGCGTTGTTTTTGTACGCCGGGGAGCGCAGCCAGTACCAGCAGGTCCTCTGGCCTCCCAGATAGGCCTGATCGCTCTTGTTGCCGCCGCTGGCCAGGGCGTGCGCGGTGGGAATGCACATGCGGTCGGTGTTCTTTTTAAGATATTTTACGGCTTCCGCGTAGCTGAGGATGAAGACATAATCCTGCGTACTGTTCCCCACACGGGCAGGAGGCAGGGCGGGAGAGCTCTGGGAGACGCTTTCGTCGATAAAGGAATGCTGGATCGCTTTCCTTTCATCCGCAGAAAACGCGTTCTTGTAGAAGGTGCCGTTCAGCCAGGTCCGCAGGCTGCAGTTTTCCCAGGTCTGCCCTGCGCTGTTGGTATGGAACTGTTTGCACTCCAGCCCGTACCGGCTGATCAGCAGGGCTTTATTGCCGCTGACCTCCAGCACCAGCCACTGGATGGGTTCCTTGCCGGCGACGTTGTCCTGATCAAAACTGCCGAAATACACGTAATCACCCACCGAGACGGAAACGGAGCCGGAGAAGGAGCCGAAGTCGGAGCCGGAGTCGGAGCCGGAGTCGAAGTCGGACGGGAAAAAGTCTCTCAGATCGAAATCGGCGGCAGCCCCGGCGAATACGGCGGAAGAAACAAGCGTGATTGCGACGAGAAGCAGCGCGGCAAACCGTTTCATCATGGAAGAACCCCTTTCTTATTGGCTGCCCGGTAAGAATCCCGAAACAGCCGCTTCATTTTTCTGTCAGAATTATGATAGCATACTCCGGTAAAAAAAACAACATGCTTGTTCCTTCCCCGCGCCGGTGATAAAATGGGCTGAAAACAGGGCTCAAGCCCTGAAGTCGGGAAAGGAGACTGTCAGATGGCGGAGATTATCGGCCGGTTTGCGCCGACGCCCAGCGGGCGGCTGCACCTTGGCAACATCGCCTGCGCGATGCTCTGCTGGCTGTCCGCCCGGCGTCAGGGCGGTCGGGCGCTGCTGAGAATCGAGGACGTGGACAAGCCGCGCTGCCCCCGTGCCCTTGCGGACCGGTGCCTGAAGGATCTTGACCGGCTGGGCTTTGACTGGGACGGCGCGACGGTCTTTCAAAGCGAGCGCGACGACGTGTATCGGGGCGCGCTTGACCGCCTCACCCGCAGCGGGCTGACCTATCCCTGCTTCTGCACCCGGGCAAAGCTGCACAGCGAGGCCGCACCGAATCTCGGCGACACGCAGTACGTATACTCCGGCGCCTGCCGGAGACTCAGCGCCGAAGAGATCTCGCGGCTTTCGGCGATTCGCGCCCCCGCCGTCCGCCTGCGCGTACCGGACGAGGAAATCGCCTTCACCGACGGGCTGTACGGTCCCGTGCGGGAAAACCTGGCCCGGGAATGCGGGGATTTTGTCCTGCGGCGCTCGGACGGACTGTTCGGATATCAGCTTGCTTCGGTGGTGGACGACGCGCTTTCCGGCGTAACGGAAGTGGTGCGCGGCGCGGACATTCTTACCGCCACGCCGCGGCAGATTTTTCTGCAGCGCTGCCTCGGCTTTGCCACGCCGGTCTATTGGCACATCCCTCTTCTGACCGACGCCGCGGGACGCCGTCTGGCCAAGCGTGACGGCGACGCCGACATGGATACCCTGCTTATGCGGCACAGCGCCGGGGAGATCCTCGGCGCCCTCGCTTTCGCCTACGGAATCCTCCCGGAATATGTCCCGGCCTCGCTGCCTGAGCTTTTGTCCCTCTTCTCCTGGGAAAAGGTGCGAAAAAAAACCGGCGCCGCCGTACGCCTTCCCGAGGGCTTCCGGGAAGCGCGGATGATATGAAAGAATACGTTACTGTTCACGGTACGGGCAGACAAGAAACAGATGAATAGATATCGAAGAGGGTGCTTCTGTAAACGAGGTACCCTTTTTAAGTAGTGATAACATAGATAACAGAAACGTAACTATTTAATACTTTACAATCCTTTAAAAATAGTGTATAATATATTCATCATGAAAGGAGGGACCGTTATGGCCAGCATCGTCTACCAGACCGA
>CADANQ010000015.1 GCA_902789365.1 uncultured Eubacteriales bacterium
TCCGGCTTTTCCCTCGCTTTTTCTTCTCTCCTGTACGACTAACTTCCAGTTCTCTTTTCCTCCCTTACACTCTGGAAGTTACTTTTGCACTTCACGCATATTTTTGATCAATTGCGGATGATGAGGATCCGGCTGAGGATATCCCGTCAGTCCGCGTTTTATTCTTCCCCGACGATTTCCCTCACGGCCCGGGCGAAGTCGGCCTGATATTTTTCCTGATCCTCTTTTCTTGAAGTATTGTCCCTCTGATCGATCCTGACGGCCCGGATCCATCTGAGCTGCCCCGCCGCCTTTTCCGTTTTGACGGCCGCCTGGGTGTACTCCGGCCCCACCGACAGCAGCTTCAGGGCGTCCCCGGTTTTCAGAAAACCGCTGCTGATGATCCCGAAGGTCTCAAAAATCGTGTCGTTGGCGATCGGTCCGATCACGACGTCTGCTGACAGGCTGTCCTTCGCCCTGCGGTTATTGAAAATATATTCGAACCACTCCTCGTTGC
This sequence comes from uncultured Eubacteriales bacterium, assembly GCA_902789365.1. GTDB lineage: Bacteria > Bacillota > Clostridia > Christensenellales > Aristaeellaceae > RUG756. Next base: position 497 of record CADANQ010000015.1, read on the forward strand.
GGCGGAACCGGCGGATATACAGGCCGCTTTCATCCAGATCATATTCGTTGACAATCGCGTCCCTGCCCGCCCAGTGGTATGCGAAATCCATATCCGGGGACAGATAAAAGCCCTGCCCGAAGTCGGCGTTCTTCCGTCCGCGCCGGATATCCGGGTTCTGGATCTCCGCGCTGCCCGTATGATACAGCTTCATGATTCACTTCCTTATAAACTGTTCGTCCCCTCCGAGGTCTTCGCTCACAAACCGCTCCGCGGTCATATGCAGATCGTATTTCTCCCTGAGCGCCGCCAGCCGCGCCATCATGGGACTCGCGTGATGGGCGTCGATGGCCGCCTGGTCCTTCCAGCTGTCGATCAGCAGCACCGTTTCCGGATCGTCCAGCGGCTGGAAATACTGATAGCGGAGGTTGCCTTCCTCACGGCGGATCGCGTCGGCGATTCCGGAAGATTCCATTTCCTCCGCGAATGCCCTGGCATTTGAGCCTTTCCCCTTATAATACAGGTTTACGGTTATCATTCTGTGTTTTCACCTCGCCGGCTTTTTGTTTACCGGTCTTTATTATACCAGAAGGCGGAACGGGATACTATAGATTTATCGAAAAAACAAGGGCAGGTACTGCCAACGAGAAGCTGCTTGACGCGGCAACCCATGCAAAACTCGGGATGAACAACCGGCTGGGCCAGGTGCTCACTCGTTATAACAACGCCGTTGCTGCCAGGGCAGCCGCTGAAGCGAATTACAGAACGGTCTCCGCTGAAGCGTATAACCTGGCGAAACAGGCCGCGACCAATAACAACATGAACAGGACTGCGCAGCGCGCCCAGCAGGCCCTGGCCGAATGGACCGCGCGGGCTTAGGCCGCTGCCGATGAGGTGCAGAGGCAGGAGGAGGCGCGCCAGAAGATCCAGGAGAACCGCCGGCAACGTGCCGAGAAGAAAGAGACGGAGCGGCAGACGAGAAACGCGGGCAAGCTGGACGCCGACGTGATCGCCGACCGGATCGAGCAGAGGCTCGGAAAGCTGTCGCCCCAGGACAGGGCCAAGCTCGTCAAGCGCGTCAGGGAAACGATCCACAATGCCACCGACCTTGAGAAGGCAACGTCCCGGAAGCGCTTTGTGCAGAACCTTGGCAGGATGAGCGGCGTGAACATCAAGCTGGCCGACCTGACCAGGAAGGGCACCGTGAGAAGCGCGCCCGAAGGCTTCTATCAGAGTTCGACGAACACCCTCGTCCTGGATGTCCATACCACACAGGGCGACGCGATCTACCGCGTTATGCTGCATGAGCTGACGCACAGCATCGAGGGCTCCGGGCTGTACGGAGAATACGCGAATGCCCTGCTGGCCCTGAAGTACGGGACCGGGCCCGAAGCGCAGGCAAGGATCAATGCCGACACTCAGGCATATATGGAGCGGTACAACCGTGAGCTGCCGAAGCTGCACGAACAGGACAGCAGCATCGACGCGACCCCGCTGACGCCTGAAGACGCCCAGAAAGAGCTGGTCGCCGACCTGACCTTCGATGTGCTGTTCAAGAAGGAAGGCGGCGGGAAGAACGACGTGAACACCGCGGCCATCAAACAGCTGACCCGCGAGCACGAACCCATTGCGAAGCGCATCTGGAGCGCGCTGACTCGTTTCGTCAGGAAACTGTCGGGCATCAATGACCCGGCCGTGACGCGGATCGAGCAGGTCCGGGATATGTTCGCGAGGGCGCTGGAGGACGCGAGGGCGAACAGGCAGACGAGCGAGGGAAGGACGCAGTATGCTATGCCTACGGATGGCTCCTGGTTGTCCGATGAATACGCAAATCCGTCATCGTTTGAGTACATGAAATCCTTCAGAGAACAGTTGGAAGACCTGATGGATCCGGATACAAAGGAGCTGCTTGGAAACGATGCGCTGCTTATCGGAGAAACACCGAAAATACTGAGGGATATTGGGTTGCCTGCTTTGCCTTTGACCATAACTCAAACCCATGCTTTGTATTCCATTGCTGATACTTATCAGGGAAACAGAAGCGAAAAAGATGATCATAAATTCAGCTTGAATGAATTTGCAAAGCTCCCTGAGAAGATAGCAGACCCGATTGCCGTGATAGCACACAGCGACCCTGGTAAACTACTGATTTATGTTTCAATGAAAGCAAAAAGTGGGCAGCAGGTAATCGTGCCTCTGGTTGTTGATGGCTACGGAAAAATTTCCGGCATTGACATTGATACTCATCATGTGCTAACCGTTCATGCAAACGAAGAAATGCTGCAAGAGTTGCAGAATGCGTTTGAACAAGACAGCCAAACGGATTTCAGGGTCTATTATTTCAACAAAAAAAGAGCCGCTGAGTCAGGAGCAGGTCCCAGAGCACAATTCTCTGATACCTTCCCGACCGGGCTCATTCATAAGATAACAGACCCGGAATCATATGTCAAGATGGAAATCCGAAGCCAGACCGATACGCAACAGTTTAAACGCTGGTTCCGCAACAGTAAGGTAACAGACGAAAATGGGAATCCGAAGGTGGTCTACCATGGAACAGCATCCGAATTTACAGTGTTTGAACCGCAGTATGTTCAGAACGGAGAGACTCACCCGTATTTCTATTTCTCGAACAACAGGGAATATGCTGAACGGAGGCCTAAGCTGTTTGACAGCCGGGCAGAAAGCCATATAACAGAGGCCTATCTGTCCTTGCAAAAGCCTCTGTACCTTGAGAGCAATGGGACAAGAACCGTATCCGAATGGCAGGATGTGTTGGATCGGGCAGGAATCAAAGCGGGTGAAAACTATGTGCAGAGTGTTGCCGATGCTTATGGAACCGATCAGCTTTACGGATGGCAGCTGTTCAGGAATGATACCGGAGAATTCCGAGACGCATGCGAAGATGCCGGATATGATGGGATCATTACGACAGAGAAAAACGGTGATACGACCTATGTGGCGTTTGAGCCTACCCAGATAAAATCTGCGACTGACAATATAGGGCTTTTTGATCCGCACAATCCGGATATTCGGTACAGCATCCCCGTCGACACCGTCAACGAATCCCTGCGTGAGCATGGCATCGAGATTGACCCGAGTTCCGGCGCGGCCGTTCAGTACTCGCTCAGGACGGCGCCGAAGACCGACGCGGAGATCGAGGCGGCCGTGGAGCGGCTGGTGAAATCGGGGCTGGGCTTCACCGAGGATGAGTCCAGGGCGTGGCTCGAAAGTCTGAATACCGTTTCGTCCATCATCCTTCAGCACATGATGGAGCTGGATTACGAGAACGATCCGAGGTATTCCTGGCTCAAGACGAATTCCGATTACTCGCAGGGCTCCGTCGATCTCAATACCAATTGCCCGAAGCGGACCCAGTTTACCGCGATCTTCGACAGGCTGCAGAAGGAATTCCCGAACCGTGTTTTCACGGCTCAGGATTACGAGGCCATCCGGCAGAAGCTCATCGAAGAGGGCGTCACCGTTACCTGCGGGCCCTGCTTCGTTGAGGACCGCCGGCAGCATACCGGCGAGATCGCGCAGGGCTTCATCGATCAGCTGAATGACGGGTCCCTGAAGCAGAAGTTCCGCAAAATGATCGGCGACGATACTTATGTGCCGACGCAGTACGATCTGGTCACCTACGAAGGCTTCCGGAAGCTCTACGATGAGCATCGGGGCATTCACAACGCTTTCGTCGCCTTCAACAATGCCAGGGGCATGGCGTCCGCGCGGCTTGTGGAAGGCATGGCCGAGTACAATAACCAGATCAAGAAGTGGAGCAAGCGCACCATTGCCAGCAAGAACAGCAAGGGTGGTCTCCGCATCTTTTCACTTTCCGATGCCGATCCGCGCACGATGATCGACATCATCCAGATCACGCTGGATTCTGCGGAGAAAGGTCTGATGATCCAGGGCTACACCAAGAAGCCGTGGTTCGCCAGGATGGTCAAGGATACCGGCATGAGGATCCTGCGGAGTCACATCCCGAAGGGCAACGGCATCAGGAACGGCGAAATCTGGTATGACGATGTAGAAGGCATCAACCGCTTCGACAAGAATTACAGGGACGCAAACGGCATTGACGTCGCGGAATCCAGCCCGAACATCGGCGACAACATCATCGGCATCAACGATGAAATGATCAGACTCGCCATGAAGACCCGTGAGATTGACCAGATCATTCCTTTCTATTCTTCACTGGCCAACATGATCCGCAACCAGAAGAAGATCGGCGACTGGAACAATTACAAGCTCGACCAGACCGAAAAAGATGCGGCGACGGGAACGGTGGCCGAAAAGCAGGTCAACATCTATAAGGATGTGATCAATGCCTGGGCAGCCAAGGGAACACCGATCACCAACAAGGTGGAATTCGTGAACGCCTTCCTGGAGGTCTGTAAGAAACGCGGCCTGATACCGAGATTCGCCAAGTTCCTGAACATGGAGAACGGCGAGTATGTGTACACCGAGGGATACGAGAAGTTCCTGGTGGACTACAAGCTGTTCGACCGGGACAGCGGGGCGATCATCCCGCAGGTGCCTGTGCGCGCTGTGTTCGACGACGCTTTCAACCGGCAGGTGCTGGAGGATTACGTAAACGGCGTCAGCGAGATCGTGCCCGCCAATGAAGGAACCTACCAGGCCGTCAGGGATATGTTTGCCGACCGTGTCAGGTACAGTCTCCCCGCCGAAGAGCTCGACGACGATTACATGGCCGCCGTTGAAGCGGGAGAGATGGACGAGGCACAGAGGATGGTGGATCAGGCGGCACAGAAAGCCGGGTATACCGTCAAGGGTTATCACGGCACCGCCAACGAGTTCAACGTGTTCGACCGGTCCAGGTCCGGCGAGAACTGGCAGGGCGACAGCAGGTATGGTCCCGGGTTCTATTTCGCGCATGACAGCTATGACGCAATGCAATGGACGGACGGCACGAGGATCGTAGACGCATGGCTTTCACTCAATAATCCGCTTGATCTGAGGGGCGCTGCGCCTGACAATATTGCAGATGCTATCAGGGAAAGAACGGCGGCCGAGCTTGAGGAATACAATCCCTCCTGGGGCATTACTCCCGAACAGTATCAGGAGAACCTTTCCAGAATAGAGGCATTGAGGATTAAGAATCCGGCATCGTTCCTTAACAGTTTTAAATACGGACCTGACGGCAAGATGACTGACGGGATCGGGGAGTTCCTGCGCGGGCTTGGCTACGATGGAATCATTACAAATGAAGAGATCGTGGTGTTTGATCCCAACCAGATTAAATCCGCTGATCCCATCACCTACGACAACACCGGCGAAGTGATCCCTCTCAGCGAACGTTTCAACGACCAGGACAACGACATCCGCTACTCGCTCCCGTCCGATGATTTGATGGATGAGATGATCCGGAACTACGTCGGCGAGGAGCTGGGCGAGTATGGGTTCCCGCTGAACAACAGCATCCAGCGCGCCGCTTCTTACAGTCAGCACGCTGATCCACATGCACCTAACAACAACCCCGACCATACGCAGCGTATGAAGAGCCCGCAGCAGATCGCGAAGGGCCTTGCCCGTAAGCTGAACATCGGGCAGGCCATTGGCACAAGGAACATGGCCGGCGTACCCGCGCAGGTCCTGGGCTTCTACGAGCAAAGGGTCAGGGCGATCAGGATACGGAACATGAACGCGAACAGCTTCGTCGTCGGCATGCATGAGCTGGGGCACGGTGTGGCCGCCCAGATCGGGATGCATGGTACGCCGGAGATGATCGCAAGGCTGCCCGCGCTGTTCGCCCAGAATTACAGCGCCGCGCAGCTTCCGGGCGAGGCGTTTGCCGAATTCTTCTGGCAGTACATGACGCAGGAGAACAAGGCCGTCCCCTTCGCCGAGCAGGACTTTGTCGATCCGGTCGAACAGGCGATGAAGGACCACAGAATTTATGACGCCGTGCAGGCGTCCCGCGGCGAAATGCTGCTGTGGATGAACGGCAGCACGATGGACCGGATTAGGTCCGTGACCAGGAACCGTTCCGACGGCGTCGGGAAAGGCATCCGCGACATGATGCGCACCATCGTGGATTCCGCCGTCGATTCGACGTATGCGGCGGAGCGCGTGAACGCAATGATCAGAGAGCAGACCAAATGAAAACCCCCAGAACCCGCATAACTGCGTGGTTTTGGGGGCTTTTTGAGTGGTGCGCCCGGCGGGATTCGAACCCACGGCCTTCAGAGTCGGAGTCTGACACTCTATCCAGCTGAGCTACGAGCGCATGGCGTCGTCAGACGCAAAAAGGATGATACCACAAAAGGGTACCTTTGTCAAGGGAAGGAAAATAATTGCGGCAAAGCGCGGCCTGTAAGCCGAGTTCTGTTAAAAATGGCCATCTATCTCGACACAAAGTCGCCAATGTGCTCAAGCGATACTGCGAAGACAGGACGGGCCGCCCTGTGTGTCTTCCGGATCTTGCACCGAATGGGGTTTACATGACGGCACAGTCGCCAGGCCGCCCGTGCGCTCTTACCGCACATTTCCACCCTTACCGTCGTAAGACGGCGGTATCTTTCTGTTGCACTTGCCTTGGAGTCGCCTCCACCAGCCGTTAGCTGGCATTCTGCCCTGCGGTGCTCGGACTTTCCTCATGCCAAAGGCACGCAGCCATTCAGCCGCCTTTGCCGCTCATATTTCATAACACGATAATCCGGTTTTGTCAATAAACAGACGAAAAAAAGGCCTTCCCTCGGCGGGAAGGCCCCATATAATGTTACTGAGCTTCGGATTCGGGGAAAACGACCTGCCCGTCCACGACCTGAAGGCCGGTCAGGGTGGTGAAGGTCTCCGCCTCATAGGTAATCTCGCTTTCGGCCTGCCACTCGGCGACCAATTCGACGAATTTCTGGTTCAGCTTGGCAGAAACAATGTTATTCTCCAGGCTGGCGTACAGGCTGTCGTCCAGTTCGACGGGCCCGCCGGCGTCGCGGAGATAATAGACGATGTACACGCCGTACTGACCCAAGGCGGGAGCGCTGACGCTGCCGATCGCCGTCATGTTTTCATCAAAGGCGGCGCCGATGAAAGCCGGATCGTAAACGATGGAATCCTTATGGACCATGTAACCGGAGGCAAGATACTCCTCTGACTGCATTCCGGGATCGATGTTGTATTCGGGAATCAGGGAAATGAAGCTTTCGCCGCTTTCAAGCCGGGAATAGATTTCGTCGATCTTGTCCTGTACGCTGGCAAGCGCCGCTTCCCTTGCCGCTTCAACTTCTTCCAGTGTCACGGCGGTTTCCGCTGTATCGGGAGCAACACCGGTATCCGTCGTATCGGGATTTGAGGTGTCAGCCGCCGCGTCGGGATTCGCCGCGGCAGCCTGCTGGCTTTCGTAGGCGGCCAGCTTGGTGTTATAATCGTTCAGAAGGGTCTCATCCACGGCCAGAAGAATCTGCAGAACACCGCGATAACCGTTTGGAATATAATAGGAATCATACTGATAATAATTCTGATAGAGCTCGTACATGGTGGGGTTTTCTTCAAAAATGCTCTTGTCCTCCTCCACGAGGGCGGCGAACTGGGTTTCGACATCTTCGCGGCTCACCTCAAGCCCGTAGGTTTTGATGATGTAATCGCGCAGGCGCGAGTCGATCTTTCCCGCTTTCAGTTCTTCGGCAATATCCTCAACCGTATAACCCATGGAGGTCCAATAAACGTTCGCGGATTCCTCCAGTTTGGCAAGTTCTTCCTCAGTCTCGGAACCGGTCTTGTAGTAATCAACATAGGACTGAACAGCCGTGTCCCATTCCGACTGCGCGTCGGCGGCAAAGCCCGCCGTTTCTTCCTCGGTAAACTGGTCCAGGCCCAGTTTGGACACGCCATAGTGATACATTTCATCCTGAAGAAGGAAACTGTAGGCCAGGGAGTAATCGGTGGGAGTCTGGGTGTACTGGTTGGAATACAGGTAGTAGGCTGCGGATTTGAAATCATTCACGGTGAATACCCGGCCGTTGACCGTCATGACGGCGGCGTCGTCCTTAAGTTCGACGGCGGCGGTTTCCGCGGCCGGCGCTTCCGCCGCCGGAGCTTCGGCTGCCGGAACTTCGGCTGCCGCCGGCTCTTCCGTCACCGGAGCTTCCGCAAAAGCGGCTGCGGAAAGCAGCAGGGCCTGCGACAGAAGGACTGCCGCTGTTCTTTTTGCAAGCTTGTTCATTTGGTTCATCCTTTCATTATTCTCTGTATATCGATTGTCCGCAGGACAAAACGATTCGGCGGATGCGACTCATTCGGGAAGTCCGTTGTTTGCCCAGGCAAGAGGGCGTCCCCATTTGTCATAGAGCACCGCGGTGTCAAGCTCCCCGGTGTGCCATACCTGTTTTTTGGACGAAACGTAAAGGTCGCATGAAGAAGGAGATACGGAACTGCCGATGACGACGGATCCTTTCGCGGGGACTATCAGACGGCCGAGATCAAAAAGCTGGGTCCCTTTGGAGGAATACAGTACGGCATCCTCCACAATGATATCCGCGGACGCGGTGTTGATTACGGTGACGGTGTCGTCCGCAAGCGAGATCCGCATTTCAAGGCCCCGAACCCTTTCGGGGATCCCGTTCCAGGCGATATCGCCCGCGGTAATCCCGGCCGCGCCAAGGCGAAACTCCACCGCGTCCCGGAAATCCTGGGTTACGTATACCTTGACCCCGGCGGCATTAAGCCGTCGGAGTGTTCCGCCGCCGGGAGTATCCTCTTCCTCGCCGGTCGCCGTGGAAATGAGGGCGAATTCCGGGCGTACGGCGGCAAGAAGAGCGTTGGAGGTGGCGCCGCTGTCCCCGTGATGGCCGCACTTGAGGATATCGCAGGGGACAATCGCACCGGAAGAGAGCAGGGAGCTTTCTTCGGCCTCTTTCATGTCGCCGCAAAGCAGGATGCTGCCAAAGGGAGAGGAGAAGCGCATCACCAGGGAATTGTTGTTTTCATTGTCAGTATCGACTTTAAGAGGGCCGAGCACCGTGAAGGACGCATCCTTGCCCGCCTGTATAACGTCCCCGGCTTTCAGCCAGGTGACGGAGGCTCCCGCTTCTTCCGCGGCGAGGAGGAGCGGATGCTTTTGGGGCTTCACATCGTAGTATATCTCCGCTCCGTACCAGGCGCCGACCTCTGTTCCGCTTTGGGCCAGGCGCATCAGGCTGCCGTAATGATCCTTGTGGCAATGCGTCAGGAAAACGCCGTCCAGCCGTGTTACGCCGTACTGGGCCAGCATGGTCTCAATGGCGGGGAAGGACTGTTCGTAGCCCGTGTCGATCAGGTAAGCCCAGTCATCGCCCTTAAGCAGGATGGAGTCCGCTTTGCCGATGTTCAGGCAGACCATCACGATATCGCCTTCGGCGCGGACGTCAGAAACGCCGGGAAAGAGCAATGTCAGGCAGACAAGCAGCGAAAGCAGGGAAACGATTCCCCGAAAAGACGGTTTGGAAACGTTCTTTTCCATAAACAGCTCCTTTCCGGGAAACAGTATATCATAATTTAAAAAAATGACCAGTTCTTCCTCCGTTTGTTTACAGAAAGTTACGGATTTGTTAACCGGACATTCATCCGCCGTTCCGCTTGCGGACGAACTGGGAAGATGGTATGATGATAACGGGGGGTGTGCCTTGGAATGGACGACAGGGAACTGATGGAAAACGCTCTGCGGGAGGCTGAAAACGCGGGAGAGGACGTCCCCGTCGGCTGCGTGATCGAGTACGGCGGCAAAATCATTGCCAGAGCCCGCAATATGCGCGAGACAGGCGATCCGGAGGGGATTTTTTCCCACGCCGAGATGCTGTGCATGCTGCGGGCCGCCAGGGCGCTGGGAACCCGCAGGCTGAAAGGATGCAGGCTGGCGGTCACCCTGGAGCCCTGTCCCATGTGCGCCGGAGCGATGATCCTGGCGGGGATCGACGAATGCGTGTTCGGGGCTTACGACCCGGTTCAGGGTTGCTGCGGCAGTGTGTACGACCTGCCCGAGGACGACAGGTTCTATCACACGGTGCCGTGCTCCGGCGGCGTGCTGCAGGAAAGGTCCGCCGCCATGCTGAAGGCTTTCTTCGAAAAGCGCCGCAATCAAAGCACGGGGCCGGATCCCCTGAAAAAAATCGAAAAAGACCGGATGAAAGGCCGGTAAAACCGAAGAAAACGCTTGACAAGCGGCGCAGGGATGGAATATAATATCGTCTGTTCGAAGCAGAAGCTGCCCGCTTCTCCCCGACACGGATCTTGTTCTGTGCGGGTAAAGGCCTTTCCCTGGAGGATTGCGTTTATCGGCGGGTGGTTTCCACCCGCTGTTTTACTTATTTATGGAGGTGTATCGACATCAACACGGAATGGATGATCAATGAAGAGATCAGGGACAGGGAAGTCCGCCTGATCGGCCCGGACGGCGCACAACTCGGCGTCATGCCGACGGCGAAAGCGCTTGAAATGGCCGAACAGCAGGGCCTGGACCTTGTCAAGATCGTACCCGGCGTTGTTCCCCCCGTATGCAAGCTGCTGGACTATGACAAGCATCGTTTTGAACAGGCCAAGCGCGAAAAGGAAATGCGCCGGAACCAGAAAACGGTGGAAATCAAGGAAGTTCAGCTTTCCGCGACCATCGAGGAGAACGACGTGGCCATCAAAGCCAGGAATGCGGTGAAGTTCCTTCAGGATGGAAACAAAGTCAAGGTCTCCATTCGCTTCCGGGGCAGGCAGATCGCCCATTCGGATATCGGACTGAAAGTGATGCAGAGTTTTGCGGAACGGGTCCGGGATGTGTCCGTTGTCGAAAAGCGCCCCATGATGGAAGGCCGCAACATGTTTATGATCCTTGCGCCCAAAGCGGATAAGGCTTCGAAGGGACAGAGCCAGCCGAAGGCTGCCGTTCCCAAAGCCTAATCAATATATTCCGGAAGGAGGACAATCCCAATGCCCAAACAGAAGACTCATCGCGGCGCGGCCAAACGCTTCGACCTGACGAAGACCGGCAAGGTGAAGCATAAGAAAATGAACGCCAACCATATCCTGAACAAGAAGACGACCAAGAGGATCCGTCATCTTCGCAAGGGCGGTATGATCCAGAACAACGAAGAAGCAAAGACCATCCGCAAACTGATCCCGTATAAATAAGTCCGTCGCCGCTAAGGAGGTTATTTTATGGCACGCATCAAAAGGGCTGTAAACGCCCATAAAAAACGCCGCAAGGTGTTGAAGCTGGCGAAGGGCTACTTTGGCACCAGGTCCAAGCAGTATCGCAGCGCCAGCGAACAGGTTCGCCGTTCTCTCCGTTATGCCTATGTCGGCCGCAAGCAGCGCAAGCGCGACTTCCGCCGCCTGTGGATCGTCCGCATCAACGCGGGCGCCCGCGCCAACGGCATGAGCTATTCCACCTTCATCAACGGTCTCAAGAAGAAAAACATCGAAGTGAACCGTAAGATGCTGGCGGAACTGGCGGTCAGCGACCCCGCCGCGTTCGCCCAGCTGGTGGAGATGGCGAAGGAAGCCTGATCCGGACCGATCAAAAAACCGCGCCAACGGCGCGGTTTTTTTGATCGGATTTATTTATTGTTCCAGCTGCTCCAGTCGGTCATATATGCTTTCCAGTTCCTCCCGGCTGGAGTAAGACAGGATAATCCTGCCGCTTTCCTCGCTGCCGGAAATCTGTGTTTTGACACCGAAAGCCGAGGTAAGCCTTTCCTGCATATCCTTAAGCTCCAGGGACAGGGTCTGCGGCGTTTTGCCGCCCGCGGGCGATACGCTTTTTTTGCTTGCCAGGGCTTCCAGCGCCCTGACGTTCAGGCCCTCGCGAAGAGCGGTTTCGCACAGGGCAAGCTGCCTTTCTTCGTCCTCGATACCGCACAGTACCCGCGCGTGTCCCGCGGAAAGGAGTCCGTCGGCCACATAGCGGCGGATCATCTCGGGAAGGGAGAGCAGGCGAAGGGAATTTGCCACCGCGGGCCTGGAACGTCCCAGTCTCCGGGCAGCCTGTTCCTGGGTGTAGCCGCATTTGTCCATCAGGTTTTTGATGGCTTCGCTCTCTTCGATGGGATTCAGGTCTTCCCGCTGAAGGTTCTCGATCAGCGCGATTTCCATCTGCTGTTCTTCCGTCAGGTCCCGCACGATCACCGGCACCTCGGTCAGCCCGGCCAGACGGGCGGCGCGGAATCTCCTTTCGCCCGCGACGATGCGGAAGCGGTCGCCGCGGCGCACCACCAGGATTGGCTGGAGTATACCGGCGGTGGCGATGCTTTCCGCCAGCTGGCGCAGGGATTCCTCCGAAAAATTTTTCCTCGGCTGGTCCGGGTTGGTGTCGATCCGGTGGATGCTCAGCGTGGTCTGTCCGTCCTGCGGATCCTCTTCCTCCAGTTCCGGGAGCAGCGCGTCAAGGCCGCGTCCAAGGCCGCTTTTTTTCATAATGCCGTGACTCCTTTCTCTACTTCCGGCCGCGTTTGATCAGTTCCCTTGCCAGCGAACTGTACGCCTCGGCCCCGGCGGATTTGGGATCATACAGGTGGATGGGCAGTCCGTGGCTCGGCGCTTCCCCAAGACGTACGTTGCGGGGGATTACCGATGCGAAGACCTTGTTTTTGAAATGCTTTTTCACCTCGGCCGCCACCTGGAGGCTCAGGTTGGTCCGGCCGTCGAACATGGTCAGAACCACGCCCTCGGTTTCCAGGTGCGGATTGACGCTTTTTTTGATGCGGGTAATGGTGCTGATCAGGGACGAAACCCCCTCCAGGGCGTAGTATTCGCACTGGATGGGAATCAGCACGCTGTCGGCAGCCGCCAGGGCATTGACGGTGATCAGACCGAGGGACGGGGGACAGTCGATCAGGATATAATCGTAATCGCCGCGGATGGGAGCAAGCGCCTCCTTGAGGCGGTACTCCCGCTTATCCATTCCCGCCAGCTCCAGCTCGGCTCCGGCCATCCTGATGTCGGTGGGAGCGCCGTCCAGGTGCTTTTGCATGGTACGGGTCACCGCGTCCTTCAGCGCGCACTGGCCGAGCAGGGCTTCATACACCGTGCGGCTGCCGGCCTTCATCTGAAGGCCGCTGGACGCGTTGCCCTGGGGATCCAGATCCACGATCAACACGTGAGAACCGATATTGGCAAGGCAGGCGGACAGATTGACCGCGGTGGTGGTTTTGCCGACGCCGCCCTTCTGGTTGACGACAGAGATGACTTTGCTCAAAACAGTAAACCTTCTTTTTGTTCAGGATGGGAATCCGCCGGCGTCCTTCATCCAGTACAGCCTGAAAGCGGGAAAGCCGAGGATGACCCTCTTCAGGGCGGCTCTTTCTCCGCCCGGGATCAGATTGCCGAAGGAGACATAAATCTTTCTCAGGGCGGAAAGACTTCCGGTGCGCTCGGAATATTCCTCAAGGATGCGCAGATGAAGCGTGTCCGCGGGGAATGTGTCGAACAGAAGGAACATGATCTCGTCGGTGATCGTATCAAAATCGTCCGGACACATCGTGACCTCCTGCCCGGGAGAGGGAAAAACCAGCAGCGAACCGCCGGTGAGCCGGTATACTGACTCGAATACATGCTGCCTGACAAAATCGCGGTCCTCTTCCGGGGAACGCCTGGGGGAATATCCCGAAAGCCGGACGCAGATCTTCTCGGCTGCGGGGTAAAGCGAATCGCACAGGGAAGGCCCCAACCAGGGGATCAGGACGGAAATGACCTGCGCGACCGCAATCATGGGCTGCTCCTTTCTGACGGACAACAGAGGTACAACATAAAGATAGCACAAAGCGGCATAAAAGTCCATAAACAGGAGGAAAGAAAAACGCGCGGCCGCGCCGACGGAAAACGCGCATTTTCCGAAATTATTAAATAAGTCTTAAAACAAAAGACAATCCTGATTTGGATAATGTATAAATATGCATATGTGCGGCTACCGGTTGTGCATGGACCACGATTGCGGCACTACAGATAGTGCGGCGTGTTATCCACCGTGTGAATTGAATGTTTTTAGAAAAAAGCGATAACGTAACATGTCGAAAAATGGTCGGAAAACAGCGGGAACTGCCGCTTGAAAAGTTTCTGGATATCTGATAGAATCTGATAGCGGCACGGCAAGAGAAAGTTATCCACCGGAGGTTATCCACAAATGTGGGCCGGAGGCGGTTTCTTCCGGTCCCGATCCGGAGACCCCGGAAAGCGGTTAGATGAAATAAATATACAATTGGGAGAGATATTCCAGTGGATACGGCGGCGATTTGGGAAAAGGCGTGCGTTCTGATGCGCGCGGAAATGACGGAAGTGACCTTCAACACATGGATCAGGGGGGCGCTCCGTCCGATTTCCATTACGGGCGAATGCCTGTATGTGGAGGCGGTTACGGATTTTTATTACCAGTTTGTCGTAAACAGGTACACCGGCCTGATTTCCAACGCCGTCTCCCAGGCGGCGGGACGGCAAATGCGGGCGGAAATCCTGACCCCGTCGGAAGCGGGCGAAATGAAAAACGGCGCCGCGCCTTCAAAAAACCTGTCGGCGGCTTCCCTGAACCCCAAATATACTTTTGATACCTTCGTCGTGGGGGCCAACAACCGCTTTGCCCATGCGGCGTCCCTTGCCGTGGCGGAATCACCGGGGACAAACTACAACCCGCTGTTTATATACGGCGGGGTGGGGCTCGGCAAAACGCACCTGATGCACGCGATCGGCCATTATATCCTTTCCCAGAACCCGGAGGCAAGGGTCAAATACATGACCACCGAGGCATTTACCAACGAGATGATCACCGCCATCCAGACCCGCACCATGTCAGAATTCAAGGAAAAATACCGCAACAACGTGGACGTGCTGATGGTGGACGACATTCAGTTCCTGGCGGGCCGGGACGCCACGCAGGAGGAATTTTTCCATACCTTCAACAGCCTTCGGGAAAACCGCAAACAGATTATCATCTCCTCGGACAAGCCGCCCAGGGAGATTCCGCGGCTGGAAGAGCGGCTCAGATCGCGCTTTGAAGGCGGTCTGATCGCGGACATATCCAGGCCCGACGAGGAAACGCGCTATGAGATCCTGCGGAGGAAAGCGGAGGACGAGCCCATCAACGTGCCGCCCGAGGTGCTGCATATGATCGCCGAAAGGATTTCCAGCAACATCCGCGAACTGGAAGGCGCCATGACCAGGCTGATCGCTTACGCCTCGCTGACGGGCAGGCAGGTGGACAGGGAGCTGGCTGAAACCGCGCTGCGGGAGACTTTCGCCGCCAGTGAAAAGCGCCGGGTCAGCTGCGACGACGTCATCAGGGCGACGGCGGATTATTTCAACATTCGCTGGGAGGATCTGAAAGGTCCCCGGCGGTCCAGGGATATCGCCGTTCCCAGGCAGATGTCCATGTTCCTGTGCCGGGAAATGGTGGGCGTTTCCCTGGAGATGATCGGGCGGGCCTTCAACCGGGACCATACCACCGTGATGCACGCCTGCCAGAAGGTGACCGCGGACCTGAAAACGGATCCTCAGACGGCGCAGGCTGTCGACGACCTTAAAAAGAAGCTGACGGAAAACGGCTGATTCCCGGTACGGAGCCGTTCGCTGAACAACTTTCCGAACACACCGGTCAAAAGTAGATTGGGGGCATTATAATGAAAACCATTTATCTTGCGGGCGGCTGCTTCTGGGGCGTGCAGAAATTTTTCGACCAGTTTGACGGCGTCACGGAGACGGAAACAGGCTACGCCAACGGCCCCACGGAGAATCCGGGCTATCGGGACGTCTGCGCCGACAGCGGACATGCAGAGACGGTCCGGGTCGTGTTTGACGACAATGTGATATCCGCGGAAAAACTGCTTCGTTTTTATTTTTCGGTCATCGACCCCCTTTCGGTCAACCGCCAGGGGCATGACGAGGGCATTCAGTACCGCACCGGCATCTATTATACGGACGAAACGCTTCTGCCCGTCGTCCGAAAGGTATATGACGAGGAAGAAAAAAAGCGCGGGAAAGCCCTGGCGGTAGAAGTGAAGCCGCTTCAGAACTTTTATCCCGCGGAAGAATACCATCAGAAGTACCTGGACAAGAATCCAGGAGGCTATTGCCACATCCCCGCAGCTTTCTTTTCGATTGCCGGAAAGGGAGGAAAGGAATAAATCATGCAAAAGGTTGCGGTCATCACCGGCGGCGGCCACGGAATAGGAAAGGCCGCGGCGGAGGCGTTCCGAAGGGAGGGAATGGCCGTCTGTACGGCGGACATTCTTCCCGAATGTTCGTTTACCGGCGATGTCGGCAGGAAGGAAGACCTGGAGGCGTTCGCACGGTTTGTGATGACCCGTCACGGGCGCGTGGACGTGCTTGTCAACAACGCTCCGCCGTTGATGAAAGGAATCGACGAATGCTCCTATGAGGATTTCCGGCGCGCTCTTGATGTGGGGGTAACGGCGCCCTTCTATCTTACAAAGCTGTTCCTTCCCGTTTTTGCCGCGGGGGCCTCGGTAATCAACATCTCATCCTCCAGGGACAGGATGAGCCAGGCGCAGACGGAAAGCTACACCGCCGCCAAGGGAGGAATATCCGCCCTGACCCACGCGCTGGCTGTCAGCCTGGCCGGCCGGGTAAGGGTAAACAGCATCTCGCCCGGGTGGATCGATACGCAGGGCGCGGAATACGACGGGCCGGACGCCCTTCAGCAGCCTGCCGGCAGGGTCGGCAGGCCGGAGGACATCGCGGAACTGATCCTGTTCCTTGCGGGCGACAAGGCCGGTTTCATCACCGGGGAGAATATCTGCGCGGACGGCGGAATGACGAAGCTGATGATCTACCATGGGGACGCCGGCTGGACGTATCGCCCTTAAAACAAAGTCACTTTTGATCCCCGGGCAGGGTATAAAGCCTGAGGATTGCCGTCTGCGCTTCGGGGGGAAGCAGGATGATTTGATAGACCGTGCCTTTTGCGGAACGCTTTTCCTGCACAGACAAACGGAATTCCCCCGCTTTGGGACCGGCGACGGTGTATTCGCCGGTTTCTGTTTTTTGTTTTATCAGGGCATTCATGGAAACGAGCTTTCCTTCCACGTCCACGCCGAAAAGCTTCCGGACATCCCGGGGCTCCTTCAAATCGGAGAGAGCTTTGGCGAAATGCGCCATGGTACAGGGCTCGCCGGAGGGAACAAAGGCGGAGGCTTCCGACGGCGTGAGCATGAACCGAAGGCGCTGGTCCGCCCGGTACGTCTTCGCCTGCCGGCGCGATTTCGTCTCATCCGGGATCTCACGGATGGCAAACCTGGCGCAGAAGGAACGGATTACCTGCAGGAAACGAGCGCCGTATTCCTCGGCTTTCCGAAAACTGACGCCCGAAACGTCGATGAATTCCTTTTCCGTCAGGGGGAGCTTCCTGCACATGTCGGTAAGGGCCGAATCCGAAAAAATAATGTGGGGAGGCAGGCCTTTTTCCTGTGAAACGGATAGACGCAGCCCGCGCAGGAGCGCCATCAGGTCTTCCTCATTCCATCCTCCTTCGCCTGAAACGCGGACAGGGGAGCCGCGTCCGGCGCTCTTTTCCTCGGGCTTTCGCCACATAAAGCTTCTTTTCCCCGAAATGACCTCCTCAGCCAGGGGACCGGGTTTGATCACGGGATAACCGCCCGGAAAACTGCGGGCAAGAATCTCGTCCCGTACCATCGCCTCCAACAGGCCGCATACCTCCGTTTCTTCCATGCCGTCCAGGGCTTTCCAGCAGCGAAGGGAAGAAAAACGGCGTTTTTTGTCTTCCTCTCGGACGGTCCCGCACAGGACCTTGGCCATGTTTTTCAATCCGCATCGGCCGTTCATTTCGACAGCTGCGGCGACGGCCTTCCGCGCTTCCCATGTGGCGTCCGTGACCACGCCGCCGGCGCAGTGGGAACAGCCGGAGCATGCACCTTTGGCTTTTTCGCCGAAGTATTCCAGGATATACTGCCGGAGACAGCCCGGACATTCGCAGTATTTTTCCATCCTGCGCAGCTTTTCGAGATCCCTGCGCCGGAGTTCCTCAAATTCTTCGTCGGTCAGTTCCTCGTTTCTTTCCCGATGCTCGATCAAATACCTGCCGATGATCATATCCTGCGGGGAATAGAGGAGGATGCATTCGGCGGGATCTCCGTCCCTTCCCGCCCTTCCGGCCTCCTGGTAATAGTTTTCCATGCTCTGGGGCATATTGTAATGGATGACAAACCGCACGTTGGATTTGTCGATGCCCATGCCGAAGGCGTTGGTGGCGGTGATCAGCTTTTTTCTGTCAAATATAAAATCGTCCTGGTTGGAAATCCTGTCCTCATTGCTCATGCCGGCGTGGTAACGCGCCGCTGAATAGCCGTGAGCGTTCAGGTAATCGTACAGCCGGTCGGTGTTTTTGCGGGTGGCGCAGTAAATAATCCCGCTTTCGTCCGTGTGCCGGGAAAGGAACTGCAGGATCCACTGATCCTTTGACCGGGATGTTTCCACGCCGAAAAAAAGGTTCGGACGGTCGAAGCCGGAAACAAGGACCCTTGGGTCCCTCAGCGAGAGGAGCTTCAGGATGTCCCGGCGCACCGCGACGGTGGCCGTCGCGGTAAAGGCTCCCACCGCCGGCCGACGGGAAAACCGGCTGATAAAATCCGCGATTTTCAGATAACTCGGCCTGAAATCCTGCCCCCACTGAGAAACGCAGTGGGCTTCGTCCACCGCGACCAGACGGATATCCGCGTTGAAGGCAAAAGACAAAAAATTGGGCGAAACGAGACGCTCCGGCGCGACGTAAATGATTCTGTAAGCCCCTTCGCCCGCCAGGCGCAGGGCTTTGCGAATCTGTCCCTCGGTGAGGGATGAATTGATATACGCCGCGGCGACGCCCGCCTGGTTGAGAGAACGCACCTGATCCTTCATCAGGGACAGAAGCGGGGAAATGACCAGGGAGATCCCGTCCGAAAGGATGGCCGGTATCTGGTAACAGAGGGATTTTCCCGCGCCCGTGGGCATAACCGCAAGCACATCCCGTCCGTTTGACAGCGAGTCGATCATCTCCTCCTGTCCCGGATGGAAGGATGTATAGCCAAAGTATTTTTTCAGCACCGTGTATTTGTCCATGACGTCTCCCGTTCCGCCGCACGTTGGCAGCCTGTTCATTATACACTTGACCGCGCTTTTTGTCATGAAAAAAACCCCCGGCGGCGGATTTTTCTGTTTTATCTTCTTTTTTATTGACTTTGAGGGCGCTCAAGGGTTTAGAATATTTCCGGAATGGTTTCTTCGGACGGTGAACGCACGATACGCGGGAGGGAACGGGATGATCAGAACGCTGTGGCGGCTCAGCCGCGAAGCCGCGCGCTATAGAGGGCTTTATACCCTCGCGATCCTTTCGACCCTTGCGCTGACGGGGGTCAACCTGGCCGCGCCGAGGGTGCTTTCCGCCATGACGGGGATCGTGGAAAACGGCGTGGAGGAAAAGGACCTGAAAACGATCGCGCTGATGACGGCGGCGCTGGCGGCGCTTTATCTGCTGCGCGTCCTGTTCCGCTTCCTCAGCAATTACCTTGCCCATAAGGCCGCCTGGCACCTGGTTGGGGATCTGCGCACAAAGACCTACGATAAACTGGAACGCATGCACCTGGGCTATTTCCACGACAAGCAGACCGGCGACCTGATGAGCCGGATTGTCAACGATACCAGGGACTTTGAACTTCTTTACGCCCATATGATTCCGGAAAGCCTGACCAACCTGGTCACATTTTTCGGCGTGCTGATCATGTTGCTCACCGTCAACTGGAAGCTGGCGCTGATCACTTGCGCGCCGATCCCGCTGATCTTCCTTTCGGGAGTGATCTTTTCCAAAAAAGTGAGGCCTTATTTCCGCGTTTCACAGAAAAAGATGGGCGAGCTCAACGGAAAGCTGCAGGACAATTTATCCGGCATCCATGAGATTCAGTCCTTCGGCCGGGAGGATTATGAAACCGAAAGGGTGAACGAAAAAAACTTCGGGCATATCCGGGCGATGCTGAAGGCGCTGAAAATCAGCGCTGTGTTCCACCCTTCAGTGGAATTCATCTCTTCCCTGGGCACCGTTCTGGTGGTCGCTTTCGGTGGCTACCTGGCCTGGCGCGACGGATTGCGGGTGGCCGATATCGTGGCGTTCCTTCTATACCTGGGACTGTTTTACGCCCCGGTCACCGGCCTTGCGAACCTGCTTGAGAACCTTCAGCAGTCCATGGCGGGGGCCGAACGCGTTCTGGACGTGCTGGACGCGCCGCAGGAAATTGCGGACAGGCCGGGAGCCGAGGAACTTAAAAACGTACGGGGCGAGATTGTCTTCGATCATGTCAGTTTTTCCTACGGACAGGATATTCCCGTGCTGAAGGACGTATCTTTTCGCTGCGAGCCGGGTAAAATGCTGGCGCTGGTGGGTCCGACCGGGGTCGGCAAAACCACCCTGACGCAATTGATCTCCCGGTTTTACGAGCCAACCTCGGGGCGGATCCTGATCGACGGGCATGACCTGAGGGACGTGACCATGGAAAGCCTGCGCCGGAACATCTCGCCGGTTTTGCAGGACACCTTCCTGTTCAACGGGACGATTGCGGAAAACATAGGCTATGCCGTCCCGGAAGCTTCGGCGGAGGACATCGAGGCGGCCGCCAGGGCTGCGAATATCCACGAGGACATCATGGCGATGCCCGACGGATATCAGACCCGGGTGGGGGAAAGGGGACTGCGCCTTTCCGGGGGGCAGAAGCAGCGCGTGGCCATCGCGAGGGCCATTCTGAGGCGCTCCCCGATCATTATACTGGACGAAGCCACTGCTTCCGTGGATGTGGAGACGGAAAGGCAGATCCAGGAAGCCATCGCGGGCATTGCCGGGAAAAGGACGATCATCGCCATTGCCCATCGTCTTTCCACCGTCCGCAACGCGGACACGATTCTTGTGATTGAGGACGGTCGCATCACCGAAAGCGGCAGCCATGAGGAACTGGTGGCGCTGGGCGGGAGTTACGCCAGAATGAACAGGATACAAAATTCCTCCGGCGGCGGGATCGCGTAAAGCCCGGCCGGAGGATCGCGATGCGGGGAATGCGCGGTATAATCATCCGGAACCGCGTTTTTCCCGTATCCGGTCCGGTGAACCGCGGACGGGATACGGCCTTCAAAACAGGTATTTTCCTTTTCCGACGGCGTACGTCCTGCCGTCGATGACGATTTTTGCGTCTGTGGGCGTCTCGATTTCATACCGGAATCCGTCGTCAGTCCGGGACCACGCGGATCTGATTCGGCCGTGAACGGTGTCCAGCACGGCGGAAAGGGACGCGACGCGCCTGTCCGGCTGCGGCGCGATGAGCGCCTGCGCAAAACCGGGCTTCAGTGGCCGGATGCCGCACGCGGCTCCGAAAACCCAGTCCGCGACCGAACCGTAGGCGTAATGATTGTAGGAATTCATGTCGTCGTCCCAGAAGGAGCCGTCCGGTTTGATTCCATCCCAGTGCTCCCAGACGGTGGTGGCGCCTTTTGATACGGAATACAGCCAGCCGGGATATTCCCTGCGCAAAAGCAGGGACCAGGCGATTTCGGCATGTCCGTACCTGCTCAGCTCGTGCAGAAGGTAGGGCGTTCCCACAAGGCCGGTCTGCAGCTTTGTGCCGCAGGATACGATCTGGTCGGCAAGGGCGTCGGCCAGAGCCTGCGGTGTGTCGGTAAGGCCGAAATGCAGCGTCAGCACCTTTTCCGTCTGGGTATTCAGCCGATCGGAGAACCTGGCCTTGTACGCGCGGACAATCCGTTTGTACATTTCACGGTATCCGCTTACGTCCTTCCCGAGAAGCTCGCCGGCCCTGATCACGATGTCGACGGAATTGGCGTAGAACGCGCTGCAGACGAGGCCGTCGCTGCTGTACCCGCGCTTGGAAAGCTCGATCGTGGCGGGACGGTAGTCTTCCGGCGCGTCCAGCGCAAGCCAGTCGCCGTAGGTCCAGCAGCCGGTCCACAGATCCTTTTCCGTTGAAACCGTCGGGATATAAGCGATCCATTTTTCCATGGCCGGATACATATCGGACAGAAAGGAAAGATCCCCGTAGGTTTCAAACAGCTGCCAGGGAATGATGGTCACCGCGTCGGACCAGGCGCCTCCGCCGGGCTTATAGGCGGTGAGGCTCGGGATAACCTCCGGCACCCAGCCGTTGTCGTGCTGGGCCGCCCGCATATCGTTAAGCCATTTGCGGAAAAAACTGCGCACGTCGTACTGATAAGTTGCCGTGCGGCAGAAAATCTGCCCGTCTCCCGTCCATCCGTAGCGTTCATCCCGCTGCGGACAGTCCGTGGGGATATCAAGGTAATTGCCTTTCTGGCTCCAGAGGATGTTGCTGAAAAGGCGGTTGAGCATATGGTCGCTGCTGTGCAGCCATCCGGTGCGGGTCATTTCGGAATGGAGAACGATCGCGCGGATGTTTTTCGCCGAAAACCCTTGGGGAAATTCGTCGACGCGCAGAAACCTGAAACCGAAAAAAGTGAACCGCGGCTTATAGAACTGCTGCCCTTCGCGGCATACATATTTCAGCTGACTCCTCGCGGAACGATAATTGGCGTTATAGAAATTGCCGTTCCGGTCCAGCACCTCCGCCGTGGACAGGCACAGCCTTTCGCCGGCATGGGCGGTAATTTCGAACGCCATATAACCGGTCAGGTTCTGCCCGAAATCGATCACCCATTCCCCCCGGGGCGTACGGAAGGACGAGCGGGGGAAGACGGTCTCCTGCTCACGGACCTCAGGCCCTTCCTGGGGGATGAGGGCGTCCTTCGGATAATCGCATATCACGGCGGGACGAAACACCGGGATACGGGTCATGTCCACGTCCTCGCCGTAAAAAATCCCGCTTTGCGTTACCTCGCTTTCCGCCGCCTCCCAGCTTTCGTCCGTCAGGATTGTTTCCTCAGCGCCGTCCGCGTAAACGATATGCAGCGCGGCGATCAGCATGGCGGGCAGAAATTCATCGGGGTTCCTCGTTCCTGTCCAGGGGGCGTTGGTCCGGCGGTACCATCCGCTGCCGACGGTGATTTCCAGATTATTGTCCTCTTTCAGGAGGTTTTTTACGTCATAGCTCTGCACCTGAAGGCGTTTTCTGTATTCTGTCCAGCCCGGCGCAAGGATAAAACGTCCCACCCGTTCGCCGTTCAGCACGGCTTCGTACACGCCGTCGCAGGTGACCTCCAGCGTCGCGGCCTTTACGGCCTTTTGGCAGGCGAATCTCCGCCTGAAAACAGGCGCCGCCGCTGAAGACCTTTCGGACAGGGCGATCCAGGAAGCTGACGATATCTTCATGGGCTTGTTCCTTTCCCGTATCGTTTCCGGCTTTGATATGCCGAATGATCGGCTTGAAGAGCGCATCCCCCGGGCCCAAAGGCAGGACGCGGGGGATGTGCGAATGACTGTTTTTGGGTATTCAGGCGGTTTATACGCTGGCTTTGAAAATGGCCAGCATGTCTTCCTCCCTGAGGAGCCGCGCCGAACCCATGGCGCCGTTTACACCGACGGCGCACTTGCGGGCCATGAGGACAAGGTCTTCCTCGGACGCGCTGACCCCGAGCTCCCGCAAATTGGTGGGCATGCCGATCCTTCTGAAGAAATCCTCCAGCGCCGCAATCCCCTTCAGGGCGGTTTCCTCGTCCGTCGCGGCAGGCTCGACGCGCATTACGTTAACCGCGAACCGCCTGAAGCGGGGCAGGCAGTTTTTGTAAACATACCTCGCCCAGCTTCCCCATATGGCGGCGAGGCCCGCGCCGTGGGCTACGTCGTACAGACCGCCGAGCTCGTGCTCCAGCTTGTGGGTCATCCAGTCCCCGCCGTCGTTTCCGCAGCCGGTAAGTCCGTTATGGGAGAGGCTTCCGGCCCACATTACTTCCGCGCGCGCGTCATAATTCTTCGGGTCTTTTTTCAGTTTCTCCGCGTTCGCCATCACCGTGCGAAGAAGCCCTTCCGCGATGGCGTCGGTGATTTCCATATTTCCGCCGTTGGTAAAGTAACGCTCCATGGTATGCATCATGATATCGGTGCAGCCGCATGCCGTCTGATAGTCCGGAAGCGTCATGGTCAGTTCGGGATCCATGATTGCGAACTTCGGTCTGCCGTAATCGCTGCTGTACCCGCGCTTAACCAGCCCCTCTTCCTTGGTGATTACCGAAGAATCGCTCATCTCACTGCCGGTGGCGGCGATGGTCAGGATCACTCCCAGGGGAAGACAGCCGGCGGCTTTCCTTTTATAGTCATAAAAATCCCATACGTCGCCTTCGTTGGCAACGCCGTATCCGATGGCTTTGGCGGAATCGATGGCGCTGCCGCCGCCCACCGCAAGAAGAAAATCGACATTTTCCTTTTTGCACAGGGCGATTCCCTCGTAAACGAGACCGAGGCGGGGATTGGGGACCGCCCCGCCCAGTGTCACATAGGGGATGCCGGCCACGTCAAGGAGATCGGTGACCTTTTTCAGAAGCCCGGAGCGAATCACGCTGCCGCCGCCGTAATGGATCAACACCTTTTTGCCGCCGAATTCCCTGATCAGTTCCGCGGTACGTGAAACCGTGTTCCTGCCGAAAACAACCTTTGTCGGCGTGAAATAATCGAAATTGAACATAATTACCTCCTTGCTGTTTGCGTTTATTGATTGATGAATGTGATTCTGTTTCCCTTTTGCTTCATCAGGCTCCTGTTGAGCTCCCCGGCGGGATACCCGATGATCACGGCGCCGTATATGCGCTCGTTTTCCTCCATCCCCAGGCCCTGAAGGTATTCCGTCAGCCCGGGATCCCCGTTCAGCCAGCGCAGCTGGTTGATCCAGCAGCTGCCGAGATCGAGCGCGTTGGCAGCGATCATCATATTTTCAATGGCGCACGCACAGTCGGCGATATTGTTGCCGTAGCCCTTGCGGTTGGCGACGGCAATCAGGACAGGCGCGTTATAGCAAAAGACATATCCGCCTTTTTTTGACGCCTCAATGGAATGCCTGAGGCTGGCATAGGTGTTTTCGTCGGCTTCCATGCCGGCGAAGGCCCTTTCCGTCATTTCGACAAGCTTCCGGATCACATCCCGGCTTTGGATCACAAGGAAATGGCAGCTTTGGCTGTTGCCGCCGCTGGGGGCCTGAACGGCGGCTTCAAGGATCCGGTCCAGCTTTTCCTTTTCCACGGGGTCCGGCCTGTAATTCCTGGTGCTTCGTCTCGTGAGCATCGCTTCGAAGGCTTCCACGCGTGTAACAGCTCCTTTCGCGCTTTTGTGTGTACGGGTCCGACGGATATGATTGGATCGACTGAAAGATATAAAAATTATAATTCTTCAAGTTTACTCTAAGTCAATAACGTATTTTGATAACAGATCCGCCCGGCGTTGAGGGATGCATGGTTTTTCCGAGCGGGGAAGCCCGTGCGGGAAGAAGGAATTATTTTGCCTATAAACAGTATATAACAGTTGACAACAGTTATATACTGTTATATACTGTTTGCGTTGAATCAACAAGCAAAGAGGTCCGGACCATGAACATGATCATTGACACCTATTCCATGACCCCGATCTACGAACAGATTGTGGATTCCGTCAAGCGGATGATCCTTTCGGGAGAATTGAGGGAGAATGACGTTCTGCCGTCGGTGAGGGTCCTTTCACGGGACCTGAAGATCAGCGCGCTGACGGTCAAGAAGGCGTACGACACCCTGGAGGAAGAAGGCCTGACATCCACGGTCCACGGGAAGGGGACCTATGTAAGCGCCGCAAACCGGTCGCTGATCCAGGAGGAGCGGCGAAGGGAACTGGAAAAAGACCTGGAAGCTGTTGCTGAAAAAGCGGAACGCTATGGGGTAAGCAGGGAAGAACTGAAAAGAATGCTTGAGATCATCACGGAGGAACAGACATGCTGAAACTGAAAGATCTGAAAAAGAATTACGGGGATTTTTCACTGGATTGTTCCCTTGAGGTGCGTCCGGGAATGATTACCGGGTTCATCGGCCCCAACGGCGCGGGCAAAAGCACCGCCTTCAAAGCGATCCTCGGTCTGATTTCCCGGGACGGGGGAGAGATCGAATTGTTCGGAAGAAGCATAAAGACACCGGGCGTCGCAGAAAAAAAAACGCATCGGTGCGGTCCTTGCCGAATCCGGCTTTTCAGGCGAACTAACGGTCGAAGACGCCGGAAAAATCCTGAAGGCGTTTTATCCCGGATTCAACGCGGCGTACTATACGGAAAAGGCGAGGGAACTGTCCCTTCCGATGGACAAAAAGCTCAAGGAGTTTTCCACCGGCATGAAAGCAAAGGCAAAGGTGCTGAGCGCCGTCTGCCATCGGGCGGACCTGCTGATCCTGGATGAGCCGACTTCCGGGCTGGATGTGATCGCCAGGGATCAGATTCTGGAACTCCTGAGGGAATACATCGCGGAGGATGAAAACCGCGCCATACTGATCAGTTCCCATATCTCCGCTGATCTTGAGCATCTGTGCGATGATTTTTACATGATCAGCGGTGGCAGGATCCTGTGCCATGAAGATACGGACCGCCTTTTGAGCGATTACGCGCTGATCAAGGTGAGCCCTCAGGATTATGAGGACATTGACCGGGCCGGAGTCCTGCGCCGGCGCAGGGAAGCCTTTGGGTGGACCCTGCTGACAGACCAGAAGCGCTTTTACGCGGAAAACTATCCCCGTCTGGTGATCGAGAGGATCACTATGGACGAGTTCATTCTGATGATGCTGAAAGGGGAAGTGCTATGAAGGGCCTGATGATCAAGGATCTTTGCCTCCTTCGGAACCAGAAAAAACTGCTGTTTATTTTGCTGATCCTGGCGGTCTGGTTTACGGTAATGAACAACGATGGGTTTGCATTCCCCTTCATGGCGATGATGGCTTCCGTGATGACGGTCAGTACCCTCAGCTATGACGAGGTGGATAAAAGCCAGACGCATCTGTTCACCCTGCCCTTTGACCGCGGGACGTATGTGACCGAAAAATTCCTGCTGGGCTCTGTCCTGCTTCTTGCGTTTATGGCTTTGGGCTGCCTTTGCGTTCTTGTGCGCGGTATTGTCTCTCCCGGGCCTGGAAGCGGCGGCGTTGGGCTGCATCTTTTCTTTGCGGTCTGCGCCGGGGTCGCCATGCTCTCCGTGATGATCCCGGTACGTATCCGGTTCGGCGGCGACCAGGGGAGGATCATTTTCTACTGCGTATTTGCATTGGCGGCGCTCGTCTGCCTTGGGCTGAAATGGCTGATCCCCGATATAGAGGAAAAGATCGGCGGCGTTTTTACATCCGAAGCGAGGATTATCGCAATTGCCGCGGCTGCCGCGGCGGCCGTTGCCGCCGGCGGGTTCCTTGCGGCTGTCCGCTGGACGAAGGAAAAGGAATTCTGATATCCCCCCTGGGCAGGGAAGAAAAAACAATGGACCGGAACGGGCATATGCTCTATAATTGACTGTGGAAACCGAGAGGAGGACAGCATATGAGTCTCAAAATACCGGTCCTTGCGGTGCTGACCGCGGTCTTTCTTTATGACCTGTTCCTGAATATTATCCGCATGCGTTCGGCGGACAACCCGATTCCGGCCAACGTGTCCGACGTGTACGACCGGGACACGTACCTTAAATGGCGGAAATACCACGCCGAAAAATCACGTTTTTCCATCGTGACGGCCGCGGCGTCCTTCATCATCGATTTTGTCCTGCTTGCGTTCAATGTATACGCCGCCTTTGCGCATCTGTTCCCGGAAAACGATCTGTTCCTGCAGATGCTCGCGGTGTTCCTTTTGTCCGCCCTGTCTTCTCTGCTGATGGCGCCGTTTTCCTGGCATGAATCGATGGTAATCGAGGAAAAGTACGGGTTCAACAAAATGATCCCAAAAACCTTCTGCCTTGACCTGGTGAAGGAATTTGTCATCGGCCTGATTATCATGCTCTCCGTCGGCGGAATGCTGATGGCCCTCCATCAGTCCCTGGGAGACCGGATGATCCTGGCCTTCGCGGCGGCAATGACCGGCCTTGCTCTCGGAATCGTGTTCCTGTATCCGATCTTCGGGAAGATATTCAACAAATTCACACCTCTTGAAGAAGGCGAACTGAAGGAAAGGCTCGCCGCCCTCCTGGAGAAAAACGGATATAAAGTGCGGGCGATCAAGGTGATGGACGCGTCCCGCAGAACCACGAAGTCCAACGCGTATTTTACCGGTTTCGGGAAGATGAAGACCATCGTGCTGTATGACACCCTGGTGAATTCCATGACGGCGGACGAGATCTGTGCGGTGTTCGCCCACGAAATGGGACACGGGCTTCATCGGGATACCCTGAAAAACCAGATCCTGACCTTTCTGCAGATGGTCCTGATCGGCGTTCTGGCCTGGCTGACCCTCAGGACGGAAAGCCTGTTTTCATCCTTCGGGTTCGGCGGGATCAACTACGGCTTTGCCGTCATTCTGATTATGAATGTGGAATTTGCCCTGCTGTCGCCCCTTTTCGGAATGGTCGCAAACTTCTTCTCCCGGCGTGCGGAATACAGGGCGGACGCCCAGGCGGTGAAGGAAGGTTATGGGAAGGACCTTGTCGGCGCGCTGAAAAAGCTTTCAAACAGCAATCTTGCGGACCTTGCGCCTTCGCCCGTTCTTGTCAGGCTTACATATTCCCATCCCACCCTGAGTCAGAGGATCGAAGCCATCGATAAACTGACGAACGGCTGAGTTCGCCCGGTTTTCCCTGGCGGCGGGCGAACCGGACGGACCATGAAAAGGAGATGCTTCAAATGGATTTGTCATACGCGTACGAACAGGTTCTGTCGCGAATTGAAAGGCTGGATTTTTCCGCGCTGTTCCGCGGCTTCCGCCCTTTCCCTTTCGCGCTTTACAATGGGTCCGAAGCATTTTTCCGCGGAAAACGGATCGAAAAGCCCACGGAATTTTTAGCCAACACTTCCGTTTTGTACAACGGGGAATATATCGCCATATGGAACCTGATGGAGGAAGCGTACGATTTTGACGTGCTGGCGTCTAAACTGGCCCATGAGATGTTTCACGCGTTCCAGAACGCAAACGGGGAGAAGCGCTGGGCGGACGAGCGGGCCGCCCTGGTAAAGTACCGCTATGAAGAGGCCAATTTCGCGGCGAAGATGGAGGAAGCCGCCTGCATGAAGCGGTGCCTTTCGGGATTTGACCGGGAAGCGTTCGAACGTCTGCTGGCCCTGCGCAAAGCGCGCATGGAGCGCTTTCCTCTCGAGTACGATTACGAGGCCCGCATCGAGCAGATCGAAGGCGCCGCGAATTATGTCGAAATGGAAGCCCTGTCCCAACTGGATCGGGAAAAAGGCGAAAAACGGAAACGGGAAGCGCTGGAAGAAATATCCGATCCGTCCCGGTATTTCCCTGTCCGGGCCGTAACATACCTGACCGGCGCGTCGTTCCTTTCTTGTCTGCGGAGGTACGCGGACATCGATACAGAGTCTTTTACGGATATGCTTTTTTCCGCCGAGGCGCTGAAAAACGCGGCGCCGTGCGCGCTTCCCGAGGAGGACGCGCGCGTGGCGGCATGCCTTGAAAAGTGGCGGGAGCGGACGCGGGAAAAGATATCCCGCGCCATAAAGAAAAACGAGATTGTTCTGGAAGGTCCCCGCTGCCTTGCGGCGTGGAACGTATACGACGGATACCGGGACGGAACATACGCCGTTCTGACATATTTCCTTGGCTATACGGACGGATCGCTTCCTGAAACGCGGGAGGAGGCGATGGCACAGATGAAATACCTGAACGGCGATTTTGTGGTGGAAATGGACAGCGATATGACGCTCCTGCGTGTGTGGCGTCAGGAATGACTTCAAAAAGGATTTGTGAAATGGCGGGAGGCGGAAAAATGAAATATTCCTTTGTGACCCTGAGGGAACGACCGGAAATGCTTGACACGGCCGCCGGGTGGTTCCACCGGAAATGGGGCGTGCCCAAAGAGGCGTACGAAGAATGCATGTCGGCTTATCTGAACGGAGATACGGAATACGGCTGGTATCTGTGCCTGGACGGAGACCGCGTCGTGGGCGGGCTCGGGGTTATAGAAAACGATTTCCATGACCGCAAGGATCTTGCTCCGAACGTATGCGCCGTATATACCGAGGAGGAATACCGCGGTCAGGGGATCGCCGGAAAGCTTCTGGACCTCGTGGCGGAGGATATGCGGAGCAAAGGCATTTCCCCGCTGTATCTCGTAACCGATCACACGGGCTTTTACGAACGGTACGGCTGGGAGTTTTACTGCATGGCGCAGGGCGACGGCGAGGACGGGATGACAAGGGTATATATCCGCAGGCCGTCCCGTACCGAGAATACGGACAGCTGACAGCGCCGCGAGAAAGCGCGGACATCAGGGGGGAGGAAAAGGAATGCCCTTTATCCGGCTTGATATGGAAAACTACGCCCGCAGGGCGCACTTTGACTACTTCAGGTCGCTCGGTTACCCGTATGTCGGCGTGACGGTCGACGTGGACGTGACGAAGGCCCTTGAATTCAGCAGAAAACATCACAGGTCCTTTTACCTGACGGTCCTCCACGCCGCCGCTCTTGCCGCGGACGGCGTGCCGCCCTTCCGGCAGAGAATCCGCGGAAACGGAATCGTGGAGTATTCGGAATGTCGCACATCCCATACGGAGAGGGCCGACGGCGGCCGTTACTGCTACTGCACCCTTCGTCATCACATGGGATTGCGGGACTATTTCGAGCAGGCGGAGAAAGCCAGGCTGGACTGCGCAAAAAACGGAATCACCGAGGACGGGGACGTTGAAAGCATGTATTTCATATCGGCGCTTCCGTGGCTGCATTATACTTCGCTGATCCAGCCCGCAGCGGGGGGCGATGAATCGAATCCCCGGATCACCTGGGGGAAGTACGCGGCCGACGAAAAGGGACGGATAATCATGCCGTTCTCCGTCCTGGCGCATCACGCCCTGGTTGACGGAATCCATATCGCCGGGTTTTACGAAAACCTTGAAAATGAGATAAATAAACTGGATTTCCCGGGATAAAAACCCTCCGCCGTGCGGGACAAACGCAAAAAAACGCCGTGGGAAATGACCGGGCCGGTCATTCCACGGCGCGTGGATGGTTTTTTCGTTTGTTCTGCGGTATGCTTTTTGCGTAAAGGAGGGATTGCGATGAACAATTATGTGACCGGAAGCGTGATCCGCAGGCTTCGCGAAAGCAAGGGACTGACCCAGGAAAAGCTGGCTGAGACGATTCATGTCAGCGCCAAGGCTGTAAGCAAATGGGAGACAGGACAGGGTTTTCCGGATATCAGCCTTCTGGAACCGCTGTCGAAGGCCCTGGATATTTCGGTGATCGAGCTTTTATCCGGCGAAGCCGTCCGGAACATGAACAGATCGTTCAACATGCTTCGCGGCAGGATGTATGTGTGTCCAGTCTGCGGAAACGTGATTCGGGCAACGGGCGACGCGGTGATCAGCTGCTGCGGGGTGACGCTGCCCGCCCTGACCCCCGAGCCGCCGGACGAGGAACACCGGATCAGGCTGGAGAACGTCGAGGACGAGTACTACGTGACGATGGACCACCCGATGACAAAAACACATTATATTTCCTTTTTTGCGATGGCGACGGATCAGGAGGTCCGGTTTGTGAAGCTGTATCCGGAAGGAAACGCGGAAGCGCGGTTTGGGATCGGCCGGGCACATACCCTGTTTGCGTACTGCAACCGGCACGGGCTGTTTCAGATCCGGATCGGAAGAAACAGGTGAACCTCCGATACGGATGAATACGGGCATACGCCGGCGGGCCGCGCTTTTCCAGCGGCCCGTTTTCCGCGCCGCTAAAGCGGAAAGCCGGTGGGAGCCCCCTTTTTCGTCACGGCTGCTTTGCCATGATGATTTCAAGCGGCTGCTCATACCCGGGGAAGGGCAGCGCCAAGGCGCCGCAGTCCCTGTAGCCGAGAGAACGGTAAAAATGCTGCGCGTTTTCGTCCGACTGGGTGGAGGTCATGACAAGGCCGAAACCCAAGTCCTTCATCGCCTTTTCCCATTGCGCCGTCAGGACGCGACCGTATCCCTTTCTTTGGCGGTCCTCACGGATGAAAAGCAGGCTGCAGAAGGGGATGCTGTCCCAGAAAAGGAACCAGCGAAGGATGCCGCATGGGCCTTCATCATCTGACAGCACATATCCCATGCGGTCGTGTACCTTTTGCCTAAAAGCCTCCTCCGTCAGGTGACGATCCAGGGTAAACCAGAAATCGTGATCAGCCTGCATCACGCATCGGATGCTGATATTTTGTTCCATAGACACCTCAGTCTTTCCTTTGAAGGATCCAGATCAGGTTGCTTCTGTATTTTGAAGCGGTGGAGATATCCTTCAGGTCCTCCCTGTCTCCGTTGTAGCCCCGGTAAATGTCCAGGACCTCAAAACCGCACAGCTTTGCGAGAAGGAACATTTCCCACCGGGTGGTCTGCCGCATTCTCAGGGGACGAATGCGTTCGCCGATGACGCTGCCGTCGGGGCTGAGCTCTTCGAATTTCCAGGTGCCGACCATCTGCTGGGAATTGGGATTATAGGTAATGGCGTTCCAGATTTTTTCCCGGTTCCCCGCACTGTTTACATATTCCAGGCGGAAGGTGTAATCATCCGGCGCGGTCCGCATCTGCTCCGCCTGCATGGGCGGCCAGGGATCGAATGTGTTCAGGGTCAGGATACCGCCGGGCAGCAGCTGTTCCCTGAGGTTTGAAAGCGCTTTTATCTGAAGCTCCTGGGTGGGCAGGTGCATGAAGCCGCTTCGCGCGATGATTGCAAGGGAGTATTTGCGTCCGGAGGAGAAGACCGTCATGTCCGCCGGGATGATGTTCAGCTTGAGACCAAGCTGCGCCGCCTTGCCTTCGGCCACACGGCACATTTCCTCCGAAAGATCGGTGCCGTCGACGTCAATGCCTCGCTCGGCCAGGTACAGGAGCACCGCTCCGGTGCCGCAGGCGACGTCCACGACGCCCTGCGATCCGTATTTCCGGGCAAGGTCCAGATAAAATTCCCGAAAATTCTCGTGATGGTCATCATGGGCGTACATCACTTCCAGGTAGCGGTCGTAGTTTTCCGCCACATCCCTGTAATCGTGAAGATCGGGCAGCCTTTCCATTCCTCTTTCCTCCTTTTCTTATGGCGCGGCTATGATTCCTTATTCTCCGAATGTCGCGGGACCCCTTTTTGTATTTCACGCGAAATATGCATTTCAGCCGCAGCGGCCGATATTTTACAAGAAAATTGTCTCGTTATTTTTTCATGTTTATGCTATCATGGTCCGGGAGAACAACGCAGGACAGGAACTGCTTCCGTATTTCCGAAATGTCTTCGGGAGGACGGCTGTTTTTCAGTCTGACGTCCGCTGCGTTTATCAGGGAGGGACATAAATGAGACAGCTTTTGAAGAACGCCAAAGTATATGACGGGACCGGCGCCGAACCTTATCAGGCGGATATCCTGCTGGAAGAAGATCGTATCGCCTGGATTGCCGATAACATCGATGTGCCTGCCGACAGCACCGTTGACCTGAAAGGAAAATCGATCTCGTCCGGTTTTATCGACGGACATTCCCATAACGACTGGTTTGCCATCAAAAAAAACCCGCTTCCGTATTTCCGGCCGTTCCTGAAGCAGGGGATCACGACATTCGTCGCCGGCAACTGCGGCATTTCCGAAATCGGTTTTGAAAAGGGCAATCCCTATACGGACAGGATGGGCGGAGGTATTTTCGGCTTTGCGGATACCACCGGCCAGTACGGCACCGCGGAGGAATTCTTCCGGGCCGTTGACAGGCATATGCCCTGCAACATGGCTGTGCTGGCCGGGCATTGCTCCGCCCGGGCGGCGGCCGGCGGCATTGAAAACAGGCCGCTGACCCCGGAAGAGGAAAAGAAGATGCTGGATATCCTGGAAGAAGCGCTCAAACAGGGGGCCGCGGGCATTTCCCTGGGGCTGATGTACCGGCCGGGCCTGTTTGCGGACGTGGAGGAACTGAAAAAGGTGGCAGCGCTGTGCGTTAAATACAATAAGCCCCTGACGGTCCATCCCCGGGCGGAATCCAGGGTTTCCATGGCGTACCCCCAGCTGTTCGGCCGTTCCCACCTGCTCAGGGCAGTGGACGAGCTTGCGGAAATATCAAAAGGCACAAACCTTAAACTGCATTATTCCCACGCAATCTTTGTGGGCAGGAAGACCCTGAAGGACAAGGATGAGCTGCTGAAGATCTTTGAAGGACTCCGGGCGGACGGCGTGGACGTGATGTTCGATATTTACAACGAGTGCCTGGGCGTATCCGTGATCACCGTGATCCTGCCGCCCTGGTATCAGGGAATGAGTGAAAAGGAGCGCAAAAAATTATTCAACAGGATCAGGCTGTC
Source organism: uncultured Eubacteriales bacterium (assembly GCA_902789365.1). Lineage (GTDB taxonomy): Bacteria > Bacillota > Clostridia > Christensenellales > Aristaeellaceae > RUG756. Next base: position 34,801 of record CADANQ010000015.1, read on the forward strand.
CGTGCTTGTGAAGGCTTCCAGCATGCTGCTGGGTTTCGGTTTCAATGATATCCAGGTCGCCTACATCGGGCCCGGATATGAAAAATACGAAGGGAAGACGGTCCGCGAGATTGCCCGCGAGGAAGGCATATCCGCTCTGAAGGCATACCTGATGCTGTGCGAAAAAAGCGGTTTTGTCGGCCGCGTGAACATGGGCCCGTACTCGACCCCGGAGATCATCAGCGCGTTTGAGCATGATCCGTATTGCCTGTACATGACCGACGCGTGGGTTGAAGACCACGGTATCCAGAACCCCGCCATTTATGACTGTTACCCCAAATTCCTCAGGGATTCACTGCTTGGGACCGGGGACACCATGCCAAACACCATAAGGAAAATGACCGGTGCCATCGCGGACCGTTTTATGCTTCCCAAACGCGGGTATTTGAAGGAAGGGTATTACGCGGACCTGACCGTCTTTGACGAGGAAGCGCTTCGAAGCGGGATTCCGGACAGGGAAGAACCCTTCGGAATTGAAAAAGTATTTATCAACGGAAGACTTGTGTACAGCGACAGTCAGCTTGAGGAAAGGGCGCTTACCCATACCGGCCGCGCCATCCCCATCGTCTGACACGCCCGAAGAGGCATGCCGCCTTTGCCGGGGGAGCGCGGGCTTTTCCTTTCCGATCGCCCGCGCTCGCCTGCGGAAGGGAAACGAACGATGCAAACGGAAGAAACAGCCGGGTTTGTATCCGTGGGCGAAGCGGTTCCGGATGCGATCCTGGAAATCAGGTATTATTCCACCTTCAATTTTATCGGCAGCCGGGTTGACGGCTACGAACAGCCTGTCGCGCTGCTCACGGGGGAAGCGGCGGCGCGGCTGAAGGAAGTCAGCGACGAATTGCTCCCCCGGGGATACCGCCTGAAGATCTTCGACGCGTATCGCCCGTGCAAAGCGGTGGATCATTTCGTGCGCTGGGCGGAAGACCCCGCGGATATTCGTATGAAACCGTTTTTTTACCCGGATCTTGATAAAAGCGTCCTGATTTCCGGCGGGTATATCGCGGGCCGTTCCTCTCACAGCCGCGGCAGCGCCGTGGATCTGACGCTTTTTGATATGCGAGCGCACAGAGAAGCGGACATGGGCGGTCCCTTTGACTTTTTCGGGGAACGAAGCCATATTGACTTTATGGGCGTCACAAAAGAACAATTATCCAATCGCCTGCTGCTGCGGGACGCCATGGTCCGTCACGGCTTTCTGCCGCTGATGGAGGAATGGTGGCATTTTACATTGGAAAAGGAGCCGTACCCGGACACATACTTTACGTTCCCGGTCCTCTCCGTCCGCTGAAAATCATGGGGGCCGCGTTTTTTCCGCCAACCCCCGCGCGCCCGCCCGCCGATCGTGTGACAAAACCGGATTGATTTCGCCTTTTTCAGGGATCGGCATTGCAGAAATCCAGGACCCGGTCGTAAAAATCCTTTGCTTCCTCAAAGGCGCCATGCCCGAGTCCGTCGTACACATACAGCCGGCTGCCCGCAATCCCCCTGTTCAGTTCACAGCCGGCTTCGTTTCCGACAGTCTTATCATCGCCGCCGGCGATAATGAGGGTTGGGCAGACTATCTTCTGCAGACTTTCGCGTCCGTCGAAATTCAGGATGGCGCGGGCGTTTTTCATAAACCTGTCATAGCAGGACGGTTTTGTGAACCGGGCCGCAATGGACAGGTATTTCCTGTTTTTTTGCAGGTATTTTTCCGAATACATTTTTTCGGCGGTATCTGCCATCAGCGCCGCGTGGTCCCCTTTTTTCGCCATGTCCATCCAGCCCCTGACCGCACTCTTTACCGTGTCGTTGGCGTATGGCGCGGTGACGGCGAGGACCAGCTTTGCCGCCGCTTCCGGGTGCCTGGACGCGACGCATTGGGCAATCATCCCTCCCTGTGAAACACCCATCAGGCACGCGCGGCCGATTCCCAGGCTCCGCATGGCCAGGACCTGGTCGTCCGCCATATCCTCCATGGCGTAGCCTTCCGGCATTTCGTTTTTCCTGCTGAACATGTAAACGGTATAATCCCGGAAAAACTTTCTGTAGGGCAGGGACAGGAAGATGGCTTTTCCCTTCACGGTCGCCAGACCGTCCGACAGCCCCGGAAGGACGACCAGCTTCCCCTGACCGTTTCCGAAGGATACATAATACATATTCGTATTGCCGACAGACACACAGCCGTTTTTCATGGTTATTCTCCGTTCGGGTCCGGCGAACCCGGTCCCGCATCATGGATTTCCGCCCGGAATCAAACTCCGGTCGCCTGGAACAGACTACGGTCTCTTCGTGTATTATATCGAATGGGCAATCGTGAGTCAAGGGAGTCCCCGGCAGCCGCGGAACGATATTCCTCAAAAAGGCTGCCGAAAAACAAGCGTTTTTCGGCAGCCAGTCTTTGCTGTTTCGCGGATTTGCCCTGCGTATATCACCTTGAACGACTGACATAAACCAGCGCATCCACCGAGACGGGCGTGATTCCGTTGGTCTCATAATAGTTTACAAGATCGGCACTGATATACATGTCCGGTATTTTCCCCGTGCGTCCGTTTGTCCTCTGTTTTATGAAATTACGACTGTATACCGGCATATAAACCGCTGAAATTGGGTTTGCCGATGTTATGATTCAGCCTGCCTGTACAGTCTGTAAACGGAATGACCGGGCAGAAGGCATTATAGCATACCGTTCCGTTTTATTCCAGCGGACCGGGCCGTTTTTCGGGAATATTTGACCCGGATTATAAAAGGATGATATAATCGTCCGTGCTTATGGCGAATCATTCCGTAGCGCAGAGGTGCCCATTCATGGCGGAACAGAAAGAAAAGTACCCGAAAAAAGTAAACGCCGGCACGATCATCGATTATGTGGCGTGGCGCGGCGACCTGACCTTTGAGCATTCTCCCTGGGGGGAAATCGACAGCGTAATCGCCGCGATGATCGCATACGCGAACCTGGGGGAGAACGAACTGTCGTTTGGGAGCGGCAGGACAGTCAGACTGGGAGATATTGCCGATTCGGACTTGCTTGAACGTTACCCTCAGGAGGGCATCGGCGACGGCGCGAAAACCCGCGGCCGGTTTCTTGAGGCCCTGGCGCGGAGCAGGCGTTTTCAGGACATCATCGTACTTGATCAGGTCAACGACGTGGACGCCGGCCGCAATATCCAGTTTTCCGCGATGACGCTGGATGTGCCCGGCGTCGGTACCGTGGTCGCCTTCCGCGGCACCAACCCATCGCTGGTGGGCTGGAAGGAAGACTTCATGATGAGTTATACAACGCCCGTTCCTGCGCAGACAGCCTCGCTCGCGTACCTGAAAAAGGCCGCGGAGAACACAGCGGGTCCCCTGTATCTGACCGGGCACAGCAAGGGCGGCAACCTTGCCCTGTATTCCGCCGCGCACGCGGACCGCGACGTTCAAGCCCGCCTGATCAGGATCTATTCCTTTGACGGCCCGGGGCTGGATGATGAAACCATCGTTTCCGAAGGTTACAGGCGGATCGAACCACTGATCCAGTCGGATGTTCCCTCCGGTTCCATTGTGGGCATGCTGATGAATTATCATCCCAGGTACCGGGTGGTGCAGTCCGCCAGTTTTTCCATCCTGCAGCATGATCCGTTCAACTGGAAGCTGGTCGGCAGACGTTTTCTGGAAGCGGAAAGCGTGTCCAACAGCTCGCAGATCCTGGACCAGGCCGTCCATGAATGGCTCAAATCCTGCACTGTCGAACAAAGGGAGATTTTTGTGACCGTTATCTTCTCCCTGCTGAGCAAAAAAAAGAGCGCGAAAGGCCAGGCGGAAGCCGACGGTCTGATGAAAAAGGTGGATGAAGAGTCCGGGAAAATGATACGAACCCTGATCAACCGGCTGATCGGCCTCTACGCCGGGATATCCTGGGACAAGAATGTCCTGAAGCCTCTGATGCAGGCCTCGGATGATCTCCGCCTGAGGCTGAAAGGCTTGCAGGGAGATCCGGTCAAATCGAGCGTTATCCGGATCGACAATCACGGAAACGGCTTCCGGGAGGCCGCGGATGAAACCATGAGAATGGCGGACGAAGGCGGACTGAGCCGTGAGGAACGCCTGCGCCTTGCGGTAATTGCCGAAGAAATCATGAGCATGGTGAACACCGTAAGCGGGGAAATGGAAGCGCAATTCTGGATCGAGCGTGCCGGCAGACACTATCAGCTGCATGTATCGACCAGACCGCTCCCGGACAAAAAACAGCGCAGACGGATAAAGCAGGAGATCGCATCGAAAATAGGGGACAGACCCGCCGGATTCCTGGCAAGGCTCCGCGGCGCCTTCGAACATGCGATGGTATCCGACACTGACCGGGTATGCTTCTCGCTTTCCGCCGGGGGAGGAAGGGACGCGCCCGGACAGTGGGACGGCTGTGAGCGGTCTGTTTTGTTCCGACTGGCGGACGACACGCGGATCACGACCATCGGCGGCGAAGTCCGAATGACGGTAAGCAAAGAATTTGCGGAACAGCTGTGATATTTGGAAAACCCGTGTCCGCCGGGAATCGTTCCTCTGTCCTCACTGAGGGACGGAAACTGTTTGCGAGGTGTGTGAATGATGGCAAGGCAAAGCGTGTTTGAAATGCCTTTTGAAAAGGTATACCGGTGTCTTGTTCAAAAAGCGGAAAGAAAAGGACGGACCCAATCGGAAGCGGATCAGGTCATCAAATGGCTGACCGGTTACAGGGACATGGAGAGCCTGAAAGGACTGACCTACGGCGAGTTCCTGTCGTCGGCGCCGGAATGGAATCCGAGGTCGGATCTGATCACGGGACGCGTCTGCGGAATCAGGGTAGAGGAGATATCCGATCCGCTGACGAAGAAAATGCGGCAATTGGACAAGCTGATCGACGAACTGGCAAAAGGAAAACCATTGGAAGCGGTGATGAGATAATCGCGAAATATAAAGGCGGAGAGACCGCATAAATGATTCGCCCACGGAACAGATTACCCCCTGAAGAATATATGACGCTCGGACAACGGCGGAATGGACCGAATTCCCGACGGAGGAAGCGGAAACCTGCGTCAGGAATGCCCGTGCGCCGGAGACGGCGATAAAAGCGGTCGGAGCCGCGGGGTTATAATGGATCGGTTGGCATTCAATTCGGCTTATTTCCTGATTCGTGTATTCAGGGAATTGGAAGGCTGTACGCCCGCAGCATTCAGGGAGAAGCAGCGGCGGAAACACATTAATCACCCGACTTGGTTTTTTTTCTTTTTTTATGCTTGTGTTCTGCGAAAAATGGAATATAATATGGTTTAGGACAACTAACTTGTTTTCCCCTGATGCACAGCCGCAGTGATATGAGATGCCTTCGGAAAAGGTTATTGTCCGTACAGGATACCGCAAAGCGATGGGGCATATCCGCGCGCCGGGTGAATCGGTGCGCGTTGAGCGGAAGGCCGCAGGACCCGGAGCGGCCGGTCGATTCCGGAAGACGTAGTCAGCCGGACCTGAGATGAAAGAAAGACCTGAGAGAAGCGGCGGGAAGGACTGAACAGATAAGCACTTGAGGTGCATTATTTTTTGCAGAATGGTTAGTCATATCTAACAATCGAGGCGGAACGAATGTCGGTCAAATATTCACAAAGAACATACGGACAGGGCGAACCTCTTCCTGATCGGCGGCGGCATGATCAGCGTGCCGAGACCGGCGTCCGTAAAAAAGGCTCTGCGTTTTGCAAAGGAAACGGCACCTGTGGATGTTTATCGGGCTGCCGACCACGATGAAAAAGGCAAAGGAGAAATAAACCATGCAGTTTGATGAGATGGGCAATCTGACCGGCAAAACACTGATGCTCCTCCCGGGAACAGCCTGCGATTATCAGACGAACTTCGCCGCGGTGCTGGACAGGCTTGGGGAAAAGTTTCATCTGATCTGCGTCAACTACGACGGCTTTGACGGAAGCGACGCAGTCTTCCCGGATATGATTACCGTAACGGAGAAAATCGAGCGCTTTATTCAGGAACGCTTCGGCGGGAAGCTGGACGGGGCGCTCGGCTCCTCCCTGGGCTGCACCTTTGTGGGGCAGCTGATCATGCGGCGGAGGGTGCATATCGATCACGGCATCTTCGGCAGCCCCGACCTCGACCAGAGCGGAAAGCTCAGCGCGTGGCTGCAGTCGAAGCTTGTGGTGCCGCTGCTGACCGGTTTCACCGGCAGCGAAAATAAGCAGGCAAAGACCCGGGAAAAGCTCAAGTCATTCTTTGAGATGAGCGATGAAACGGCTGACAGGTTCATGGGCTGCTTCTCAAAATTCAGGCCCGAA
>CADANQ010000016.1 GCA_902789365.1 uncultured Eubacteriales bacterium
GAAGAAGGAAGAAGGCGGCCGTCACACCCCGTTCTTCAACGGCTATCGTCCTCAGTTCTACTTCCGCACCACCGACGTGACCGGCAGCATCAAACTGCCTGATGGCGTTGAGATGGTCATGCCCGGCGACAACGTCGAGATGGAAGTCCAGCTGATCACCCCCATCGCCATCGAAGCCGGTCTGCGTTTCGCTATCCGCGAAGGCGGCCACACCGTTGGCGCCGGCGCCGTTACCCGCATGGTCGAGTCCTGATCGGCTTATTGCGAATAATCAGCACTTTCAGGGGACCGCTTCGGCGGTCCCTTTTTCATGTTCAAAAAAACCGGGGCGGGTTAAATTGATCCGTCCCGGTTTGTTATTCGTTTTCCATATCGTCCAGGTGCTTTTCGATGTCCTTCAGACGGTGGTACAGCCCGCTTTTGGATATGCCCCCTTCGTGAACCTTTGCCAGCTCCTCCAGGGACGCTTCAGGATACGCGGTCCTGAGACGCGCCGTTTCAAGGAGCCTTTTCGTAAGGCCTCCCCCGTCCGGATGGGCCTCAAGGAAGGTTTCGATCCGGTCCGCCAGTTCTCCCGCGAAGGCCAGCTGTTTTTTCAGGTTGCCCTCGTCGCAGTTGCTGGCCCGGTTGGCCTTTCCCCGGGATTCCCGGGTGATCCGGATGTTTTCCAGGTCCATCATGGCGCTGTGGGCCCCCATCAGGGCCAGGAGCGCCGCTTCGTCATCCCCCCGGGTGACCGAAATCGTGTATCCGGCACCTTTTTCACGGGTATGGAAAGCGATGTCCGCCTTCCCGAGCAGCGACGATATGATACGCGCTTTATCGCTTCCCGACGCGAAAAAGCTGATCAGATAGCCCTTTTCCGGTGAAAGCATATTTCCCGCGCTGAGGAACGCGCCTCTCAGGTAGGCGCTTCTGCAGCACTTTTTTGAAAAGATGCTTCTGGGTACGCCGTGGAAATCCTCGATATCGCCGTTCTGCCGCAGCATCCTCAGCGCCGTAAGAAGACGGCGGGAATCCGCTTCTCCGAGGCGCAGCGTGCAAATCCGTCTTCCCCCGAACCGGCCGACATATGCGTATTCGGGGGTTGAGATGATGTCGAAGCGCAGCTTAAGCAGCAAAAAGATCCGTTTGGCGAGGGAGGTGTTTTCGGTGCGGAACGCCACCGAAAACCTGCCTCGTCCCCGGAAGGACAGCGTGCCGCAGCCCTGCACGAGCGCGCTCATTTCACTGAGCATGCAGCAGTTTTTTTCGGGCTTCAGGCGGATCAGTTCCCGCTTGGCTTCCGCGGAAAAACTCATTTACATATCCCCCGCAAGGCGGACTTCCGTTTCCAGTTCGACGCCGCTCTTTTCCCGTACCGCGCGTATCACCAGGTCTTTCAGCTTCAGTACGTCCTCGCAGGTCGCGTTCCCGTTGTTGACGATAAACCCCGCGTGCTTGGGGCTGACCTGGGCGCCGCCGACACTGACGCCCTTCAGACCGGCCTGCTCGATCAGCGCTCCGGCAAAACCATCCTTCGGACGCTTGAAAAACGATCCCGCGCTGCCCCGGTCCAGCGGCTGCTTTTCCCTCCTCCGGGCGTCCAGATCGCGGATCAGCCGGAAGCTTTCCTCTTTTTTCCCCGGAACCAGGCTGAAAATCACGGAAAGGACGATTCCGCCGTTTTCCTGGAGGGCGGAATACCGGTAGCCGAAGCGCAGTTTTTCAGCGGGCACCTCTTCGATCCTGTCCCCGAAAAGGATGCGCGCGCTTTCCGCCACCTGAGACATTTCTCCGTCGTAGGCTCCGGCGTTCATGAAGACCGCGCCGCCGACTGTTCCCGGAATCCCGTGGGCGAATTCAAGACCGGCAAGGTTCGCTTCCGCCGCAATAACAGACACCCGGGAAAGCAGCGCGCCGCACTCGGCGCGCACACGCGTTCCCTCCGGAACAACACGGTCCATGGCGCAGGTGGATATGACCGCGCCGTCAAAGCCCCTGTCAGAAAACAGAAGATTGCTTCCTTTCCCGACGATCATATGCTTTACGCCCTCCCTCCGGCACGCGGACAGGAGGGCGATAAGCGCCTCCGGGGTTTCAGGCAGGCAGAACAGGGCGGCTGCGCCGCCGATGCGGAAGGTGGTATGGGCCGACATGGGCTCGTCAGCGCGGAAGGAACAGCCTCCGACGGATTCCGTCAGGCGTTCCAGAATGCTGTGCTTCATCGCAGTCCCCTTTTCAGACCGTCGGGAAGGAAAGGAGCAGTTTCCCTGTGGTAATCTCAAGATCATACCCGTCCGCGGGAAGCAGGGCTGTCATGCCGCCCTTCAGGCGAAGCTCTCCCCCGTCCCAGCGGAGGCAGGTATCCTCCAGCGCCGTCAGGATACGGAAAACGCGGCGGTCGGAAGCCAGGCGGAGGGTGGTGTTCGTCCATCTTTCCAGCGAAAAATACTTTTCCCTCAGCAGCAGTTCCCGTCCGTTCCCCAGATCCTTCGCAGCCGCGCTTTCCTGCCGGATATCAAGGTCCGTCACGTCGATGGCCTTTTCGATGTGCAGTTCGCGCTTTTTCCCGTTGGCGTCCGTTCTGTCCCAGTCATAAAAACGGTAGGTCACGTCGCTGGACTGCTGAATCTCATAGATCAGGATCCCCGCGCCGATGGCGTGAACCGTTCCCGAAGGGATGTAATAGACCTCCCCGGGACGGACGCGGACCCTGCCCAGCAGCTTTTCAACTTCCTTCCCCCGGAGGGAAGCGGCTTTCAGCTGTTCCCTGGTGGTCCCGGGCAGCACGCCGTAAACCAGCTCCGCTCCTTCGTCGCAGTCCAGAATAACCCACGCCTCGGTCTTCCCCAGCTTGTTTTCGACCCGTTTCGCGTATTCGTCGTCGGGATGGACCTGTACGGAAAGCCTGTCCCGGGCGTCCAACAGCTTGAGGAGCAGAGGAAAATCGCCCCTGACCTCGGTGCCCGTCACCCGGTCGCCGTATTCCGCGATAATGTCCCCGAGGGGCCTGCCCGCATCGTCCCGGGAATTGAGTCCCGGGATCATGCTGAGCTCCAGGCTTTCTCCCGTCCTGTCGTCGGGAATGTCTTTTCCGAATACTTTTTTCAGCCGGTCCCCTCCCCAGGGCGTATCTTTCCCATGCCTGTAAGCCGGGTGCATCCTGATCGGTTCAAGTTTCGTCACTGTAATCCTCCTGTCCGTAAAAGCGCCGGGGAGAGAAGCCCCACTCTCCCGTGGCGCTGTTTATCAAATCATTTCGAGTCAGGCGCCGGCAAGCCGGACGATGGCGCACGCAAAGATCCTCAGGTTCTGGTAAAACCGTTCCAGATCCATGAATTCGTCGGGCTGATGGGCCATCTCGGTGTCCCCGGGGAACAGCGCGCCGAAAGCCACGCCCTCGTCCATTTCCCGGGCATAGGTGCCGCCGCCGATGGCCATGGCCTCGCCCTTTTCGCCGGTAATTTCCTCATACGCCGCCAGCAGCTCCCTGACCAGGGTGGATTCCGCGCTGACGAAATGCGGGGTACGGGAGGAAAGCAGCGTCGCCTCAAGCCGTCCGTTCAGCGTCATGGTCAGGGCCTTCATCATGCTGTCCACATTCATCAGCAGGGGATAGCGGATATCAAGGATCACCCGGGCGGAGCCGCTTTCCTCCCCTGCCTGGATAATATCCATGGCGCAGGTCAGCTTACCGCTGAGCTTATCCTCCACGGCGATGCCCAGCTTCTCGCCGTGATAGTCCATGCCCACCAGGTCCGCCAGCTGTCCGATCGCGCCGCCCACGCCGATCCCCTTCAGGATCAGGAGCATCTGTCCGATGGCGTTTTTGCAGTTTTCGCCCATGGCCGCATGGCCCTGGACACCGATCGTCCGGATGGTGACCTCTCCGCCTTCGCAAACGGCGGCGGTCTCAAAGCCCAGTTCCCGTCCGCATTCCTCCGCGCGGGCCGCCAGTGCTTCGTCCCCCAGGACCACCGCTTCGGCTTCGCCCGGGATCACGTTCACCGCGTGGCCGACGTTGAAGCGCTTCAGCCGCACCCCATCCTTTGACAGCGCGCCTTCCAGCGCCACGTGGCAGCCGCCCTTCTCCAGGTTGATCACGGGATAATCGGCGTCGGGACTGAAACCGGAGCGGGGCATCACCGCGTTCTTTTTATAATGACTCAGGCTGACGGTACCGGTCTCCTCGTCGCACCCGAAAACCAGGCGCACTTTCCTCTTCAGCGGGATGCCTGCGCGTTTCACCGCCGCCAGCGCATACGCCGCCGCGACCATCGGGCCCTTGTCGTCGCTGGAGCCGCGGCCCCAGATCTTTCCGTCGTGAATATCCCCGCAGAACGGTTCCATGGTCCACCCCTCGCCCACCGGCACCACGTCCAGATGCCCGAGGATGCCAAGGGCTTCCTCGGCTTTTCCGTCGCCGCAGTCCGCGTGCATGGCATATCCGTCGTCGACGAAGGTTTCAAAGCCCAGGCTCTTCATATCCTTTTCCGCCATGTCCAGCATGGCGCGGATATCCTTCCCGAAGGGGGCGCCGGAAGCCGGCTCCGTGGGAACGCTGGGCTGTCGGATCCATTTCTGTAGCGTTATTACCGCTTCCTCACGGATCAGGGATAACTGTTTCTCAAGTTCTCCGTTCATTTTCCACCTGTCCTTTCGTTCGGTCCCCGCCGCGCTTTCCCGCGCAGGCAATCACCCAGAAGCCGCCGCTTTTTTCTACGGCTTTCGCTTCCGAAAAAACCGTGTTCAGATATTTCAGGGCCGATTCGGCGCCCTGCTGCTTCCGGATTACAAGATACAGCCGGCCGTCCGGCGAAAGCCTGTCCGCGGCTTCCTTAAACAAACGATAGATGACGCTTTTCCCTGCGCGGATCGGCGGATTGGTTACCACCGTGTCAAAGGTCCCCTCCAGGGACGTAAAACCGTCGGACAGGAACACCTCCCCGTCCACACCGTTCTCCTTCAGGTTCCGCCGGCTCAGTTCCACCGCCCTTTCGTTGACGTCGCACAGCACCACCCTTGCGTCCCCGCGGGTTTTGCCGATCACCGTCCCGATCAGCCCCCAGCCGCAGCCAAGGTCCAGCACACGGCCCCGCAGGTCCTTCGGGAGCGCTTTCAGAAGCGTCCGGCTGCCCTTGTCAATCTCCCCTTTGGAAAAGACGCCCGCGTCGGTCCAGAAGGCCATGGACACGCCTTCAACGACCGTTTCGAACCTTTCCGGACGGCTGGCGCTTCCGGGAGTCTGAGCAAAATACATATCGTTCAAAGCTTATCCTCCATTCCCGCCGCCTGACGGATCAGGCGTATCTCCTCTTCCGTCAGGGTTCTGTATTCCCCTTCCGCGAGGTGCGGATCCAGGCGCAGAGGACCGAAGCTTTCCCTGTGCAGACGCACAACCCGGCATCCCAGGGCGGCGAACATCCGCTTGACCTGGTGGTATTTTCCTTCCCATACGGTCACCCTCGCCTCCCCCGGGGAAAGGACCTCCAGTTCGGCGGGCAGCGCCGTGAAGTCCTTCAGCCGAATGCCTTCCCGGAACCTGTCGGCCGCGTCGGGCGGAAGGGGCGTGTCCAGCTCCGCCCGGTATACCTTGTCCACATGCCGTTTCGGGGAAATCAACCGGTGCCCAAGCACCCCGTCATCGGTCAGGAGCAGGAGCCCGGTGGTGTCCTTATCCAGCCGTCCCACCGGCATGCATCCGTTTTTTACGCAAAGCGGCGGCAGCAGGTCCATTACCGTCGGCGCCTCCCTGTCCCGGGCGGCGGTCAGGAGCCCCGCGGGCTTATGGAGCATGATACAGGTGTGCCCCGGAAGACTGACGGGTTTGCCGTCAACAGCCGCCTGCCGGCCTTCCGTTTCGGCGCCGCTGTCCCGGATGACCGCGCCGTCCAATGTCACCCTGCCCGCCCGGATCAGCGCCTGCGCCTCCCGCCGGCTGCCGTACCCCATATGCGAAAGGAGCCTGTCAAGCCTCAGAGCGATCCTCTCCCTCCAGAATTCCGGTGATCAGGTCTGCGTTCCTGGTTTTCCTCAGGGCCGCCAGGGGCACATGGACCGTCAACAGAACCAGTCCCATCCTCAGCAGCACGGTCCCCGGAATCCCTTTATTTCTTAAATTCTTTAAAACCCGCGCCAGTTCCGTGGCGGCGTTCATCGCGCCGTATTGAAAATGAATATCCTTCAGGAATGCCTGCCACAGGACAAAAGCCCACAGGCAAAGGGACGGAAGGGTCAGAAGGATATTGATTCCCGCGCTCCCGAGCCGCCGGCTGAAAAACCGATTCCTGGCCTCCCTGCGGCTTTTACGCTCCTTCCGGGTATCTTTCAGGCTCATGTCCCTGAAATCCGATTCCATATCCAGCCACCAGGCGGCCGCGGCGATCAATGCCGAAATGAGGATCATACCGAGCAGCGCGGCCGTTCCCTCGGGACTTGATCCGCCGAAAATTGCCCCCAGGGGCTTGAGGACCTTCCTACTCCAGTTTATGAGGTCCATGACACTGAATCCGTAATACCAAAGCCCCATCAGGAAGAACGCCGGGACGCACCACGGCAGCCCCCGCCCCAAACGGGCTGCTCCGGATGAAAGCAGCCGCCCGTATCCGGCTTTACCCGCGGAGGATGCGGACGAAAATGATCTGAGGCGCATATAACCGAAATTTCTCGCCGGGATAACCGCAAAAAGATAGAACAGCAGGCCCGCGGCTGCCCGGACCGCAACCGAAAAACCGGTCCGGCCGCCGAGAAGGGCCGCCAGCGCCGGATAAAGCGCCGCAATCCTCAGCGCCGTCAGCGCCAGCGCCGTCAGGAGGATCTCGCCCAGGTTGTCAAAAAAGGTCTTCATGGCGTCCCGCACCCTTTTAATCAGTCAGTACCCGTACATTATATATGAGCGGCCGGAAAAAGCAACCGCGCGCAAACCGCCCGTCGAAAGAGTCCGAAGCGCATGTTGTTTTTGCGCATGAAACATGATAGAATAAGCATGGGGTTTTATCCTAATCCTTTTTCCGGGAGATCGCCCATGAGGATCCTTTCCAACTGTCACACGCACACCACCCACTGCGACGGCAAAACTCCGGCCGAAGACACCGTGCTCGCGGCCCTTGGAAAGGGCTTTCGTTCCCTGGGCTTCACATCCCACGCTCCGCAGCATTTTGACCTGCCCTACGCCGTCAGGCCGGACAGGGAAGGGGATTACATCAGGGAGATCCGCGCCCTCGCCGACAAATACCGTTCCCGGATCACCATCCGGTGCGGCATTGAGCGGGACCTGTTTTCCTGCGCGGATGTTTACCCCTATGATTATTTCATCGCCTCGGTACACTATCTCCCCTGCGGCGCGGAAATGCCGGCGGTGGACGGATCCCCGGAATGCCTGGCGGAAGCGGTGCGCGGCTTTTACGGCGGCAGCGGCCTTCGGGCCGTCAGGGCCTATTACAGTCTTCTCGCGGCCTATGCCAGGGCCTGGCGTCCCCCGGTCATCGGGCATTTTGACCTGATCAAAAAAAACAACGCCGCCCTCGGCCTGTTTGACGAAAACGATCCCGCCTACATGGAAGCGGTCTTTGAGGCCCTGAAGGCGATACGGGAAGCCGGGTCCCTCCTGGAGGTCAATACCGGAGGAATGGCCCGTAACGTCGTCAGCGAGCCCTACCCTTCCGCCGCCGTCCTTCGGATGTGGCGCGGCATGGGCGGCGGCGTCACCGTGTCGTCGGACTGTCATGACGCACGTTTTCTGGATTACGCTTTTGATCAGGTGCCGGACATCCTTTCCGGCGCCGGCTTCGACCGGGTCTTTGTCCTGGGAACGGGAAAGACCCTTTGGGAGGAGGTCCCCCTGGACGCTCCCGCCGCCCCGTCCTCCGGGGCGGAACAGTCTTACTGAACGGAGATGGAATATTGCTTCTTAAACAGGAAAACACCCGCGACCTGACCGGGCTCATCGGCATCAACGACCGGAACCTGGCCGTCATCGAACAGGAACTGAACGTTTCCGTCATTATCCTCGGGGACGAAATCCGGATTCAGGGGAGCGACGAAGACCGCGCGCTTTGCGAAAAATGCATCCGCTGCATGATGGACCTCCAGCGCCGGGGGGAAGCGCTGGACCCTCCCAGGGTACGCTATATCATCTCCCTTGCAAGGGAGGGAGCCGAGGACAAGGCCCTTGAGCTTTTCGAGGACGTCATCGTCCTGAACTACCGGGGCCGCCCGGTAAAGTGCCGCACCCTGGGCCAGATGGAGTATATCCGCTCAATCCGCAAAAATCAGCTGACCCTGGCCGTCGGCCCCGCCGGAACGGGCAAGACCTACCTGGCGGTCGCCATGGCCGCCGGCGCCCTCAAAAACCGCGAGGCTGAACGGATTATCCTGACCCGCCCCGCCGTGGAAGCCGGGGAAAAACTGGGTTATCTTCCCGGCGACATGGTCCAGAAGGTGGACCCCTACCTGAGGCCCCTGTACGACGCCCTTTTTGACATGATGGGCCCCGACGCCTCCCAGCGGCTGACCGAACGCGGCGTCCTTGAGGTCGCGCCTCTTGCCTTTATGCGCGGCCGGACCCTGGCCAACGCTTTTATCATCCTGGACGAAGCGCAGAACACCACCCCGGAACAGATGAAGATGTTCCTCACCCGCCTGGGCGAGGGCTCACGCTGCATCGTTACCGGGGATCCGACGCAGATCGACCTTCCCAGGGGCCGCTCTTCGGGACTGACCGAGGCCGTGCAGATTCTGGAAGGCATCCCCGGCATCGGCGTCTGCCGCCTGACCGGCCGGGACGTGGTGCGTCACGAGCTTGTTCAGCGCATCGTGGAAGCTTACGCCGAACGGGAAAAAGGTGAAACCGACGCAAAGCAGGTGTGATCATGAAAAAAGACGCCTCCGCCTCAAAGAAAAAAAAGAAAACAAAAGCCGAGCTCCATGACCTGCGGCTCAGGTGCCTGATCTGCGCGGCAACCTGCGCGGTAATCACGGTGCTGTTTCTTGTGGCCATCATTCCTGCCAGGTACAGCCTGAGCGTGGGCATGGTTCCTCCCGTCACCATTCAGGCGACCAAGGACGTGGTGGATACGGTGACCACCGAAAGGCTGCGGACGGAGGCCGCGAACGCGGTGGCTCCCCCTTATATCAATCAGCCCGGGGTGGTCGAATCGGTCATGGCCGAATACGACCTGGTATTTGCCCAGCTGAGAGTCGTCAGCGAATACAGCACCACCCTGGAAAACGTAACCCTCACCCGCGTATTCACAAAGGACGAGCTTGCCTGGGCGCGAAGCATCCTGACGCGCCTCAACCTGGCCGATTACCAGCTGACAACCCTGCTCCGGATTACCCCGGAGGATATGAACCGTCTTTACGGCATCATCTACCAAGCCCTTGAAAACGCCATGAGAGCCCCTGTCTACCCCGGGAACGAGGACAAAACGGTGGACTCCATCGTCAATATCATCGGCTTTACCGTGACCCAGATGCCCGGAGGACAGAATCTGCTGCAAAACGTGGTCAAGCCCATCCTGCGGCACTGCATCAAGGCCAACCAAGTGGTGGACGAGGAAAGATACGCCCAGATGCGCCAGGAAGCCAGCGACCACATCGACCCCATCGTTTACAAACAGGGCCAGAACATCGTTGTCAAGGGAGAAGGCCGCGTCGCCCTGAATCAGATTCGCATGCTGGAAGAGCTGGGGCTTTTGACCAACAAAGACGCGGATATCAATCCCTACCTCGGCGGCGCGGTGCTGTCCGTCATGGTGATCACCCTGATGTACTGCATTCTTGCCAGGCTGGACAAAAATTCCTTCCGAAGTCCCATCAAGCTTCTTCTGATCTCCATCATCTTCTGCCTCACCTTCGCTCTGGCCATCGTGATGAGGCTGATCTCGGTCAACCTGATGCCGGTTCTGCTGTGCGGAATGCTTGCGGCCATCCTGGTCACCGCCAGGGCCGGGCTTGTATGCAACGCGGCCATCGGGATTCTTGTGGCCGGTCTGGCCGCCGGAAGCAGCCAGGCATACACCGAGCAGTCGGTCCTGATCATCATGACCACCCTGGTGTCCGGGTCTCTTGTGGTCCTCCTTCTGGCAAGCAACAAATCCTCCCGCCTGATCGCCATCCTCGCAGGTCTCAGCGCCGCGGCCTCGGACTTTGCGATCTTTATCTCCCTCAGCCTGATGACCCGGGCGGACCTGACCAACACCCTGACCGACGCGCTTCTGCATTCGGCTGGAACGCTGATGGCCACCTTCCTGTTCCTTGGCTTCCAGCCCCTCCTGGAGCTGATTTTCAACCTGCCCACCAGCTATAAGCTGCTGGAACTCAGCAACCCCAACCGTCCGCTGCTCAAACGCCTTTTGATGGAAGCTCCGGGCACCTATCACCATTCCATCATCGTCGCGAACCTCGCCGAGGCGGCGGCGGAGGCCATCGGGGCCAATCCTCTTCTTGCCCGGGTGGGAGGCTATTATCACGACATCGGCAAGCTGAAGCGCCCCCTCTTTTTCAAGGAGAACCAGTCCAACGGCATCAATCCCCACGATCAGACGGATCCCGGCACCTCCGCGGCCATCGTCACCGCCCATGTACGGGACGGCGTGGCCATGGCCCGGGAGGACAGGCTGCCCGAAGACATCGTCAGGATCATCTCCGAGCATCACGGCGATACGCCGGTCATGTATTTCTATCACAAGGCCCTGCAGCAGGCCAACGGAAATCCCGTTGATATCAACGCTTTCCGCTACGCGGGCCATCCCCCGACCACCCGCGAAAGCGCGATTATCATGCTGTGCGATACCATTGAGGCCGCGGTTCGCACCATGAAGAATCCCTCCGCCTCCGCCATCGAATCCTTTATCGTAAAGCTGGTCCGGGGCAAGCTGGAGGACGGTCAGCTTTCGGACAGCGACCTGACCCTGAAGGATATAGACAAAATCTGCGCCTCTTGCACCAACGTCCTTGTGGGCGTCTTCCATGAAAGGATCGAGTACCCCCACATGGAAAGCCATGACATACGCATTCTTTCTTCTGTTTCGGGTGATCAGGCTGCCGCGGAATCCGCGCAGAAGAACCCTGACGCCGCGCATCCGCCAAAGGCCTCCGACGCGCCCGCGCAGAAAGTTCCCGTCCCCGCCGCGCCCGTGCCTCAGACTCAGAAGGCTCCCGCTCCGAAAACGCCCGAAAAGGAAAAGGATGCAGCCTCGATGATTGTCACCCCGCCGTCGGTGAAGCCCGTGCCGGTGGTCAGGCTGGAATCCACCCAGCCCCTTCCGGTGATCGATCCGGAGGATTTGGCGGTGCCCGCGCCTTATATCATTTCGTCGGCTGACAACCCGATGCCCGAGGATTCCGTGCCCGATCGGAAGCCGGACGAGGGCGGCGAAGGAGGCGTGAACTGATGGGCGCGCATGTAGAGATTGAAACCGTTTTTCCCGCCCCCGCCGAAGCCCTGGCGCTTCTCCGTGCCGCGGCCGACGCGGCCCTCGCCGAAGAAGGGATCAAAATCGACGTGTCCTGCCATGTTCTTGTCACGGATGACGACGGCATCCGCAGGATCAATCATTCCCACAGAGGCCTGGATCAAGCCACGGACGTGCTTTCCTTCCCGTCCCTTCCCTTCGCGCCGGACCATACCGCCGCGTCCCATCCGGAATGGCTCGACATGGAATATGACGTCGACACCGGGACCGTTTTCCTCGGCGACATCGTCATTTCATGGCCACGGGTCCTTTCCCAGGCCGAAGAGTACGGGCATTCTGCCGCCCGCGAAACCGCTTACCTGATGACCCACGCCATGTTTCACCTGATGGGATACGACCATATGGAAAAGGAGGACCGGCGCCGTATGCGTCAAATGGAGGAGAAATCCATCGCCCGCTTCCTGCCCGCAAACGAGGAAGAAAAAATGCTTTCCCTGGCCCGGGAAGCGATGAAAATGGCTTATGTGCCTTATTCCCACTACCCGGTGGGAGCGTGTCTCAAATGTACCGACGGCACCCTTTATACGGGCTGCAACATCGAAAACGCCTCCTTCGGCGCCACCAACTGCGCCGAAAGAACAGCCATCTTCAAGGCGGTCAGCGAAGGCCGCCGCGACTTCGAATCCATCGCCATCGCCGCCGGCCCCTCCGCGCCCTGGCCCTGTGGGATCTGCCGCCAGGTCATGAACGAATTCAGCCCAGGAATGCGGGTAATGGTCACCTGGGACGGCGGGAGCGACGCGATGCCGCTCTCGGATCTGCTTCCCCATGGTTTTGGTCCCGAGTCCCTCGACAAATAATCACAGTAAAGGAAATCATCATGGAAAACGAACGTCCCTTCCGCTCCGGCTTCGCCGTAATTGCCGGACGCCCCAACGTGGGCAAATCCACCCTTCTCAACGCCCTGATCGGCGAAAAAATCGCCATCGTATCGGACCGGCCCCAGACCACCAGGAATTCCATCGTCGGCATCCTGAACGGTCCGGACAGCCAGCTGGTATTCGTTGACACCCCCGGGTACCACACTCCCCGGACAAAGCTCGGAAGCTATATGATGCAGGCATGGCAGGACGCGATGCAGGGCATCGACGCCCTTTTGGTTCTGGCGGACGTAACCGCCATCGGCCCGAAGGACCGTCAGCTGATCCATGAGCTTGGTCAGAAAAAGTGCCGCAAGCTCCTCCTTCTCAACAAAATCGACCTGGTGGAAAAGCAAGCGCTCCTATCCGTTATCGAAAGCTTCAAAAACGAAGGCTATGACGAGATTTATCCCATTTCCGCCAGGGACGGCGAAGGCATGGACGCTCTGCGCGAGGACCTTCTCGCCCACCTTCCCGAGGGCCCCAGGTATTACCCGGACGACAGCATCACCAGCCAGACCGAGCGTCAGATTGCGGGCGAGATTATCCGCGAAAAGGCTCTGCGAAACCTTCGGGACGAAGTACCCCACGGCATCGGCGTGGAGATCATCCGTTTCCAGGAAAGCGACCGCCTGGTCACCATCTACGCCAATATCTTCTGTGAAAAGGATTCCCACAAATGGATCATCATCGGCAAGGGCGGAAGCATGATCCGGCTGATCGGCACCCAGGCCAGACAGGACATTGAAAGCCTCCTGGGAACGCAGGTCAACCTGCAGCTGTGGGTCAAGGTGCGGCCGGACTGGCGCAACAACCTCGCCGATCTGAAGGACCTGGGCTATAATTCCGATAAATAAGCGTAAAAAACACGCCCCGGCGTTTGCCGGGGCGTTCGCTTTTTTAGGGTATTCGCGGTTATTTAATCATATTGATGCCCGGCAGGCAGTTCACCGTGCGGATGAACTGGCCCTTTAAGTGCTGCATCAGCGCCATCTGAGGGGTGTTGCGCCTGAAGATATGGGTGTACATAATTGCCACCCCCTGATCGCGCAGATGGACGCAGGCCGCCTCAATCAGCTGGGACGCCAGCCGCTGCCGGCGGAACTCCGGAACCGTGTAGATATTCAAAAGCGTCGCCGTCTGCCCCACGCCGGTGAAGACCGCTTCGCAGGCCGGCTCCACGGGGTTGCCCTGCCGGTAAAAGGCCAGGGCCAGGAAATGCTCCTGCTGCCGCCACAGCGTCAGATGGTCATGGGTCACCGCCTGGATGCGGTATCTGTTCAGCCTTTCCAGGAACTTCATTTCATCCTGGGGCGTAATCAGCGGCACCTGGTAATAATCGTACCCCATCGGCGCCTGCGCCTGTCCGTAAGGCAGGTAAAAACTGTACAGGTCCTCGCTGTCGTCCTGCTTCATGCCCATCCGGTCGCAGAATTTCAGATACTCGGTATCCTTCGGGTCCACCTGAGTATAAAACCGGGCGGGCACCCCTTTTTCATTTCGGATCTGCCCCGCCCTTGCAAGGAGCGCCCCAAAGAGCATCGCCCGGGCCGACAGCTGGGTTTCCATCTGCATGTAGATGTGCAGCGGTTCCGAAGGGTAAAGCTCCTGCTGGAAAAAAGGAATCACATAACCGTATCCCAGCTGGATCCGGCTGTCGCTGGAAACGAAAAACACGTTCTCCGGGGGAATGCCCTGATATTCGGAGGGCGGATTGTTGATTACCATACAAAAAGGACCTTTCTTTCGTACAGGCGGCGCAGCGGATATGCCGCCTGTTTTTTACCTCAGCGCCGTTCTGGGGACAAACCCTCTCACCGCGGTCCCGTTGGCATATACCTCCACATAGGCCCACGCGCTGTTCATGTCCAGATCGGCAAGCCAGGTTACGCTGCTGCCGGAATCAAGCATCATCAGGGTGTCCGTTCCCTCCATCGGATCGGAGGTCAGGGCGGACCGGGAGATTATCACGGCGGGCGTCCCGTTCAGTGACAGGGAAGGAATATCCGGAAGCGTGCCCTGCAGCTGGAAGGCGTTGACATAACCCACCCGGGTCATCCGGCTGTCGTTCTGGTACATGACCAGGAGCCACTGCCCGTCGTACCCCGCAACCCACACCTGTCCGCTGACGGTCATAAGCGCCGTGCCGCCGTCAGAGCGGGGCGCGGAAGCGTTAGGCGCGGCATAGACAGGAAGCGTCTGGCCGGGAGTGAAGGAAAACGTAGTGAAGGAAAGCCTGGGATGCCCCGTACCGGCGGCTGCCGCGGGCGCTTCGCTGACCCCCTGAACCGCGCCGGACGCGGACGCGTCGGGCACAATCGCGGCACCATAGCTTCCGGTATCCGGCGCGGCACCGTAGCTTCCGGTGTCCGGGACCGCCGCGGCGCCGTAGTTTCCGGCGTCCGGCGCGGCATAAGCGCCGGCGGTATCAGGCACGACAGCCGCGCCGCCGACACCGTAGGTGCCGACCACGCCGTAAACGCCGTACGCGCCGGGCGCCGCAGCTCCCACGCCGCCGACGACCGCTCCCGCGGAAGGATAACCGCATGTCCCGAACCCGGGATAGGTGGTATTGACCAGGTCAGCGCGGATATACGCAGTGGTCCCGTAATAGCAGATCCTGTACCAGTATACGCCGCAGGAGCACACGACGCCGGTCACCATGACCGGGGTGCCGCGGCTCAACTGGGCGATCTTGGTGCCGTTGGGGGCCAGGCGCACATTGACCGCGCAGGTATTTGTCCAGCCGTTGTATCCGGAAGCGGGGATTCCGCTCCAGCCCGCGGGATATGTTCCGGGAACGACGCCCACGACCCCTACGGCCGAGGAGGACACCAGATCGCTGCGGACCCAGCCGGTCAGGCCGGAAACCTGAGCCTGATACCATACCGAACCGAAAGCATCCCGGACCGCCCCGGAAATCTGCAGCGCGGTTCCGCGATTCAATTGCATGATGGATGTGTAGGAAGTGCCGGGGCCCGAACGGAAATTCGTCGCGTCCAGAAGGATATACGCCACATTGCAGGTAACCGGGCACGTCGTAACGGCAGCCATTACCGGGACCGGCGCGCCGCAGACATAGCCGCTGTAAATCCATCCGCACAGCGTACCGATCGTTCCGTAATACCAAAGCCTGCCTCCGGTGCAGTACGCCTGATTGGTTACATAAAACGTATCGCCGCACATGGCAATGCCGCACACGGCGTTGGAAGTGCCCGGACCCGTGCGCACATTGATCCTGTACCCGTTGATATAACCCGTGAACGCGGTGCACGGAGCGTATCCCGCCGCGGCGGCCGGCACAGCGGCCGTTACAAGCAGGAGACAGACAAGCAGGAAAGCAAAGCGTCTTTTCATGCCAAAAGCCCCCTCCCGGAGTCATCATTCTTACATACAGTCATTATAACCTTTCACGGGAGCGCTTCACATAGCTGTTTTCTTAATCTTTTCTTACAATTATTTAATATCCCCGCCCGCCTTTCCGCGGGTCCGGACGGTTCCTTCGCCCCGAAAACGCGGCGGAGTCCGAGCCCGGAAGACTCACTGTTTGACGGCGCGCCGACGCACGAGGAGCGCTTCCTCGCTTTTTCCGTGCCTGAGGCGAAGCCCTTCCCTGGCCATCCGTTCGTTCAGGTCCCTGTCCAGCGTTTCGCGCAGTCCGTTTTTAACGAGCATGCGGCGGAAACGGTAAAGCGTGGTGGCGTCGGGCACGCCGCCCGAATAAAAGTCCACGCCCGCAAAGGTACGCATGGCGTAGCTGTCCATCACCGCCTCCTCGCAGCCCGCCCCGGAAAGGCCGTACCAGTCCTGCAGAAGGATCAGGCGGAGCATCAGTTCCGGCTCCGTGGCCGGCCTGCCGCGGTTTTTTCGCGCGTACATGGGGCGGATCAGCGCCATCCATTCCTCCCAGGGAATCACCTCGTCCATTTTTTTAAGGAACAGGTCCCGCCGGGTGGGAAATTTGCGTTTGCCGTATTCGATATCGCTGAATGTCATCTGCGCCAAAGCTTTTCACCTCTCAGGCTGATCGGTCCGGAAGGGCAGGCGGTTTATTCTGTGAATAATTATACCACAATCGACCGCGTTATGCCCATCTTTTTTCGTTTTTTCCATAATCCTTTAGCCGAGGAAACCCGGGACGAAACGCGCGGCGGCGGAGAATAACGGTCCGTCAGGATAAGGATATAAATATCGCATTGTCAACCCGCGTTTTTTCCTGTATATTGGTATTATCTTCGCCGCGTATCCTTTGGCGGCGCGGCGAACGGGAGGAACCCATGAACATACGCAACATCGGCATCTTCGCGGATGTGGACGCAGGCAAGACCACCCTGACGGAACAGCTGCTCTCTCTCACCGGCGCCATCCGGGAAGCCGGCAGCGTGGACAGCGGCACCGCCCATACCGATTCCCTGCCCGTGGAAAAGCGGCGGGGCATATCCGTTCGGGCGGCAGCCGTACGGATATGCCGGAAGGGCTGCATGATCAACCTGGTGGATACCCCCGGCCACGCGGATTTCGCCGCCGAGGTGGAGCACAGTCTGTGGGCCATGGACGGCGCGGTTCTCCTGGTTTGCGCCTGCGAGGGCGTCCGTCCCCAGACGGTGACGCTGTGGCGTGCCCTGAGGCAGCAGGGAATTCCGGTGGTCTTTTTTATCAGCAAAACGGATCGCGAAGCCGCCGACGCGCCCCGCGTCCTCGAAGAAATCAGACGCCTTTGCCCCGAGGCGGTCCATGTCGGGAACAGGGACGCCGTCATCGACCGGGTCTGCGCCGGGGACGACGAACTGACCGAAAAATATCTGGAAGCGGGCGATCTTGATGACGGCGAGGTTTTCCCCCGGTTTTATTCCCTGTGCCGCGAGGGAAAGGCTTTCCCCGTCACGGAGGGATCGGGGCTTAAAAACATCGGCGTGGAACGCCTGCTGGACCTGATGGTTTCCTGCCTTCCCCCTCCCGGGGACGCCGGAAGGCTCTGCGGCGTCGTGTTCTCCGTCCGGCAGGACCGGCTTCTCGGACGCGGCGTCTGGGTCCGCCTCTACGGCGGCAAGCTCGAAAACCGCCAGGGAGTGGATCTTCCCGGGAGAATGGATCCTCTGACCGGCAAAACATCGGTAACCCAGCAGAAAATCACCCAGATCCGCTCCGCAAAGGGCGACGACCTCGGCTGTCTTTCAGCCGGAGACATCGCCGTGGTTTACGGACTTGGGAACGTGTCCGTCGGCACGGTGCTCGGAGACGGGGACCTGCTCCCGCGGCACGTGGACCCGGGCCGTTTCCGTTCGCCCCTGATATCGGTAAAAGCGATTCCGAACGATCCGGACAAAGCCGAGGATCTGCGCGCCGCCTGCGCCGTTCTGTCCTCCGAGGATCCTCTGCTCCACGCGGAATACCACCGCGCGCTCAGGGAGCAGCGTCTGAACATCATGGGCACCGTGCAGCTGGAGATTCTCCGGGATGTATTCCGGGAGCGGTTTTCCCTGGACGTTTCCTTCGACCGGCCGCGGATCAATTATATGGAGACCCTGCGTTCACCCGCCGAGGGATTCGCCGCCTATACCATGCCAAAGCCCTGCTGGGCCATCCTCCGATTTGAAATGAGACCCGGAAAACGCTCCGGCGGCGTGACCTTCTCGTCCGAGGTGGATCATCGTTTAATCGCGGAGCCTTACCAGAACCAGGTGCGCCAGGCGCTCCCCATTGCCCTCAGCCAGGGACGCCGGGGCTGGCCCGTAACCGATATCGATATCCGCCTGGTGGACGGCAGCCACCACCTGATCCACACCCACCCGCTGGATTTCATCGTAGCGACTCCCTGGGCCATACAGGACGGCCTTCAGCGGGGAGGCAGCCTCCTTCTTGAGCCGGTGATGGACTACACCTTTTCATTGCCTCCCGACGTGCTCGGCCGTGTCATCAGCGATACCGCGGCCATGCGCGGCGAGGTGTTGTCCACCGAGAACGAAAGCGGCGGCGTGCTTTTGCGCTGCCGTGTCCCGCTGTACGACAGCGTGGATTATCCCAAAGCCCTCGCTTCGCTCTCCTCCGGCCGGGCGTCGATGTCCGCGAGCCTTCACGGTTACCGTGAATGCGACAGGGATGAGACTCTCCCCCGCCGCGGCGTGGATCCGCTGGACACGGCCAGATATATCCTGGCCGCCCGCAGCGCCTTGGAAGGCGGCATCTATGACGGATGACGGAGAGGCGCAAAAGCGTGAATTACGCCGCCCGGATCGCTTCCGGGCGGCGGAATTTCGAATTTATTAATTTATTAGCTTGTTAAACCTCGTCGGTTTATTCCAGCCGGATATCGTAATACCCGCCGTTCTTCAAAAGGTTCTCCGCCGCGGCGGGATCCGTCAGGACATATTCGAAGGTGAATCCGCTGTAATCCGTGATCAGCGCCCTGGACAGGTCCCCGGGCGTCACCGGACGAAAGCTTTCGTGCCAGTCCTTCCGATATCGGATGTCCGCGCCGGAAACCAGATCGCCTGTAAAAGTCCCCGCAAGAGCGCCGGCGTCGTTGCTCTTGAACTGCTTAACCGTCATCGTATCCATATCGAAAACATAATAGATGGCGTAATCCGGCAGCATCCGGACATAGGCGTATTCATACGTCGTACCGTCCGCCCCGGCGGGAAACGCCGCAAACAGCAAAAGCACAGCCGCCGCCAGCGCGGCGATCCTGCGGTATATATTTCTTCCGCGGCCCATACCTGCGCACGCCATGACTGCTGTCACCCTCCCCGCTGCCGCCGATCTCTGACGCGGCCCGTTAAAAGTATATCACGGCGCACAGCTGACGTATATAACAAATCAGGAACAGCTTTTACCGTTTTGTTTCCGTTCCGTTCCATTTTGATGAAACCGCCCTGCGGAGCGGTCAGAGGAGGTCTGTTTATGAGCCGAACCGTTGAAGTGCTTCGCATTATCCTGCCCGTCGTCGTGATGCTTTTTGTCGGGATGCTCTGCCGGAAGAAAAGCCTGATCAGCCGGGCAGGGGTGGATGCCCTGAAAAAGGTTGCGGTGGATATCGGTCTTCCGGCGGTGCTGCTTCATACCTTCGCCTCGTCGGAATACACCCCCGCCACCCTTGCGGTGCCCCTCGTCATGTTTCTGGTCTGCGTCCTTGCCTGGGCCCTGGGAAAGCTTCTCGGGCCCCGGCTGGGAATGAACAGCCGTTTCATCCCCTTCCTGACCACGGGATTCGAGGCGGGCATGCTGGGCTATTCCCTGTTTACCCTCCTGTACGGGAACGGGCGTCTGGCGGATTTTGCCCGCGTCGACCTGGGACAGGTGCTGTTCGTCTTTACCCTGTATAAGGTCCTCATCGGCATGGGGGAAAAGGACCGCCCTTCAGCGGGACAGCTGATGAAGGAAATGATCCTGTCCCCCATCATCCCCGCCATCATCCTGGGGGTGCTGTTCGGCGCCACCGGCCTTTACAGGGCCATGGAGCCTTCCGGCGCGGCCGCCGTACTGGACGCCTGCACGGACTTTGTTTCAGCCCCCGTCGGCGCGCTGATCCTTTTGTCCATCGGCTACGACCTGGTGCTCAGGGACATCCCATGGCGCGAAACCCTCAAAGCCTCCGGCCTTCGGCTTGCGATTATGGCCGTCCTCGGCCTTGGGGTGACAGGCCTTTTCCGCCTCCTCTGGCCGGAGCAGGACTGGTCCCGGGCCGTCATACTGATGTTCCTCCTTCCCCCTCCCTATGTGCTCCCGGTGTTTTCCACGGACGAAAACCAGCGGGTGTACCTCTCCTCCGTCCTGTCGGTATCCACCCTGATCACCCTTGCCGGCTTTATCCTTATGGCCGTCATCGGCTGAACATACCGTTAACCGCATAAGGAGAATGCGCCTTTTGAATCGGCGCCGCGCTGATTGCGCGTGAACAGAAGCAGAAAGCTTTTACAATGTCGCGACAGATATCGACCGTATGGACAGAGAGCCGGGACCGGGCCGTCCCGTCATCCTGAATTACGGCGGAAAGTCCCTTCACCGGCAGTCCCACGGCGAAAGCTTCCTCGCGCTCGTGGAATTTCGCTTCAGCGGCCATGGTCTTTATATCCTGGACGAGCCGGAAGCGGCCCTGTCCCCCAGGGGCGTCATCCGCCTGATGCGGAATATGGACAGGCTTGTCAAAACCGGATCGCAGCTGATTATCTCAACGCACTCGCCGATGCTTCTGACTTTTCCCGGCGCGGAGGTTTACCTGATCCGGGAGGACGGAATCGCCGCGGTGCCCTTCAGGGAAACCGACCATTACAGGACGGCGCTTCGTTTTCTGCAAAATCCGGAGAGCGCGTCGGATGATATTTTCGGAAAACCGGAGGATTAATCACGTTCCGGAAAAACAGGAAATCCCACGGAAACATCACGTACGTTTTTTCCGGAAGAAGCAATTCCACGAAAGGAAGCCAAAGCAGGCAAAATTATTGATGCCGGCATAAGAAAGAGCGGCGCGCCCACACGTATCGTGCCTCCAGCGCGCCGCGTTACTTTATGCTCAGTCTCCCGGCAGGGCTCTGAGGCTTTATCTTTTTTCCTCCCCGATTGTAAACCGGCAGCAGGCCTTTCTGCCGGAAGCGGTCCGGATGTGAAGCTCTGCTTCGCCCTTCTCCTCCCCTGCCCAAAGATACACCGCGGCGCGCCCCTCAAGGGTTCGCCGGAAGCACTCTGAATAAGGCGTCAGGTCGTCCGGACAGCCGTTTTCAATGCCAAGGATCCGAATACCGCCCAGAATCTGGCAGAAGATTATCTCATCCTTCGCGGGACGGCCATCGGCGTCTGTAAGGAAAACCTCTACCCGGACAGCTTCAAGCAGACCGGGACGCAGCGTATCGGCACGCAGATTGACCGCCGCCGCCACTATGGGGGTGGACAGAGAATCTTCCAGGCCTTCAGCACGGACGGTTAACGTCCCCGGCGTATAGGGCACCTCCCACGTAAGACGGCATCCATCCTCCCGTTTCAGTTCGCGGACGCCAAGGGAGACGCCATTCAGAAACAGCTCCGCCCCGGGCAGGCCGGTATACACGCTGACTGTCTTTGTTTCCCCGATTTCCCCTTGCCACAGGAAGCGCTCCTCCCATCCGTTTCCCGTACCCACGGCAAGCTTTACAAATCGCTCCTTTGTCCACAGCGCCTTCCGGCGGTAGAACAGAGGCTTTTCAAACCCGGCAAGGTTCATCATCCCAGCCTGGCTGATTCTGACCGGCCACCCCTTGCACTCGCCGAGGAAATCGACCCCCGTCCACAGAAACTGTCCTGCGATAAAATCCCTGTCCTCCACCGCCCGCCAGGCAGCGGGATCGTGGCTGTTTTCACTGCCTAGAATCACCCTGCCGGGGTATTTCCGGTGATCCTCGTCATAGAATTTCTCCCGGTAATTGTATCCGCTCAAGTCCAGCTGGTCCGCAAAACCGGTAAGGTTGCTGAGCTCCGGGAAGGAAAGCGCGCTGGTAACAGGCCTGGTGTCATCCAGGGAATGAACGATGTCTGTCAGCTCCCGGGCCACAGCGGAAAGCCTCCCGGCATCCGGTTTGCGGGGATCATACAGTCGCTCCGCCAGGGGTTTGTTGGCATCGTTGTTTCCCATGACTTCCCTGAACAGCGGCGTCACATAAGGATCGTTGGGATAATCAATCTCGTTTCCGATGGACCACAGCACGACCGACGGATGGCACCTGTCCCTGAGCACCATGCTCCTGAGGTCCTTCTCATGCCATTCGGGAAAATCTTCTCCGTAACCGTAATGTTTCGGCGGATAAACATTATGGCCCTGCCACCATTTGTTCTTGATGCCCTCCCATTCGTCAAAAGCCTCGTCCATCACCAGAAAGCCCAGTTCGTCACAGGCATCCAAAAGGTCCGGGTCCGGCGGGTTATGGGCCGTCCGCAGGGCATTGCACCCGGCTTCGCGAAATTTCTTCAGCCTCGCTTCCCAAACCTTTTTGGGAACAGCCGCGCCGAGGCATCCCGCGTCGTGGTGTACGCAGACGCCTTTGATCTTCATATTCAAGCCGTTCAGGAAGAAACCCCGGTCCGGATCGAAAAGGAAGGAGCGAATACCGAAGGGTACACGAACCGTATCCCTGACCGCGCCGCCTGAGAGCGCTTCCGCCGCAAGCGTCAGCATCTTAGGGGAATCCGGCGACCAAAGAGGCGGGCTTGAAACGTCCATCATCGTTTCGCCGCTTTCACCCTCCCCCTTCGCCGTACCGAGAATCCTTTCCCCGTCCTTCAAAGTGAACCGCGCCCCTTCCGCGCCGAAGGTTTTCCACTTGACGCGAATCCGGGCGCTGTTTTCGCCGCACCCCATCGTCGAGGGGAAAACACCCCATGGCCGGAAACAGACGCTGTCCGATATCTCAAGGAACACGTCCCGGTCGATGCCGCTTCCCGTGTACCACCTGGAATCCGCCACGTCGTTATGCTCAACCCTGACAGCGATCACATTCTCGCCCGGACGCACAAAAGCTGTTATGTCCCACCCAAATGAGGTATAACCGTAGGCGTGGTTCCCCAGAAAATTGGAATTGATCCACACCTTTGCGTGTTTGTATACCCCGGAAAACGTGATTCTGACCCTTCCGCGGACGTCCGCCTCCGACAGGGTGAAGGCTTTCCGGTACCATCCCACGCCACCGGGAAGGTAACCGGTACCGCTGGCCCATTTCGTGTCAAAGGGGAACTCAACAGCCCAGTCATGGGGCACGGTGACCCTTCTCCACGCCCTGTCGTCAAAACCCATGAATTCGGCGCCTTCGCATTCACCGTAATGGAATGCCCAGTTTGAAATCAGCCTGCGTTTTTCTGCCATACCCTTTTCCCCTTTGGCGTTCATTAAACCGAACTGTCTTAAAAAGGGGGGATACCCTTCTGGGCATCCCCCCCGGTATCACAGGATCATTACTTGCGGTACACGGCGTCCAGCTGGCCCTGGACCTCTTCCATCACCATTTCAATGCCGGCGTCCTGCAGCGCCTGGCGGAATTCGGCAACCAGGGCAACGGGGTCGTCGTTCATGCCGAAGACGATGCGAGGCATGTAGGTGTTGTACACGTTGGACAGGTTGTCCATCAGCGGGCCGACCATGGAGTTGTCATAGATATACTGGCCGTAGGGATAGTCGATCTTGACCTCGTCGTACCGGGCATACAGAGCCAGAATGGCATCCCAATCGAGCTGGGCGTTCCTGTATTCCAGGTTGTCGTTGCGGCCCCACCAGAAGTTAAAGCTGACGCCGTCGGTGGAATCATTGAAGCCCTCGGGACGGGAGAACAGGCCGTTCTCGTCCACAGTGTACATATCGCCCTCAAAACCGTACTGCATCAGGTGATAAATCTCGGGATCATTGCGCAGCAGGTCATAGACCATCAAAGCGCGCTCCGGATGTTTGCTCTGGGCGGCAACGGCCATTGCGCCGTGGGTAATATTCAGGGAAATCAGGTTGTGCTGCTCTTCACCGAAGTAGAAGAAGCCGAGGTTGGATCCGGGCTGCTTCCTTTCCATTGTGGTGCGCTCGCCGGTCCAGGTCTGGGTGTGATGCTGATGTGCGGCGGTGGTGCCTTCTTCCATTTCTGCAACCACGTCACCGGTATAGTTCAGCACGTCGGCACGCCAATAGCCCGCGTCGGCCCACGCTTTCATGGTCTTGGCGAATTCGACCAGCTCGTCGCCTTCCAGGTAATAGCGGCTCAGGGTGTAGGGATCATCCTTGCTGACACCGTAGAAGATGGCAACCGGGAAACCTTCAATGGCGATATTGCCGGTGTGGGAGGTCTGCCAGCCGCCGGCCATCTGGGGGCTGTAGGAAGAGCCGTTGCCGTTGGCGTCCCAGGGGATAACACCCTCCTTGTTGTCCTTCACATACTGGAAGTACACGCCAAGGTCCTCCCAGGAATGCACACCGTTCTCCAGGCCGGCTTCCGCCGCCCAGTCGCCGCGGTACATGAAACCGTGGTTGGTCCACTGCGCATAGTTGTCTTCGGGAATAAGGTAGATCTGGCCGTCATATTTGCACAGGTCCCAATGGGCCTGGGATACGCTGGCCCAGGTCATGGGGGCGTAGGTCTGCAGCATTTCCTCGCTCAGGGGCAGGAACGCGCCTTTCTGGGTGTTGGGCCACGCGTCCAGCCAGTCGGTGGCGGTGCCGATCAGATCGATATCGCCGCTCTGGGTGGCCAGCGCCAGGTTGTACTGGGTCTGCCAGTCGGTCCACTCAATCCAGCGGAATTCCAGTTCGGCGTTGATCTTTTCGGTCAGGAGAGCGTTGATTTTGTCCAGAACCTCATAGGTCCTGTTGGTGGGCTTGTCGCCCGTGACCAGGTAGACAATCTTGACGTGTTCGGAGGTGTCGGGTTCGGCCAGAACCACGGGCATCAGGCCCATGACCATGACCATTGCGCACAGGATTGCAAGCAGTTTCTTCATACGATGGGATCCTCCTTTATTGTTTTTATTTTCAGCGGCTCCCAGCCGCTTCGAACCGTTTTTTGTGCTATTGGCTGAATACCGGCGAAAATCATCCCTTCACGGCGCCCACCGTCAGGCCGGCCACAAAATACTTCTGTACAAAGGGATACAGCAGGATGATGGGACCGGTGGCTACCACGGCGGTCGCCATCTTGAGGGTTTCGCCGGGGAGATCCGTGATGACCACGTTGGAGCCGGCTACGGAATTCTTGAGGCTCGCCACCTTGTTGATGACGTTGTACAGGTGGTACTGCAGCGGACGGTATTCCACTTTGGTGGTCAGGAACAAGGAGGAATAGTACCACTCGTTCCAGTAGCTCAGGGCCAGGAAAAGGCCGATAGTCGCCAGGGCCGGCTTCAGATTGGGCAGGATCAGGGCGTAGAATATCCTGAAATCGCCTGCGCCGTCAATCTTTCCCGATTCGGTGATCTCATGCGGAATGGCCTTGACGAAGTTCTTCATCAGCACGATCAGCCACGGGCTCATCAGAAGGGGCAGGAGGATGGCGAAATAGCTGTCCCGAAGGTTCAGCGTCTGCACCATCAGCAGGTAGAAGGGCACCAGACCGGCGGAAAACAGGGATGTAAAGTAGATATAGAACATGATGCCGTTGCGCAGGGGAAAATCCCTGCGCTGCAGGGCATAGCCCGTCATGGAGATCAGGAACAATCCCAGCAGGGTTCCGAGACCGGCCAGCGCGATTGTCACGATATACGCACCAATCATCTGGTCCGGTGAACGGAAGAGGAGCTCGTAGGAATAGGTGGACACCACCGACGGCCACAGGGTAAAGCCCGAGCGGCGGATGGCCTCCTCAGAGGAAAACGAGGATGCGATAATCATCCAGAAGGGAAGGATGCACATGACGCAGAACACCGTCACCAGGATATATGTTATTACGTTGATGACCACGGCGCTGGTATCCTTTTTGATATGCGTGGCATGCATCTGGATCTTTGGGGACAAATCGGACATGGTTCACACTCCCTTTCCCGCCATCAGAACAACGCGTAATCCGGGTCCAGATGCTTGACAAAAGCATTGGCGCCCAGGACGATGAAGAAACCGACCACACTCTGGAAAAGGCCAACCGCGCTGGACTGGGAAAAATTGAAGCTGTTCATCATGGAACGGTAAACATAGGTCTCGATGATGTCGGTGGTCTTGAACAGCATGGAGTTGTTGCCGACCAGGTTGTAAAACAGACCGAAGTTGCCCTTCAGGATGCCGCCGATGGCAAAGAGGAACAGGATGATGACCGTGGGTTTCAGCGTGGGCAGGGTGATGTAGCGGATCCGCTGCCAGGCGCTGGCGCCGTCGATCTGCGCCGCCTCCATCATGGAGGAGTCCATGCCGGTAATGGCCGCGAAATAGACCACCGTGCCGTAGCCGGTGGATTTCCAGAGGTTCACCAGCACGATGATGAAGGGCCAGGCCGAGGCATTCTGGTACACCTTGGGCATCTCTCCGCCCATGGACCTGACCAAGTGGGAAATGAAGCCGTAATCGTAGTTGAGCAGGTTATAGACCAGCAGCGACACGAGCACGTCCGAAATGAAGTAGGGCAGAAACATGATGCTCTGGGCGATCTTCTTGTATCCCTTGTTGGATACTTCGTTGAGAGTGATAGCGAAAAACAGCTGCACCACATTGCCCAGGATGATGAAAGCCAGGTTGTACAAAACCGTGTTGCGCAAAAGCAGGGTCAACTGACCGGAGCGGAAAAGGAATTCGAAGTTCTTCAACCCCACGAAGGGGCTTTTGAAAATGCCCAGGTTGTACTTGAAGTTGGTGAAGGCGATGTACGCGCCGGGCATTGGCAGATAGGAAAAAACGAAGAAGAAAACAATGGCCGGGAGGCACATCAGGATCAGCGTTTTGTTTTGCCACAGCATCCTGCCGATCTGCCTGCCTCCGCTTTTCTGCTGCTGCGCAGAGTACGTCTTTTGCACAGTCAACACATCCTTTCCGACCGTATTAATGTCCGCTCCCAAAGGAAATAGAATCGAAGAACAATATTCCGGATATCGTGACTATTTTTGTATAGATACCATAACACAAAGTCTTGTTTTTGTCAATAACATCTTAATATCGCCAGTCTCTTTTTGTAAATTTGCACCTTTTTTGTTAGCCCGACAGCATTATTTGACCAGTCACGGTGTAATTTTAGCCATTCATCCCATGATATTCGTCTCCGATCACGTTCCGCGTCCCTTCCCGCGCGCAAAAAAAGCCGGCCTTTCGCCGGCTGCGCGCGGATCGGAAAAACCCTCCCCGCCGCAAACGTTATTCAAATCCCCGGGCCTTCAGGTAACGGAAGCTTCTTGTCAGGCATTCGATTGGGTCCTCGCCGCCGCAGTCGTCCTGCTCCACCAGCATATATTCGGTGCCGGCCTCCTCCGCCTTTTCAAACACCCGGTCAAAGTTGATGTTGCCCTCGCCCAGCGCCGCCATCCGGCGTCCGTAGGCGAAGTCCTTCAGGTGGATGCACGGCACCCTTCCCCGCAGCCTTTCCAGCCACTGAGCGCTGTCCCCGCCTCCCGCCTGGATCCAGTAGGTGTCCAGAGTGAAACCCAGTTCGTCCGCGGGGAAGGCTTCCGCCAGCTTTTCCAGCACCGTCCGCCCGCCGACGCGGCGGAGCTCGCCGTCGTGATTGTGGTGCATCATGTACTTTCCGCCGTTCTTCAGGGCGCGGGCGACCGCGGGGAAAAGCTCCATATACCTTTCAAAGGTCATTTCGCTTTCCGGGTCGAAGGACCAGAAGCCAAGGCCCACGTATTTTGTACCGAACACGTCATGGTCCCGGATCACGTTTTCGATATCTTCGACGAGCCGGTCCTTCGCGGTATGGGTCAGGACGCACTCAAGGCCGTTCTCCTTCAGCCGTTCACGGAGCCAGGCGGCTTCAAACGGGCAAGCGCCGCTCACCTGCACATAACGGTATCCGATGTCGGCAATGCGGCGGAGAGAAAGGGCAAAGCCCTCCAGCGTTTGGCAGGCTTCCCGCACGGTATACATCTGCGCGCCGATCCTCATGCTCATTCTTTTTCCTCCTCCGGACAGCCTTCCGGGCCGAAAACCTCCAGGATCTTGAAATCCCGGTTCTCCACGGAAAGCTGATACATCAGTTTTTTGATCTCCGTTCTGTTCATGTCGCACAACACTTTCAGTTCGAATCCGGCGTATTCCCCGTCCCCGCCGAGCGGGACGATTCCCGCCAGGCCGCATCCGGCGTCCCCCGCCACGGAAAGGACCGCGGCCAGAGCCCCGGGGCTGTTGGGACACTTCAGCCCAAGACGGACCCCGGCGCATTTCTCCGGAATCCGAATATCCCTGAAAAGCTCCTCCGCCGCTCCCGGGTCCCAGTCATACAGGAGGCTGTACTGGTATCCGCGGCTGCCCTGTAGGATCTTGCGCACCACGGCCAGGTAGGCGTTCCGCCTGTCCTCCGGAACGCCCTCCCCGAGGGACGACAGAATCTTCTTTTCCCTATCCGGCCGGTAAACCGCGGTATCGCCGGAACGCTTTTTATATTCAGCCACGGCGCGGCTCATATCCATCCTGCGCATCAGCAGGTCCCGGATTTCAAGGTCCAGGTCGTCGATTCGCCCGCGGGCTTCTTCAAGGTTCATACGCGGCCTCCTTATTCCGGTCCTGGGTCACTTCCGCCTGACCCTTCGGAAATTGCCCACGGTTTCCGACACCACGGATACGCAGGCGAAGGTATCGGGAAACCGGCTGAGGATCTGCTGCATCTGCACAATCTGGTGCTTGTTGATGACGCATACCAGCATGGTTTTGCCCTGGTGGGTATATCCGCCCTCCACCTTCATGAGGGTGGTGGAATGCTTCAGTTCGGCAATGACCGCCCGGGTGATTTCGTCGGGGTGGGACGTGATCATCTCAACCCGCCATGCCTGCTTGCCGGAATGCAGGCATCGGTCGGAGACCACGGTGGTCAGAAGGGAATAGATGATGCACAGCGCCACCGGTTCGATATTGTAGCCGTACACAAAATAGGACATCGACGCAATAACCACATTGACCGCGAAAACAACATGGGTCATGCTGTAGCTCGGGCTTCTTTTGTGGACGAATTCGCCTATGAAGTCGGTGCCGCCGGTGGACGCCCCGTGGCGGATGCACATGCCGTAGATAAAGCCGTTGACGGCGCCCGATACCACCGGCGCAAGCAGGGTGGACCGGCCGTCGTCGGTGTGATAGATGAAGCGCGACATATCCATATTCTGCAGCACAAGAAGGACGCCGGAAAAGGCCAGAACGAACACCATCGTCCGGACTGCGAATTTCCTGTCCACAAACAGCGCGCAGATAATTGCCAGCGGAACGTTGATAATCAGGGAAAAATAGCCCACGCTGAAATTGAACAGGTACTGGATCATCGTCGCCAGGCCGTTGATGCCGGAAGGGGCGAAGGAGTTTTGCAGGATGAAGATCTGGTAGTTGAGCGCCATCAGAACAGCCATCGCCAGCAGCACTCCGTAATCCAGAAAGACGCTCAGGGCGGGGCTCATCTTTTTTTCCGTCATGGCTATCTCCCGTAACATAACCGCGCCGCCGCAAACGTGCGGCAGGTTTTTTTATGATTATAGCATTGTTCCGGCGCCATGGCAATCTGGAGCTTTGATTACAGGAACCGGCGCCGCGAACGGGCCCGCCCCGCGGACACGAAAAAAATATATTCCCCGTAACCTTATCCTCCTCCCGGGGATATTACAGTTGAAAGGCGGCTGTTCCGGCCGCCGGAAGCGACGCCGGACAAGCGCCGGCACGAAAGGAGAAAGCCATGAAAAACAACCGCAGGATCGTATCTTTTATCCTTTGCATCTTCATCCTCATCCTTGCCTGTCCCGCCGCGCTGGCCGGGAACACAATCTCCTGGGATTCGCGCATGTCCCTGCCCGCCTCCGATGAGCAGGCGGCATACAAAACAAACGACGTTTCCCCGTATATCGTCTTCTGGCCGGATTTCGGCAGTCACGAAAGGTTTGTCGAATACGCGGTGGATTTCCGCGCAGAGCACCTGCCCCGGGGCACCTATCTGTCGGTATTCTCCTGGGAAATGGAAAGCAGCGACCTGAACCGGCGGTACAAATCCGTATCCTACGATTACGGTTCCGGCGGGTACTGCGGGTTCCAGGTGCTGGGGGACGGATCCCGTGTGGCGATCCTTACCGTATGGGACAAATTCTGCACCGACAAAAACGGCCGCACCACGGTGTACAGGGCCAACCAGATCTATCCCGAAAACAGGCGGTATTCCGAACGGGACGACCACGGACTGGAGGGCAGCTTCCTCCACACCCTTGTCCCCTATTACTGGAAAGAAGACCACGATTACCGGGCGCTTGTACAGATCGGTTCAAACTGGGACACCGACAACGCCCATCTGGCCTTCTGGGTCTGCGACCTGGAAACCGGCGCCTGGACGCTGCTGGTCGAGTACGAACTGGGCTACGACGAGGTGTACATGACCGCCTGCGGCTCGTTCCTTGAAAACTTCATCCCCGAATACGCGGGACAGGTGCGTTCGATGGTCCTGAGCAACTGGCGCGCGCACCCGATCGACGGAGACTGGATCGCCGTCAAAAGCGGCTGCTTTACGCAGAATTACGAGCACGGCGGCAGCTACAGCTACGGCTCGACGGACGGCGCCTTCTGGGCGATTACCACCGGCATCCCCGGCCGCTGCCGTCTCCCGGCGGATTACACCCGGTATTCGGTAAAGAAAGCCGACGGCAGCCAGCCCTATTGACGCTTCGTCCGGGGACAGGTCACACAACCGTGACCCAGTCCCCGGCTTTCGCTTCGCCGTCCTCAAGAACCTTCGCGAAAATACCCTCCCGGGGCATCACGCAGTCCCCGGCCTTTTCGCGGATGGCGCAGTTCAGATGGCATTCCTTACCGATCTGGGTCACCTCACACAGGGCGGTGCCGACGCGGATACGTGTGCCCACGGGCAGTTCATACAGGACGAGGCCCTCCGTAAGCACGTTTTCGGCGAAATCACCGGGCTTTAAGTCAAAATCGATGTGCTTTTGCACCTTCATGACGCTCTCCCTGCCCAGCAGGCTCACCTGACGGTGCCAGTCCCCCGCGTGGGCGTCCCCCACGATGCCGTGGCCGGCTTTCAGTTCCGCCCGGGCCACGGGATGCTTCTGGATGCCCCGCACCTCGCTGACGCACACAGCCAGAATGCGGGCCGCCTTCGGCGCGCAGTCGGCGGAGCCCGAAGAGCGCAGCATTTCCACCCCGTGGCGCACCGGCTCCGCCACCGCGGAGAAATTTTCCGTGGACGCTTTTTTGCTTCCGGGCAGGTTGATGATCAGCGTGCCGCCGCGGATCCCCGCCGTTTCCCTCGACAGGCAGGCGCGGGATGTGATCCGCATGCTCGCAGCGCGCATCGCCTCGGGAATGCCGGGAGCCTGCCGCTCAATCACGGCGGCCGTGGCCTCGGGGGTCACGTCCCGGGGCGAAAAGCCGGTCCCGCCGGTGGTCAGCACCAGGGCGACGCCCTTTTCGTCGGCACAGGAGATCAGCTCCCGTTCGATCAGCGCCTTTTCGTCGGGCACCAGGGCGGTATAGACCACTTCCCAGCCGTTTTCGCTCAGCATATCGCACAGGGCAGGCCCGCTGGTATCCTCCCTCTCCCCCCGAAAGCCCTTGTCGCTCACCGTAATCACGGCGGCTGTGAACCTTGTTTCACTCATCCTTTTCATCCTCCCTGAGGTAATCTCCGTGAATCCCGCCGGTCTTCTCAATCAGACGGATGTCCGTGATCCGCATATCCCTCTGCACGGCCTTGCACATGTCATATACCGTCAGCGCCGCCGCGGTGACCGCCGTCAGCGCCTCCATCTCCACGCCGGTGCGCCCGTCGCACTTCACCCGCGCCTCGATCTCCACCGAACACCTGCTTTCGTCCAGGCTGAGCTTCAGTTCGATGCCTCCGATGGGGATAGGATGGCACATCGGGATCAGGTCCGGCGTACGCTTGGCCGCCATGATACCGGCAATTTGAGCCACTGTGAGCACGTCGCCCTTTTTGACGCCTCCGGTGCGGATCAGGTCGAAGGTGCCGCGGCTGACCAGCACCCGCCCCCCTGCCCGGGCGGTCCTTCGGGTGATTCCCTTTTCCCCCACGTCCACCATGCGGGCGCGGCCGAGATCGTCAAAATGCGTAAAATCCCCTGTCATTTTATCCTCCAACGCGGTTCATTTCCCGGGCGGAAAAGCTCTTTTCCTTCGCGGACAGGGCTCCGTGCTGCCTGGGCTTCATTGCGATCGCTTTTTTCATCGCCTCAAGGACGCCGTCCTCGTCCAGGCCCCTGATGCTGATTTCCTCGGCGGAATGCAGGCAGGGCTTCAGGTGCCCGTCCGCCGTCAGCCGGATGCGGTTGCACTCGGCGCAGAAATGACTGGACAGGGGGCTGATAAGCCCGACGCTTCCAAGGGCCCCTGGCAGGCGATACAGACGGGCCACCCCGTCGTGCTTATCCTCCGGTACGGCCTCCGGCAGCTTTTTCGGCACCTCGGAGCAGGGCATATACGCCTCCGCGCCGAATTCCTCGCTCCCCGGCATCGGCATCAGCTCGATAAAGCGAACGTCCACGGGCCAAGCCCTGGTCAGCTCCGCCAGGGCGGGCACCTCGCCGTCGTTGAAGCCGCCGATCAGGACGGCGTTGATCTTCACCTTTTCAAAGCCCGCCGACAGCGCCGCCCTGATCCCCTCGAGGGCGTCCTCCAGGCGTCCACGGCGGGTAATATAGGCGTATTTGTCCGGATTCAGCGTATCCAGGCTGATGTTGACCCGCTTTACGCCCGCTTCCCTCAGCTGAACGGCCATATCCTTCAGCCGGAGGGCGTTGGTGGTCAACACCGTCTCCCGGATGCCCGGCACATGGGACACACGGCGGCAGATGGAAAGGATATTGGGCTTCACCAGCGGCTCGCCCCCGGTGACGCGGACCTTTGTGATCCCGAGCCTGGCCGCCGCCCGCACCGCGCCTACCATTTCGTCCTCGGTGAGCATATCCTCGTGCCGTTTTTTACACACGCCCTCCGCCGGCATGCAGTAGCGGCATCTCAGGTCGCAGAGCTCCGTCACCGACAGGCGGAGATAAGTGATGTTCCTGCCGTAAGGATCGATCATGTCAGTACCTTCCGAAGGTGCAGTTGGGGAAATGGCAGACGGCGCACATCTGGCACAGCCCGCCGTTCCCGAGGTTTCTCAGTTCCTCCCTGGTAAAGGGAACGCCCGCGTAGATCTGCGGCAGCATCGCGTCGAAGACGGTGGTGGGCAGGGATACGGCCGCCCCGGGCACGCCGATCACCGGAATCTCCCCCAGGTAGGCCATCAGCGTCATGTTCCCGGGCTGGCTGGCCACCCCGTGGA
This sequence comes from uncultured Eubacteriales bacterium, assembly GCA_902789365.1. Lineage (GTDB taxonomy): Bacteria > Bacillota > Clostridia > Christensenellales > Aristaeellaceae > RUG756. Next base: position 33,217 of record CADANQ010000016.1, read on the forward strand.
CGACGACCCGGCAGCCCAGAGCCCTGATGGCCGCGGGTGTCACGTCATCGGGATCCACCGACATGCCTCCGGAGAAAATCAGGAAGTCCGCGCCCGCCGCCAGAAGCTCCCGCGCCGCGTTTGCCAGCATGTCCGTATCGTCGTCGCACACCCGGACGCCGACGATCTCCCCCGGGTATTTTTTCAGCTTTTCCCTCGCCACCGGCTCAAACCTGTCCCGTACGCGGCCGCGGTATAACTCGCTGCCGGCGATGAGGATCCCCGCCTTGAGCGGGCGGTAGGGCTTCAGGTCGAAAAGCTTCCGGCCCCGGCACATTTTCTCCGCCCTGATCACCTGCTCCTCCTTCGTCACCAGGGGCACGATGCGCATCGAGGCCAGGCGCATGCCTTTTTTGACCGGATAATGGTCCGGCAGGGCGGAGACGGTCAGATCGCCGATCAGGTTGATTTCCCGCAGCAGGGCGGCATCCGACCGAAACATCCCCTCGGCATCGGCGATCAGAAGCACCTTGCCCTCCGAAGGTTCGGTATAATGGGCCAGGTCAACCGGCGCCATGGCCGCCATGCGTTTCGCGGCGTCCTCCTCATGGATCTCCCCGGCGTTTTCCTCCCAGACGAACACATGCCTTTTGCCCATATCCAGCATATGGGGGATATCCTCCGCTTTGATCACATGCCCCCGGCGGAAGGCCGGCCCCTTGAAGCCGTCCTTCATCTCCGTCAGGTCGTGGCACAGCGTCATTCCGACGGCATCCTCAACGCGTATTTTCTTCATCCTTTTTTTCTCCCCGATATGATTGGCCGGTTCGGAAAAGAATCCCCGCCCGGCGGAGGCATATGGCCCCTCATGATTGTTTTCAGGCCCGTGAACGGCTAAAAAACTACAGCATAAAGCCGTCGACCGTTCTTCCCGCTTCCACCGGACCCGAGCCCGCGGGTATACGGGCAAACGCGTTACATCCGATGGCGGAGGAAAGGACGGCATTCCCCTGCCGGGCGGAGGAAACGAACAGCGTTTTGCCGCCCTCAAAGCGGATCCGTCCCCGCAGAAACCGCTCCGACGGGCTCTTTTTGCCGAACCCTTCCGCCATTTCCGCCGTGAACGTTTCGGGAAGCGCTTCCGCCCGTCCGGCCATCCTGCGGACGGCCGGCAGGACGCAGGCGCAGTAATTGGTCAGGGCGGACGCGGGATTTCCCGACAGCCCGAAAACGGGTTTCCCCCCGCGATAAGCAAAGGCGCAGGCCATGCCCGGCTTCATCGATACACCGCGGATCAGGATCTCCGCCCCGGACAACGCCATGGCGTCCGGTGTCACGTCCCACTCGCCCACCGAAACTCCGCCGGTGACGATCACGGCGTCGCATTCCTCAAGACCCCGGGATATGAGAGATGCAATCTCCCCGGCGTCGTCTCCCGCCAGGCCCATATAGCGGACAAGACAGCCCTCCGTTTGCAGAAGCGCCGTGAAGGCCGTCCGGTTGGCGTTGCGGATCTTGCCCGGGGCTTCCTCCGAGTCCGCCTCCACCACCTCGCTGCCGGTGGAAATCAAGGCGATCACCGGTTTTCTGTACACCCTGATACGGGTTATTCCCTGGGCGGCCAGGGTGCCTGCCAGGCCGGGATCGATCACCGTTCCGCGGGGAGCAAGCAGGGTACCAGCGGCCACGTCCTCGCCCCGACGGACGATGTTTTCGCCCTGCCTGAGGGGATGGAACACCGTCACCGTCTCATCCGTAAAGGCGGTGCGCTCGAAATTGATCACGCAGTCGGCCCCGTCGGGAATCTTCGCCCCGGTCATCAGACGGGCGGCCGTCCCCGGGACCACCGGCCGGGTCGGAACCTTTCCCGCGGGAACGGTTTCGGTGATCCTCAGGGTGACCGGGGAATCCTTTCCTGCCCCTTCCAGGTCCTGTGAGCGCATGGCGTAGCCGTCGTAAGCGGAGCGGTCGAAGGGCGGCACGTCGCCCGACGCGGTCAGGTCGAAGGCCAGCACGCGCCCGGCGCATTCATCCGGCCCCGTCTCCTCAATGTCCGTTTCCTTCGCCAGGGACAGAAGAAGGTCCCTCGCCTCCCGCCAGGGGATGTTTTCACGCATCGCGATCATCCTTTCAGCCGCAAAAGGGCGCTTTGGGGAAAATGCACGGTCACTTCCTCCGCCATCATGCCCCGCCAGATTTCTTTTTCCGTTTCCCACCCGATGGGCGCCGAATTGTCCGGGGCTTCAATGGGCCGGAGCATCACGGTAAACGAAAAGGGATTCTCAATCACATCGCAAACGCGGCACCGGAAGGCGTTCTCCCCTTCCCCGGGACATATGGCGTGCATCCTCAGGCCCAGGGCGTCGACGCCCAGCTCCGGTGAAAGATTCAGCGGGATGCCCCAGTCGACGGCGAACACCCTTCCCCCGTCCAGCGGACGGACGGAGGATATGTTTTTGCACCCGGTAAGCGCGCAGGCCGTCCGGCTGCCCGGGTCGGCAAAGACCGCGGCGCGTTCGCCAAGCCGGTCCACCTTCCCATCCTTCACGATGGCGACCCGGTCCGCCAGGCGGTAGACCTCGTCCCGGTCGTGGGACACCAGGAGCACCGTTTTGCCGAATTCCCGGATCACCTTCCGCATCTCTTCCTCCATGCGAAACCTGAGATGGGTATCCAGGGCGGAAAAGGGTTCGTCCAGCAAAAGCACGGCAGGGTCCGACACCAGCATCCTGGCCAGGGCCGTTCTCTGCTGCTGTCCCCCCGAAAGCTGACGCGGAAGCCTTCCCGCCAGATCGGCGATCCCCATGGACTCAAGGGCCCGCATGGCCGCGGCCCTCCGGCCGGGACCCCGTATTCCCCGGCGTGCGCCGCACATCACGTTCTCAAGCGCCGTCATGGTGGGAAACAGCGCGTAATTCTGGAACATCAGGCCCACCCGCCTGTCCCGGGGCTTCAGATCAATGCCGCGGGCGGAATCATAAAGCACCTTTCCGTCCAGCACGATACGCCCCGAATCCGGCTTTTCCACCCCGGCGACGCACCGCAGCGTCATGCTTTTCCCGCAGCCGGAAGCGCCCAGAAGCGCCAGGGTTTCATCGCCGGCTTCAAAGGCCATATCAAGGCTGAACCGGCCCAGTTTTTTATGGATCTCCGCCTGCAGGGCCATGGATTCACCTTCTTTTTTCCCGTTTTTCCATCAGATTCACCGCCAGCAGGACCGCGAAGGAAATGGCGATGTTCACCATCACCCAGCGGAAGGCCAGAGCGTCGTCGTTGGTGCGCCACAGCTGGTACACCGTGGTGGATATGGTGGCCGTCCGTCCAGGGGTGTAGCCCGCGATCATGCTGGTGGCCCCGTATTCCCCCAGGGCCCGGGCGAAGGCAAGCACCGTACCGGCGAGGATCCCCGGCCGGCAGCAGGGCATGCGGATACGCCAGAAGATGTAGGTGCCGGAGAGTCCCAGGGTCTTCCCGCAGGCGGCCAGGGATTCGTCAAAGCTCTCGAACGCCCCCCGGCAGGTGCGGTACATCAGGGGAAAGATTACCGCGGCGGTGGCAAACACTGCGGACCACCAGGTCATCGTCAGCCGAAGGCCGAAATGCTCCAGGAAAAACGCGCCGACGGGACGTCTGGGGCCCAATATCCTCAAAAGCAGGTAGCCGACCACCGTGGGAGGCAGCACCAGGGGCAGGGTAAGGATCACATCCAGAATCCCCTTGACGGCACGGGGCGCTTTGGCGATATAGTACGCCGCGGGAATCCCGACAAAAAAGATAACCGCTGTGCTGATGCCGGCGATGCGCAGCGAATTCCAGAGGGGATACAGATCCATGCTTTTCCCTCTTTCCTCGTGTATTTGCCGGCGGGGAGGATGGCTTCCCCGCCGGACGTCAGGATCAATCGTGCATCGGGGAGAAGCCCACCGCCTCAAACACGGCGTCAGCCTCCGGGGACGTCAGGAAGGCGAGGAAATCCCTGGCCTGCTTCTCGTGCTTTGTGATGTTCAGTACGGCGGCGGGATAGACCACCTGCCCGCACATTTCCGGCGTGGCGGTATCCACCACCGTGAGCTTCGCCGAGAAGGCGTCCGTGGCATAGATGATGCCGCAGTCCACCACGGCTTCCGAAACCTGGGTGGTCACTTCCTTGACGTTGCTGCCATAGGTCAGCACGCCGCTCTGATTGAGCTTTTCCTCGTCCAGGCCGTAGAAGGCGAAGATTTTCTGGGTATACTGTCCCACCGGCACATCGCTGTTGCCCATGGCCAGAAGGATGCCGCCGTTTCGGAGCATCTCCGCCAGGGCGTCATAGCTTTCCACGCCCTTCGGATTGCCTTCCGGAACGGCCAGGGCCACCTTGTTTTCCAGCAAATTGATCCGGGTACCCTGCAGGACGAAGTCCAGCCCGGCGGTATTCACGGACGGATCCGCGGCGATGTCCAGCTGGTTCATCTGCTTTGGAGACGCGGAAATGAATATGTCGCATTCGGCTCCGCTCTCGATCTGGGTCTTCAGGGTACCGGAGGAATCGAAGTTAAAGATGAGGATCACATCCGGATGCTGTTCCTCGTAAACGGCTTTCAGTTCGGTCAGGGTTTCCGTCATTGAAGCGGCGGCGAAGACGATCAGCTCCGTCTTCTCCTCCCCCGCTTCGGCCATGGCCCCACCAAGGCACAGCGTCAGGGCCAGCAGGACAGTCAGGACGCGTTTCAGTGTTCTGTTCATGTTCGTTCTCCCTTCGTTTTTTGTCTTCTTAAGAACGGAGGGAACACAAACAAGCCGCCATCCCGGGCCGCATGCTCCGCCGTCTCCTTTCCAAAAGGGAGGCCGGGCTGTTTCCGGCGCCGACCCTATGCGGAGCAATACGGTATGCTGTACAAAAAACGCCCGCGCATCCCGAAAAGGATACGCGGACAAAAGAGGGCGCGCGAAAACACAGGCCCCCGGTCGTCTGTCTCCTTTTCGAATGCGGAAGGTGCAGCCGTTTCCCGCTGCGCCCTGATACCGAATACTCCGGCGCGGCCCGGGTCCCATAGCGGACGCCTTAGGGACAGGGGCTCGAAGACAATACCATTATCCATCATTGTTCAACGGACTGTCAAGGGTTTTTGTGTCCGGCGCTTTTCCGGTTTTTCTTAGTAAGGGGATCCCTCCGCGCTTACGTCGGTTCTGTCCCCGGCTTTCCGGCCCAGAGGCGAAGCGTTTCTTCCTGTTCCGGGGAAAGAGCAAACGGAACGCCGTCCACCGTGACCCTGACGCCTTGCTTCTTTTCCAGGTGTCCCCGGCAGCCCACGGCGCAGAAAGCCCGGCTCAGCTTCAGGTCCTCCCCGTTCAGGCTTTCGTCCAGTTTTCTCAGGTCCGCCGTATCCTCCGTCTTTTCCTCCAGCAGGTCGCAGAGGGCGGAAATATCCCTTTCGTAATGATACACCTTCAGGCCCTCCAGCTCCCGCCGGGAATCGGCCAGCCTTCCGGAAAAAGCCACCGTCAGGGGGGTCAGCCGTTCCAGGGCGTCCTCCTCCCGGTGGGCAGTGACGATTCGGGCCGCGGGAAGCTCGTAATCCCCCTCCGCAAGCACCCAGTCGAAACCGCGGTAGTTTTCATACACCTCCGACGGTTTCAGCCTGCGGGGAAAAAGAAGCGTCGTCTCCCCCTCCGCCCGGACTGTCACAAGGCCCGCCCCCGCCCGGGTGTGCCGAAAAGTGTTGCTTCCCGGCTTATCCATATGGAAGGTGGGACAGAAAACCGTCTTGACGGTCCCCACCTTTTTGCCGCGTGCCGACAGTTCCCGGACCAGGGCTTCGATCAGCGCCGTTTTTCCCGAAGCGCGGATGCCCACGACGGTCACGATCTTCATATTGCGTCACTCCTTTTCCCGGGGAAGGGGTCCCAGAGCAGGACGCCCCATTTTGCGGCATATTCCACGGCCAGGCTGCCCGTCTGTTTCCCGGTCAGCACGGCGCCGACCCCCACGGCCGCGGCTTTTGCAAGCATCTCCAGGCTCAGCCTGCCCGAAAGGGCAAGAACCGCCCCTTCCGCGGACGCGCCCGCCAGGGCGGCCTCCCCCACCGCCCGATCCAGGGCGCTGTGCCTTGCGATGTCCCTGCCGGAGAACACCGTTCCGCCGCACAGGAGCAGGGCGGCATGCAGTCCGTCCCCGTCCCCGGACTTTCTGAGCAGTCCGGCAAGATACGCGGCTTCCTCCCGGGCGGGAGGACGGACGGCGCGGAACGGGATCATGCCAAGGCGCGCCGCCAGATCCGGCAGGCGGTCTCCCCCGTCCGTCCGGACTTCCCAGACGTCCCCTTTCCGGACGACGCCCCGGATCTTTGCCGGATCGGACACCGCCATCCCTGTCAGAAGAAGACCCGTCAAAAGGTTCTCCTCCCCGCCGGGAGAACAGTCCAGCGGCCGCTGGGGTCTGCCGTTCAGCCGCCAGATAAGCAATTGTTCGTCCATCACGCCTTTCATCGCATCACGGCCTTTCGATGAGGGCGGCAATGCTTTCCGCAAGGCCCGCGCGGTTGTCCTCGGTCACCGTGATCACCGTGACCCGGGGATGGTTTATAATAAAATCATGCCAAGGCTGGCCCCGTCTTAAAACCCCCAAAATAGGATACGGCCCGTTCAGGCACCTGAGAATTTCCTTCTGAAAAAGATAAGCGTTTTTTTCCAGGTGCCCGCATTCGTCCATCAGGATCAGGGCTCCGGTTTTTTTTCGGGCCTCCCGAAGCAGTTCCGTCCCCAGCGCGTCAAAGCGTTCCGTCAGGGCACGCATTTTCCCGTTCTCCAGGACGGCCACCATATGCTCTTCGTCCAGGATTTCGGGGCCGGCCGCCGGGACCATATACAGGGAAGAGGAGCCCCTTTCCCGGGTCAGAAACCGGGTGCGGAAACCGGCGCAGGGCCTCCCAAGCAGCTCCGCCGCAGCCCTTACGGCCCGGCTTTTGCCGATCTGCCTTTCCCCTGTCAGAAAAACATGCATTATATGACCTCCGCTTTTTGAAGAAGATCCGCGGGGGGTCTTATATTTAATCCCGCGGCCCGGCGGTTTCATTATACAGAATGCTCCCCGGATTGTAAAGTTCGGCCATACCGTCCCTCGTTTGCATTTCATACACAGAAGATTCCCCCACCGGGTCGCTGACGGCGGGGGAAAAATATCAGTCCGCGGCTTCCTTCCGGACGGTCCGCCGGAGCGCACGTCTGTCCGCGGTTTTAAAGGCCTCTTGTAACTGTTCAGTCGTGTGTGAAGGAGAACAAACGTAAGGCAGCAGTGGGGAGGTATCGGAGGGAGCTCCCTCCGATTATAATCCGCTTCAGCGGCGTGTAACGGCTGATCGGGTACACGGTCCCGATGCCGCCCCGGCGAGGGGTGAAGCGGAACGACACCCCGAACCGTTCCCGCAGG
>CADANQ010000017.1 GCA_902789365.1 uncultured Eubacteriales bacterium
CTTCGGGTGTTTCTGACTCGTTCGAATTGACTGTCGTTCTTCCATCCGGATTCCTCCGGATGTCTGATCCTGTATCGTTTTCAAGATCCCCGCGCTCTTTTCAGGCTGTTCCCTGACAGGGACGCCTCAAAAAGAGCACTTAAACATAATACTGCGTAAAAGGGAAATTGTCAACAGAAAATTTCAAAAAATATTTCCGGCTTCAGGTCTGTCAGGCCTTTCACGGAGCGCGTTTTCATCCGCATGCATTGCATATACGGATATTGTTTCCTGACGCTCAGTCGTCAACGCCCCACAGGTCCGGATGCGTGTGATAATACTCGCTGACGCTCTGGTCCAGGGTCATTTGGGTCGTCTGGGTGGCGACGCCGGTGGGATTGATTCCGTTGCTTTTCTGGAAAGCGGTCACGGCTTTCTCCGTAAGGGAACCGAAAACTCCGGTGTCATAACCCTTGGCGAGAAAACCGATCAGGATCAGTTTTTGCTGAAGTTCCTTCACCTTTACGCCTTCGCACCCCCTCCGCATGGTTATGCCGGCCAGGTCGGTCACAGTTCCGTAGCCCTGAATTGCCCAGTTGTCGATGGGATACATATTTCTGGCGACGGCTTCGGGATTATTTCCCTCGATTACATGGACATATACCTTTCCGTCGGGGCCTCGGGTGCAGAATTCAACCATGGCCACGTGGGACGTGTCTCCGGAAGAGCTGACCGAAAAAAACATCCAGTCCCCCGGCTGAGGGATGTAACTGTTTTTTTTCATTTGTTCGCTTTCACCCGTGTACCACTGGCTGCCCCATCCGGGAACATTTCCGGTGCGGGCGATATATCTTCCTTTGCCGATAAACCAGTCTCTGCCGGTATTCGAGCTTGAATAGAGGGGGTATACGTTTTTCAGAAGCTTTGTCTGAAATGTGATATCCACCCTGTCCACGCACCAGCAAAGGAATTCGGCGCACCATTCCGCGTCCGGATCACCGGCCCATTCGCCGTACTTGGTGTTTTTATAGCGGTCCTCGGTATAACCGAGTTCTTTTCTCGCAACCCCCAGGAGCAGTTCGACATAATCCGGGCTTGTCCCATTGGGCTCGATCAGGGTATGACCTTCCGGAATGAGCGTATCCTCCCTGCCGGATGCCCCTTCGGCATCCGGCGGAACGTCCTGTGCGCGGACGGGAATCAAAAACAGAAGGAGAGCGGCGAGAAGCACCGCCTGGAATACGGTTGTTTTTTTCTTTTTCATCATATCCTCCGTGAAAGCGGGTTACGGATTCTGTGAATCGTCATGCCATTCCTGTCCGGAAAGATCCCTGTGACGGTCACTCCTGCGGCGCCTTACCGGCGCGGGAGGGGCGTCTGTGTTTCCGTCAGAGCCCAAATCGGTCCCTGAGCCGTAATGATCGTCGAATTGGCGCAAGGCCTCGGTGGGGATGCTTTCATCGGGCGCTTCGTTTCGCAAAGAAAAGGGCGCGGGTGTTGTGATGGTTGTTCTTCTCCAGGGATCGTTCTCTTCCGCCGGGGCGCCTATGTCCTTCGGGGCGGAATAGGTCCTTGTGCCCTGCATATCAAAGGGAGGCGGCGCGGAAGCGCTGTCAGGCCTGCGGAATACGCCTGTCTCGCCGGAGGCCCCGCTGTTTTTGCTGCTTGCTGTCGGCGATCCGGAAGGAGGCATAAACGGCGCGGCGTCGACACGGCGCGTGTTATCGCTTTCGGGAGGCCGATAACCGCCGGGCGCGCGCGTCGTTCGGGGCCTGGCGGCCATACGGGCAGCCTGGCGCGCCTGCTGTTCCCTGACGGCCCTGCGCCTGCGCTCGTTTTTACGGTGAATATGATATATGTATATTCCGCCGCCGAGCAGACCCAGGGAAGCCGCGGCCAGCACAAACCCAAGGGCTGACGCGCCGGATTCCTTTTTTTCGGTGACAGCCGGCGGTTCGGAGGATCCGACGGTTGTCGACGGCGTTCCGACAATGCCGCCCATGCCATAGGTGGAGCGCGGGGCCGGCGTCGGCGTAGGTGTCGGCGTCACGGACGCCGCTTTTGCAGCGACAGGCGTCCTTAAAACGGGAGCAAAAGGCTCATAGGAAACCGAAACGGCCGGATTCTGCCACACATTCCGGTTATAATCTTCCAAAGCCTGAATATTATCAACGGATACGTCCGAAACCTGTGCTGTATTGTTGGCGGCGTTAAGGTAGTCTTCGCTGGTAAGAAATGCTGCCAGTTTATCCACGGACAGGACCTCGAAATGATCCCCGCTGATGTAGCCCTCCGTACCGGACTGGGAAATATAATACCATGTTTCACCGGCCTCGTTCACCTCTGTCCTGTAGATAATGGCAAAGGCGTATTTGTCAAGCATACGGATCTGAGCTCCCGACCGGGAAGGCGCGCTGCGCAGGTTGACTTTGTCGGATTTCACAAATCCGTAGCTTGTCAGACTGTTTCCGTCCTGCGGGACGGGAGTCGGCGCCTCCTCGGGGAGCGGCGTGGGTGTCCTGAGGGTCTCAAGGTAGCTTACGACCTCGGTGTCCGTCATCATTCGCAGCTGGTCGTCCCGGATATAGCCCCACAGGGTTCCCTGATTAACCTGATCCCAGACCTGCCCGTTGACAAATTCCTGACCGTTCACCGAAACCACGGCGTCCTGAGACAGGATAAGGTAAATCTGGGCGTTGGTATCGGGATATGCCCGCAAGGGGATGTTGTTCCCCACGGTGCGCGCAAAACCGAACCTTTGCGGCGGAACCTGCGTGGGAACGGGGGTCGGCGTTCCGATGGTCAGGGTGGAATCGCGGTATCTCGCCACATCTTCGTTGGCGATGGGCTGAAGGTCGCTGAGCCGCATATAGCCCATATTATTCATTTCATCGGCGTCGGGCTGACTGATCCTGCCCCAGTCCCCGTAGTTTTCCAGAATCAGCACAACGGAATAGGGACCGAGCTCGCTGATTACATAGGGTTCCTCGTCGTTGGGGACAGCGTAGACATATGACAGTTCCTTTGTGACCGCATAGCCGTAGTAAGGGGTGGCGGCAGGCGCCGGGGTCGGTTCCGGAGTAAAATAGACCTCCGGCGTAAGCGTGGGAATCGGGGTCATGGTGACCTCGGTCGTGGCCATTCGGGTGGGATCCGGCGTCCTGGTTGTCATCGGCGTTTTAAGGGAAAGCTGGTATTCCGCATTCTCCCGTTCTTCGGTCAGATCGACAAATTCTTTCATAATATATCCGTCAGCCCCGGAAGAACGGATGTAATACCACTGCACACCGTCCACCGTAACGCTTTTATATACCCAAACCATGGTATTCTTGTCAAGGCGGTCGATCAGCGTTCCGTTTTTGCTGCTGGTCTTTCTGAAGCCGACCCGTACATTGTTCACGCGTCCCCATCGTTCGATGGGTGCGCCATCCGGGATGGCTGTCGGCACCGGCGTGGGCGTAAAGTGGAAGTATTCGTTGATTTCCTCCTGATCCATGGCCCTGATCACGTTGGAATAAATAAATCCGCCCGTGCCGTCGATATCCACTTGGTACCATTTTTCTCCAAGTTCGTTGTTCAGGCTGCCGGCGACATATATAACCTCGGATTTGTTCACGCTTCTGATCACATTGTCCATGCTGGCGGTGCTGGGCGAGGAACGAAGATAGATGCCGTCCTTGCTCGCATGGGCGTAGAAAGGATCCTGCGAAACATTAAAAGGTATGCCCGTCGGCGTCGGGGCCGGGGTGGGCGTAATGGTCAGGTAATAATAAAATATCACTTCGCTCCGGCTCAACTGACCGGTCTCATCCATGACGACATACTGCACCGGGTCGCCCTGCAGGTCATAAAAAGGCTTCAGGTCGATGGGCTGGGCATGAACGGCGTTATTTCCTTCCTCCAGTTCCGCAATCCCGGCCGACGCCACGTCCGCGCCGTTGTTGTCTTTGTAGAAAACGGGAATGGTGATGCGGTTTACGGCTTTTTTCCTGAACCAGAAGGTCAGTTCCGCGTTTTCCTGGGATGTAACGGTGACCGTCTTCTGAAGGCTGTCCGAAAGTTCATAATCTGCGGAAACCTTCGACGGATCCGCCGCAACGGTCAGTGTGCTGCCGGTGTCGCAGGGCTCGGTGGAGGAATAAAGCTCGTTTCCTTCAAAATCACGATAAACGATCCGTACCCAAATCACCTGAGGGACGGTTTCCGGATCATAGATAAAAACGACTTCATCCGTATCAGCTTTGCCCTGGGCGTCCACATATACGTACCTGGTGGGCTGCCCCGTTATCGTGTATCCGCTGATGGACGGCGCCTGCACGGGGGTGCTTGCGTTGATGGCGCACACCAGGGTCTCCGGCGTGCGGATGTCGGTGCCGTTGACGCTCTCGATAAACCTGACGTTCACCGAGGGTTCGGCGGAAAGCCTGTAAACAAAACGGATACGGTCCGGCTGAACGTTCCCGTTCCCGTCCGCCGTCACGGTCTGCACCGGATCGCCGATTACGGTATATCCGGGGAAATTCCGGGCCGGGATTGTGGTGGTCGACCCAAGAGCGCAGGGAATCTCATCGTCCGCGGCAGCGTGTCCCCCGTCCTCAAACAGGTAGCTGACCGTAACGATGGGCGCTTCGACCGGATCGTAATAGAAAGCCACTTCCTTTGCGTCGGTCTCCCCGTTAGGGCCGACGGTCACGGGGATAAGCGCGTCCCCCCGAAGGATATACCCAGTAATTTCCCGGGCGCAGATCTCCGTTGTCTCGCCCAGGGGGCAGACAATCGTTTCCGGAGAGGCGATTTCCTGACCGGTAACATTTCTGAGAAAGCGTACCGTCACCTCGACGGGCTCGATTCTGCGGTATACGAACGTTACGTCGTACCTGTCCGCGGAGCCTTTACTGTCGACAATAACGGAAGCCGTATCCGGTCCCTCCGGCGTATATCCGTTGATCTGAATCGCCCGGATCACCTTTTCCGAATCTGTATCACACTCAACGTAGGTATCGGGACGGATGGGATTCCCGGACAAATCAATGTAATGCACGGTCACGGTCGGGCCCGTCTCCGAACGGTAGTAAAACACCACCTGGGATGGACTGGTCTGGCCGTTGGGATCGGTGATAACGTCGATGCTGGCGTTCAGGGGGGAATAGCCGGGAATATCCATCGCGGGGACGGTCGTGATATCGTTAAAACGGCACTCGGCGAAGCCGTCTTCCATCAGACGCTGTCCGTCCGACTCGTCGAGGTATTTGATTTCGACGCGGGTTGTCCGGCTGGGGGCCTGAGCGTTCCTGCGGTATATGAACGTCACTTCCGAAGGGACGGCCGGGCCGCTCCCGTCGGCATACACCGAAACCTGAGCGCTGCTTACCAGGTCGTAACCCGGTATGTCGATGGCTGTAACCGTGACCGACGAGCCGACGGGGCATTCGATCAGCGTTCCTTCCATGATTTCCATGTATGTGGTCTCATCCCGGTAATAGACGTTGACAAACGACGATGAAGCCGTCCCCGGCACATCCTGCGGGGCATCCGTCATCGTGGAAATATACAGTCTCAGGCGGACGGATCCTGCGTATTCGTCCGCGGATTCGATATCGATCCACGGGGCAGCGGTTATTTCCAGACCGGCGTCGGCGACCCCTTCAAGCACGGATCCATCGGCGGGAGAAAAACGCATGGACGGAACGGCCGGGTTTGAAATGTGCAGCGTCAGCCGGTCCAAGGCGTCCGCGTCCACGGATACCCACCATGCTTCCTGATCAAATTCAAGGCGCCGCGCCGCGCTGCTGACGACATTGCCGTAAGCGTCCGTCCATGAAAGCGATACGGACAGGTCCTCCTCCGCGGCAGCAATTGAAAATAAAATAAGCAGCGAGCAAACCGCGCAAAAAACAAAACAGCCCAATGTTTTGACTTTCAGGCTCCTGTTTTTTCTGACTTCCACAGGCAGTGCCTCCTTGAGACAAAGTTTTTTCTACAATATATTGCGATTGTATATTATTTGGTGTATCATGTCAAGGAAGTGCCTTCGTATGAAGGCGCTTCGGCATAGGAGAGTCATTCTCCGCAAATACAACGCAGCGCAAGGCCGTTTTCTTGCAGCCCGGAAAAACTGTTTTCCGCTCGTTACGCAATCCCGCCGGTTCGTTTCCGCGGGGATCTTCTTTTCGGAAGGCGAGTTTTTTCTATGTTTGATCTGTCGACGCTTTTGTGCCCCGGCCGACCTGAAACAATCCGCACGGACAGGCTTACGCTTCGTCCGCTGAAAATGTCCGATGCGCAGGATCTTTTTGCCTACGCGAAGGACCCGGAGGTTTCCAGACATGTGCTTTGGAACGCACACCGTTCCATTGCGGATTCCCGAAGGTTCCTGCGGGCCGGCATCATGCAGTACCGCAGGGGTTTCCCCGGATCCTATGCCATCGTATTGAACGAAACAGGCCGGATGATCGGCACCATCGGGTACATGTGGATCAATTCCGAGTTCCGCTCCTGCGAGATCGGTTACAGCCTGTCCCGCGACTACTGGAACCGGGGGCTGATGACCGAGGCGCTTCGGGCTGTAATCAGGCATTCGTTCAATACGCTCAGCCTCAATCGCGTCGAATGCCAGCACGAAGTGGACAATCCCGCCTCCGGAAGGGTTATGCTGAAAGCGGGTATGCGTTTGGAAGGCGTTATGAGGCAAAGGATACGCAACAAAGGCAAATACTCAGATGTGGCCGTCTACGCCGTCCTCCAGTCGGATATGCCCGCGGCCGGAAAGGAATGAAAATGTATCATTACCGTAATTTCGGGACGTGCTCCGAATCCATCGACCTTGAAATCCGCGACGGAGTCATTGCCGAATGCAGGATCAACGGCGGATGCCGAGGCAACACCCAGGGCCTGAGCAAAATGGTCATCGGCAGAAAAGCCGAGGAAGTCCGCGACCTTCTCCGGGGTATCCAGTGCCGCAACGGCACCTCCTGCCCCGATCAATTGTCCCGCGCCATCGACGAGTGCCTCCGGGCGTGAGCCTGCCGGAAATATCGATGAAATCCCATAATACACAATTCTTATGATTCAAAGGAGATTACCATGAGCAGAAAATCCATCGCTCACGACAAAAAATTCTGGATCCGCGTTGTCTGCATCGTCCTTGTGGTCCTTCTTGCGGGTTCATGCCTTGTGACTCTGTTCGTTTCCTGAAGACGCCCCGGGGATAAATCCTTCGAATATGCGCATATCCCGTTTTTCGTTTGTCATGGCCTTTTCATCCCGCAGGGTCCACGCGGCCAGGACGGGATGATACAGGGCGTTCATTATTCGGAACGGCACGGATTTTTCGCATTGATGATCGAAGGCCACAAAATCGGGCCTTCCCAGGACGTTGACGGCCAGGGAAGACAAAACCAGGTTTTTTATGTTCAGCGGATGTCTGCCGCGGACATTCAGTCCGTACGCAAGCTGTCCCCTGAACACTTTTTTTTCGTTTTTTCTGAACCACCTGACAATCAGCGGATCAAAGCTCTCGACGCAGAAGGGGCCTTTCCTCTCCCGAAGGAGAGAAATGGTTTTGCGGCAGATCATATCCCTTCGTGGGTCGTACTTGATCTCGACGATCAGGGGCATATCCTCCCCCACCGTCTCAAGGAATTCTTTCAGGGTCGGGATACATTCCCCGGAGTCAAGCAGACGGTATTCCCGAAGCTCCCGAAGCGTGCAGTCGCGCACTTTTTTGTCTGAGCCGCACATCCGTTTCAGGTCGTCGTCATGGAAGACCACCGTCTCCCCGTCCGATGTGAGATGGACGTCCAGTTCCACCCCGAAGCCGTATTCCCGCGCGCGGCGAAAGGCAGAAAGGCTGTTTTCGGGCACACGCTTGTTCCACAGCCCCCTGTGGGCGTAATATCCGCCGAACATTTCCATGGGCATTTTTCTTCTGCCCGGAGCAATCAGATACAGCCACAACAAAAACAGACCGATGATAATCAGCGATGCCGTCAGCATTTTTTATCCTGTCCGGAAACCATCCGCAAACGGCTTCCAATCATGATGTTTAACCGCCGCCGGGGAAACCCTCGCCCGGGTGTGGGCGGTTACAGAAGGATCGCAACGCTTCCGTATATGCTGAACGCCAGGCCGGCGCCCAGGAAGATCCATTCCCATACCGGCGTTTTCGATGTTTCCCTCTGTAAAAGCCGGTATAAAAAAGCGTACGGCAGAAGATCCACGCAATATCTCGCGCCGAACTGATATCCCCCGAAGGTGCGGTGGAGCAGCAGAAGGAAAAAATGAATAAGGAAAGCAAAAAGCGTAACCAGACGCAGCGCGTCCATCCTTTTCCGGAACAAATCCGCGGCGAAGGAAACAAGCATGACCGTCAGCGCCGGGCAGGCGATCAGGAAAGAGAAACCGAATCTTTTCAGCACCAAACCATCGCCGCTTAAATCAAACGGCAGTCCCCAGATGAACGTTTTTGCGTTGTTTTCAATATGCGACAGCGAAAACTGTACGCCGCCCTGAAAGGAAAACTCAGGCAGGTAGTTATGCCCGAACTCCAGGGGATTACGGAATCGGACGTAATTATATATTCCGATGGCCAGGGCGACCGTGAGACCGAGAGCGAAGCCGGGCGCAAGCCTCGCGGCCATATCGCGCGCCGACACCTGCCCTTTTGCGTTTATATATACCCACACGGTGATGATGGGGATGAACATCACCGCGTCAAAAGGCCTTGCGGCGACGCTCAGGGCATACAAAAGCAGCGCCCACGTCATACGGTCCGCGGTCATCAGGTAGATGGCTCCGGTCGCCAGCATCAGGGCAAGCGCCTGCGCCTGATACCACACGGCTCCCTCCAGTGTCAGCGGCAGAAGACTGGAAGAAAAGATCGCGAGGAAGGACCACAGGGCTGCGTCCGCCCGGCGAAAGGAAATATTCCTCAGGGCCCGGTACAAAAAAAGGACGGCCGCGCAGGCATACACCTTGATCAGCAGGTTATCCGGCGTGTTCATGCCAAAGACGGCCGCGAACGGCAGAAGGACGACCGAAGGCAGGGGCGGAAAGGACACGTAATAGCGCCCTTCATAGATGGCGAGCTCCAGAATCTCGTTGTTTTCTACCCAGGTATGGCCATGAAGCCAGCTGACAGCCTGCAGCGTATAGGAATGATAGGGGCTGGGGCCGAAAAAGCTTTTGCCCGTAATCAAATCCAGAACCAGCCACATTCCCGTCATCACAAGGCACAGAAACACCGGATACGGGTCCATTCTTCTCAATCTTCTAAGCATAGTCGCCTCTGATTTCTTAAAGGGCGTTCCCATCCGTCGGAAAAACGGGGAAAACGCCCTTGGATGGTACTGTTCTTTTCAGGGATCAGGGAGCCGGGGTTACCGTGGGGATGGGAGTGGGCGAAGGAGTCGGGGTTGCGGAAGGGACCGGCGTGGGCGGAGGAGTGAGGGTGGGGGTCGGCTTTGGCTTTGACGCGGCGGCCTGCTGATAGATCCGGTTCTGCAGCGAGACGGAAGCCACGCCGTCCGATGAAAGGCCGGAAGCGCGCTGATACGCCTTGACGGCGGCCTTCGTCCCGGCAAGAAACGTGCCGGTGACCGTTCCCTGAAAATAGCCCAGTTCCTTCAGCTTCATCTGAAGCCACCAAACGTCCAGGCCGGATTTGCCAGTGGAAAGGGACCTGAATTCCGTTGTGGGAGGGGAATACGGATCGTAGGCGGGCATCGCCGTCGGGGCAGGCGTCGTCTGGGGAAGCATCACGCTTTTGTCCAGCTTTCCGGGCTTGATGGCGGCCACCAGTTCCGGATCGTCCGGGCAGTCCTCACGAATGACCACCACGGTCCCCTCGCCGCAATTGTCGTAGATCCATTTCGCGTCGGCGACCGTCAATCGGATGCATCCGTGGGACTGCCGTGTTCCCAAGTTGTTCAGGCTGGAGGTCCTCAGCGTCATTTCGTCGTACTCGGAATAGATTACCGAATGAAAAGCGATTTCCTCGTCGATCTTCGTCCAGTACTGGGCCTTGCTTCCGCCCCACTTGTTAAAATAGCACCAACGCGCTTTACGCCCCGAGAGCACATAGGTTCCCGGGGTGGAAGGGTTCGATTTGGTCCCTGATGAGCACAGGAAACTTTTGTAGAGGGTGGTGTAATCCCCCGTCGCCGACGTCCATCGCCATACCTTGACCACCTGGTTGTTGACGTCCACCTCCAGTTTGTAGGCGATGGGCTCCGGCGTGGCTTCCGGTTTGGGGACGCCGTCCGCCGCCACCACGGAATCGTCATTGAACAGGGCGTTCCAGGTTTTTTCGTCCACCTCGCCGGTGACCATCAGCCCGTTCTTCGCCTGGAAATCCTTGACGGCCTGCTGGGTCTGTTTGTAATAGCCCGTCGTTGTTTTATGGAAGGTGAAGTAACCGAGGTCCATCAGCCTTTGCTGTACCTTCTGTACGTCCGCGCCGGTGGAGCCGTAGGAAAGCTTCTTTCTGAAGGGCTGATTTTCGGACATTGCGAAGGCGGGGATTGGGGTGGGAGTCGGTTTTGAGATATCGGAAAAGATGAGCTGCAGCGTCCAGACATCGGCCGCCCCGGTCACTTCCATACCGAAGTCCGCCTGCACCTGGGACACGGCGGCCCTGGTATTGTCAAGATAACGGTCGGAAAGGTTGCCGGTATAGTATCCCAGTTCCGCCAGGCGTTCCTGAAGGCGCCTTACGTCGGACCCCTGGTCGTTGTAGGAAAGGGGCCTGTAGCAGTCACCGAAGATGATGTCCAGGGTTTCCTCGTCGGCGATGCCGTTGGGTTCAAGGCCGTATGCGGTCTGCACTTCCATGACCGCCGTCCGGGTCAGGGTGTTGTATTCGCCGTTCACCTTACCGGAGAAATAATTCAGCGCTTTTAACCGGATCTGGAGCTCCTCCACGGCGGTGCCGCTGTCCCCCGGCTGAAGCATGTTGTCCACCGGAACGGTTTCGGCCGCAGCCTGAACAGTCAGGACCAGCACCAGCACGGCGGTCAGGCAAATCATTTTTTTCAACATGAGCAGCGTTTTATTCATAAAGGCCTTGTTTTCAGTCTTACGCATATCCCACACACTCTTTCCGCATCTTAAGGATGCCGCTGACGGCTTATCCGCCGCAATCAGGACGGTTTGATTGGCCGTTACCAATATGTATAGGATATTTTTGCGATTTTGTCAAGATTTTATGACAGATTTGTTACAGGTTCTTTACACGTTCTTCTTCAGCCTGCGTTCCAGGGCCTCCGAATCTTCCATATCGACCGGTTTTCCGCCATAGCGTGCCTGTTCGTAAAGCCGGGTAAAGAGTTCCCGGTCCGGGATGTCATTCAGCGCTTCCCTGCAGGTCAGCCCCTGCCGCTCGGGATGCTTTTTAAGGAACCGTCTGTAAAGATAGCGCACCAGATCGGTCCCGTTTTGAGGCCGGGGTTCCCTTCGGAAGCCGAACCTCCTTCGCCGGGCGTCCTCGTCCTGTTTTCCCCCGCGGGTATCGTCCACCGTATCCGTATAGTCCTCCGAAGCGCGGTCCAGCATTCCCATCAGCTTAAGACGGATCAGGCCGGCCAAACGAATCAGGGCTTTCCAAAGGCCCCGCAGTGCCAAAACAAAAAGGAAAACAGCCAGAAAGAACGAAAGACCCATGAAGGTCTTTTCAAGGATTACGGCGAAAAGAGACGGTTCTGCGGTCTCGGCAGCCGGCAAAAAGGCTTCCCCTCCCCCGTCTCCGCCGCCGGCGCCTCCTTCGACGGGCGTGTAGGAAAACAGGGACATAATAAACCGGAAGACCGCCCCTATTGCGGTCAGTATCCCGTTCCATGCCGCGGAAACCGCGCTCCCGATCTTTTGTGAAAAACCGGCGGCAACGGCAAGCGCAAACAGCAGAATCACCGCGCAGGTATTCCTGAAGCGGATCACAAAAGGGACCTTCCGGGCGGTGATGTCCGCGTGGCTTGCCCCGATCAGGGTCATCCGATTCATGAAAAAAAGAAACAGCAGGAAAAACACGCAGGTTCCCGCGCCGCAAATCGCCGCGGCCCGCGGATAATCCGGATGGTCAAAAACGTTTCCGTATGTGAACATGGACCACAGCAAAAGCTGAATGATGAGCCCCGTTATCCAGAAGCCGTATCCCCATTCCTGCCCGGGCAGCGAGGAGCGGCGTGACAAACATATGAAGCACAGCGCCGCGCAGGCCAAAGCGGAAACGGCGCCGGGAAGACCGCCGCCCATAATAAAGAAGGAAACCGACGCGGCGCCCAGAACCGCACAGACGGCAACCGGGCGCGCTTTTCGCTCGGGCACGGCCAGGGCAGCGCAGCTCAGGAAAAAAGCTGCGTAAGGGAGAATCATCCAGCGAAGCGGACTGTGAGCGGGAGCAAGGCGCGCGCCGCAGGCAAACAGCGGCGTCGCGGCCAAAGCCGCGGCCCAAAGGCTGCCCGTCTTGACCGGAAGGTCCGCAGGCTTTCTTTTGTCTTTTTTATTTTCGGTTATATCGGTCATGCCTTCTTCCATCGTCCGTCCTGCCTGTCAAACTGTTTTTTCGCCCTCACTTAAAAGCGCCGTGATTCATTATTTATATAAACCCGCCCCTTTTGTCAGGCACAGGGACACGCTTTTGTGCCGGCTTTCCAGCTCCCTCATCTTTTCCTTCAGTTCGCTGTCCTCATAGGCCGAAACGATCAGGATATCCATGTCCCGGTACTTAAGAAATTCGTTCAGATAGGTCACAAACCGTTTTTTGCGGCGGTATACCAGGCGGCTCATGCATACAAGAATCTTTTCCTTCTGTCCGCGCCGGGAATCCGGGAGGATCATCGGCTCGTCCCCATCGACGCCCAATGTCATATCGCATGAAAAGCCTGCGCCTGAACCCCGGTCCAGCGCCCAGGCGATGATTTCTGCCGCAAGGGAGATGCCGTATTCCACCTTTTCCTGTTCCGTGTCTGTCAGGGTCCCCCACTGGTCCGGCCGCAGCTGGGAATTGAAAACAACCATCAGATTGACCGATCCCACGGGGTCACGGACCTTCACCTGAAGCGTTCCGGTTTTGCCCGTCGCGGGCCAATGGATATCCCGGACGCTGTCCCCGGAACGGTATTCCCTGACGCCCGAAAAAAAGCAAGGGTCCTTCATCAGCGACCTTAGGTCCGTGATTTCTCCCTGCGCGCCGGTCAGCGGCAGATACGGGACCGGAAGCTTCAGCCTGGCGGGAAAAACCCGGACGAAAACGTCCTGATCCATTTCTTTGACGGCGCTGCCCAGGCCCACCAGGTCTCCGCAGGTGAGGCGCAGATGCCCAAGGGCGTATTCTCCCCGCCTTTTCATGGTCACCTGATGGACGCGGGTAACCTGCTTATAGGGCATCAGCGTAAAAAAGGACCGGTGATACCTTTCCCCGGACACCTCCAGGTCCTCCCGCTTCCCGAAAACTGCATGGCTCGACACCCTGGATTCCACCAGCATCCAGGGAATGAAAAGCGGCCGGTCATTGCGTATGACCTCCGTCAGGGTAATTTTTTCCCCGGCGTAAACCGTATTCCTTGAGACGGCCCGCGTATATTCCAGCCCGCGGAAGGCGAACAGACGCACCAGAAGATGCTGAAGCGCCAGCGCGGCCCCGACCGTCAAAGCCACTGTCCACAGGTTCATATCATGCCCTCACCGGCCGTTTTCCGTCGGCGCCCATATCCGCCCAAGGATTTCCCGCACAAAGTCGTCCGGATCCTCTCCGCCGCGCATGATCAGCCGGTGGGAAAGAACGCAGGGCGCAAGGTATTTGATGTCGTCCGGAACCACGTAATCCCGCCCGTCCAGGGCGGCGTAAGCCCTGACGACGGCCGCGAGGGAAAGCATCCCCCTGCCTGAGACCCCCAGCTCCACCCGCTCGCTGTTCCTTGTTTCCTCGACGATGCGGACGATGTAATCCGCGCACACGTCGGATATCCGGCATTCCCCCGCTTCCCGTACGGCGCGCAGCACTTCCCCGCCGTCCGATACCGGGGAAACCTTTTTCCGCGTCACGCCCTTCAGGAAACGCCCGAGCAGGGCCATGGATCCGTCGTGATCCGGATAGCCCATCTTCAGCCGCACCATAAAGCGGTCCAGCTGGGCCTCGGGCAACGGGAAGGTGCCCCTGTTTTCCACCGGGTTCTGGGTGGCAAGCACCATAAACGGGCTGGGCAGCGGACGGGATACACCGCCCTCGGTGACCTGCCGTTCCTCCATGCACTCAAGCAGCGCGCTCTGGGTCCTGGGGACCGCGCGGTTGATTTCGTCGGCAAGCAGGAACCCGGTGAACACCGGCCCCGGCAGAAACCTGAAATCCCCCGTGTCCTGCCTGTAGACCGACATGCCGGTGATGTCGGAGGGCAGAAGGTCCGGCGTAAACTGGACGCGGGCAAAGGGCATGTCGACGCAGGCGGCGATGGTCCGGCACAGAAGGGTCTTGCCCGTTCCCGGCACATCCTCCATCAGTACATGTCCCCCGGCGAAAAGCGTCGCCAGGACCAGCCGGATGGTCTCCCCGCATCCGACGATCACGGAGGAAGTCTCCTTTTCGATCCGCCGGCCCAGTTCCATTACAAAAGCGCTGTCCATGGATATCTGTCCTCCGATATGTTCTTATATTCTGAGATGCTATGTCAATAATCGGTCAGCTGCCCAGCTGGTCCACCAGCGCGGCGAGGGATTCGTTGTATTTATACAGCGGCACTTCCCACACCTGGTCGCTGGCTGCGGTCAGGATCTGGTTTGCCGTTGACGCGCTTTTGAGGGTGGAAAGGCCGTAGCTGGTGGAAAAGGGGCTCTTCTCAAAGAACACCGCCACATACCCCCGGTCCGTGCAGAACATCGCGGAAACGACGCTCCCTTTCCTGCCCACATAGATCGTTTTTGTCGCGTCGATGGTCATGTCCGGACGCTGATAGAAAAACTCCAGGGACAGAAGAGCTGCCAGCAGCGACCTGGCATCGGCGGAGGACGTCAGGTCGACGGCGGAATTGATCTGGCCTGAAACGGACTTCATCATCTTGCTGTTGAAGGGAATCAGTTCCCCGAATTCCGTATCGTCGCCGGAAGAAGGCGCGGCTGTCGGCTTCGAAGTCGCCGTCACAGGCTTTGGCGCGGCCGCAGGCTTCGGTGTACCGGTTGAGGCCGCGCCGCCGGCCGATTCAGATTCAGGCATCAGGGACAGATCCACATAAACAGCCGGGCGGACCGCGCCGCCTTCGCTGTTCACGGCGCGGTCGCTGCGGGAGCCTGCGGCAAGGACCCGGGCCGCGGCGGAGGCGGAGGACCCAGGTGAACGGAGCCACCACCAGCAGCTGCCGTCGACGCTTTGATAAGTCCCACGGGAAAGGGCGTACTCTGTCGCCCGGCAGGTACGGGCCTTGCTGCTGTCAAAAAAGCTCCATGCCTCGGTATAGCTTAACAGGAAAACCCTGTCCTGCGTGCTTTTGCCCCCGGACGTATCCCAGCCGTCATACCCCTGAGAAGCGCCGTTGTCCGATGTCGCCGTCACAATGGCTTTCTGCTCCCCGGCTGTAAAAGCCCCGGAAAAGAAGGTTTCGTTCAGCCACGTTCGCAAGCTGCATTTTTCCCATGTGACGTTTTGTTTGGAGGTATGGTACGGCTGGGAATCAAGCGCGTACCGGCTAAGCAGCAGGGCTTTGCCTTCCTTTACATCCAGCACCAGCCATTCGATGGGGCTGGAATCGCTGCCGGAGGCAGTCTGGGGATAACGGCCGAATGTTACGGTTTCACCGGTGCGCAGCGTTTGCCCGGTGGAAACCGGGACATCAGAAGAAATGACGGTTTCAACCGGTGTATCCTCGGACATGTCGATTTCAGAATAGAAGATATCAGATGCCAGATTTACCCATAAAGCGGGGCGGACACAACCGCTGTCATCGCTGACACTGTTGCGGAGGAGAGAGCCAACCGAGCTGACGATGGCGGCGTAGTTCCGACCGCCGCCGGGGGAACGCAGCCACCACCACCCTGCCGCCGCGCCTTCCACTGTTTTGTTGCTACTGTTCTTATACGCTCCTGCCTTCACTGTGTACGTTGTCGGAGCTACTCGGGATACCGTATTATTTTTGTTATTGTATGTTACTCCAAGATATCCGTTTACCTCTCTATAGCTTAAAAGGAAGATCCGGTCCTCCGTGTCTTTCCCAACGTTTGTGCTCCATCCGCTGTATCCCTGCCCTTCGCTGTTGTCCACCTTCGTCGGCACGATTGCCTTCTGCTCCTGAGCTGTGAATGCTTTGTTCAGAAACGTCCCGTTCAGCCACGTCCGCAGGGTGCACGTCTCCCACGTTACACTTGCCCTACTCGTGTTATACGGCTGCGCGTCAAGTCCGTACCGGCTAAGCAGCAGCACTTTTCCGTCCTGCACTTCAAGCACAAGCCACTCGATGGGGGTATTGTCGTTCCCCGCGGCAGTCTGCGGATAATGCCCGAAAAACACATAGTCCCCCACATTGGTCCAGGAATTCCTCGCTTCCGCCTCGGTCCCTTTGGGATAGACCGCGGCGATGGTCTGGGCGTCCTTGTCATAGGTAAAGGTGAACGTCATATCTTCCTTGGCCAGCGTCACCGTCACCGTGCTGCCGCTGCGGGTGCTGCCCGCCACCGTACAGCCGCTCGCTCCCAGATATTCGGAGCAAGCAGTGTACTGTTCCTTGCCGATTCCGAGGAAGGTCATTTGGACACTCCCGTCCGGCAGTTCCTCCGTCGCGTCCGCTTCACGGAACAGGGCGTTTTCCATATTGGGCATTTCCACGCTCATCAGTTCGTTCAGCGGCGGCAGGAAGCCTTCCGCAGGAGCTGATACAACAAACATCAGGACCCACAGGATCGTTATCAGCCTTATTGTCCGTTTCATATATCCCTTCGTCCTTTCAATATATTAAGACCGCGCGGTAATTATTGTCCGTAAATCCCGGATAACAACGTGGTGAGCGCATCCGTAAATAGATCGTTGGGTACTTCCCACACCTGATCGCATTCAGCGGAAAGAGCTTTCTTTGCCGCAAGGCCATCTTTTACTGTAGACAGACAATAGCTTGTGGATAACGGGAATTTTTGATAACTAACCATTACATATCCTTGAGCGGTGTAGAAAACAACCGAAACTGTAATCCCTTTTCTTCCGATATAGACCGGTTTTGAAGCGTCAATATTACTGCCCGGCTGTGCGGACATAAACTCAAGGACCAGCAAAGAAGCCATCATTGCCCTGTTGCTATTGGTGGAAGTCATTTCTACAACGGAACTTATTTGTCCGGAAACAGCTTTCATTATTGTACTGTTGAACGTGACTTTTTCGCCGAACTGACCATTGCTGCCTGTCGAGGCCTTTGTTGTCAGCTTCGGCGTTGCCGTCGGTTTCTTTGTGGGCGTGGCTGTAGGTTTCGGCGTAGCCGTGGGTTTCGGCGTGGCTGTCGGAACAGGCGTCGGAGCCGGGGTAATGCCCGGTTCCGACGCGGCGTCTTCCGGCTTATATACTGTGAGTACGCCTTTCCGGCGGTCGTAGGTGACCGTCATCGGGGTCCCGTCCTTTTCAAAATTCAGGATCACCGTCCGGTCCTCCACCTGGTAGTCCGTAAGGACGCACCCGGCATCCCTCAGGTAATCCCCCATCGGGTAATAATCGTCGTATCCGAAACCATCCCAGCTTTCGATGATCCTGCCCTCCGCCGCGGCGGCGCGGTCCGGCGCCCGGCCCATCAGGTTGCTCAGGTCCGGCATCGAGGCGCGCCAGAGCGTTTCAAGATCCGGAAGGATTCCCAACTCCCCTGTATATGGAACGCGGGCGCTGTCGACGGACACGCTGTCGTTATACGCAAGCTTCATTTTACCGCGGGAATAATCATATATAAGGGTCATACGCCCCTTGCCTTTGGCGACGTCGACGGTCAGGACGGTCCCGTTCAGGGCGGTTCCCGTCACGGCGCAGTCAGCGGCCATGAGTGCCGCGCTGAATGCGGCGTAGTCCGCCGAAGTGACGCCGCTGTAGACAAGGACCGCCCCATCCTCCGCAACGCTGTCAGGCATTTTGCCCGTGACCGACGTAAGCGCCGGCATCGACACGCCGAAGGCCTGCTTCACCGTGGGCAGGATGCCGTCGCCGCCTTTTCCGGGAGCTCCCGCTTCCTCTTCCTCCCGGCTGCCTTCCGGATAGAGGACGTTAAGAACATGCGCTTCCCTGTCATATGATACGACGATCCGGCAGCCGTCCCTTGTGACCGAGCAGGTCAGGGCATCCTCTTCCGCCTGCCACGATTCAAGGGCGCATCCGTTTGCGTCAAGATAGCGGCTGAAGGCGGTGTAATCATCGTCCCCCGCGCTCTTCCAGCGGAGGGTCAGGCCGTCCGTCCCCTGCAGTCTTTCGTCAGGCTCACGGCCGAGGCAGTACTCCGGCGAGGGCATGGCCTCCCCGAAAAGGGCGTCGAAATCCTCCAGCAGTCCCCCCGCCGCGGCCGGCGAGGGCAGCGCCAAAATAAGCGCGAAAACGCAGGAAAGCAGACGGATCAATATGTTTTTTCCCTTTGCCATATGGGCGACCTCCCCGCAAACGCCGCGCCGGTCCCGTTTCCCTTGCTGTTTTCCTTTCCATGCGCCGCGGCGATTGATTACAATAATAACATTGTAGCCCAGCTTGATTTTTTTTACAAGTCTTTGTACGCAATTGCCCTGTCGTTCCCTGACGGGTTTGACTTGAAAAGACCTGCATGCTATACTCTGCTCAACAGCAAAAACACCCCGCGCGCCGGATTGGAGTTCCATTCCGCAGGAGGCCCTCAGTGAAAAAACTGATTCTAACACCGCTTGTCCTGTTCTTTTTCCTTCTTATATTATTTTCGGCTGCGCAGGCCGACCCCGCCGCCATGCCCTATCCGGCAGGCTGCTCGATTTTTTACCGCACGCTGGACAACGGTAAAAAAGGGATGTTCGATATTGTGTACGACGCGCTGTATACCGGCGAAAGCGGCGTCGATGTGCCGGAGGTATGCACCAGGCAGGAGGCATGGCTTCTGCTGAACCAGTTGTTCAACGAATGTCCCGAACTGTGCGCGTTCCATCCCGACACGGTGGAATATACCGTCAGCCCTTCGTCGGGGAAGGTGACGTATATCCGCCTCGGATACAAACGCTCCGTCAGCGAACAGCGCTCCTTTTTCGCCCGGGTCTCCTCCATCGCGAAGGATTTCGATTCCTTCGGGGACGTTGTCAGCTATGTTTGCCGGAACATGCGCTACGATTACGAATCGACGGACAACGGAAGGATGTATGCCTACGAAAGCATGCAGCGGGGAAAAGCCGTGTGCAACGGCTATGCCCAGACGGTCGTGATGCTGTGCCATTTTGCCCATGTGGAATGCAGCTATATCGACGGCCTGGCGGGCGGCGGAGGACACGCCTGGGTCATTGTCGGCGAAAACGGACTGTATACCCTCTCCGACGTGACCTGGGCGGATAAGGACAATGGGATCAACTATGGCTGGATCGGGCTTTCCACCGCCGAAATGAACGCTTCGCACACACCCTACGGCGACCGGTATGTGATTCCCGCCTGCGTCAATACCCAGGGCACGCTCCGTCTCTCCGCCAGGGAATCCGTGTTCATGCTGTATGACGCCATCGGTTTTATGCTGCGCTCCGGAAACCGGGGGGACAATGTGCGGACCCTGCAGAGACGGCTTATCCAATTGGGATACCTGAACGGCGGCGCGGACGGAGTGTATGGGGACAAAACAAAGGCCGCGGTCGCCCTGTTCCAGCGCAACAACGGCATTTACGGCGTGGATGGGGCCTCGGGCGTGGCGACGGAGCTGACCCAGGCCGCGCTTTACAGCGGCCGCGCGGTCCCGCGGAACGGTCAGGGACGAATCCCCGTCCGCTCCCTGCCGGACGACCGGACGCCCTTTTCCATATGGACCGGGGACATCGACATTTCCGGCTCAAACGGCTTCATCCGTTTTCGTATCCGCAACGACAACCCCACCCAGTCCATTGTCGCCATGACCATCCGGTACTGGGCCGACGGGGCGGACGGATCGCTCGTGTATTCCGCCAACGACTACACCCTGTGGGGAATCTGCATAAAACCCGGAGAATCACGGGAAATCAGCTTTGATTTCAGCCCGGACCCATCCCTTCGGCGGGCGTCCCTGGTAAAATGGAACATTATCGAAGTGGAATACGCGAACGGGGAGGTCTTTATATCGGAAAACCTCTCCGGATACTCGGAATACATCATCCGCACCTTCAACCAGAATGTGACGCCGCGCTGACTGCTTTTCATATTGGTCCGCACCGGCAAAATATCGGGGCAATCGCTTGCGAAAAAAACTGCCGGAAATACCGAACAGACAAGCTGATAAACTGTTGAAAACGATTTGAAAACCGGGTTCATCTTACTCCTGAGTGACTTTCTCGGAAGGGGGTCCGGGGGAAACCGCTCTTTGGTCACAAAGAGCGGTTTCCCCCGGTTCCGTAAGCGATTGCCCTGGGCAAAATATGAGCTATCGTTTGCATCCCGGTCCCGGCTATGCTATAATACCCCTGTCTATCGAAAATCAACCGCGGGAAGCGGATTCGGAGGTATGATTTATGGCACGCAATCAGTTCCCCAACTTCGGGGGCGGCAACATGCAGCAATTGATGCGGCAGGCGCAGAAGATGCAGGAGCAGCTGACCAAAGCCCAGGAAGAACTGGACGCAAAGGAATATGAAGCGACCTCGGGCGGCGGCATGGTGACCTGCAAGGTCAACGGAAAACGGGAAATCGTTTCCCTCACCATCAAGCCCGAAGCGGTCGATCCCGACGACGTGGAAATGCTTCAGGACCTGGTCATGGCGGCGGTCAACGAAGCGCTGAGGACCGGCGAAAAGAACCGTGAGGAAACGATGAACCGCCTAGCGCCCGGCGGAATGGGCGGCCTGCTGTAAAAAATGAGTGCCGATCCGATTCAGAAGATCGCCGCGGAGCTTTCCAGGCTGCCGGGCATCGGTCAGAAAAGCGCCCAGCGGCTGGCGTATCATATCGCGTCCATGCCGGAGGAGCAGGTGCATTCCCTGGCTTCCGCTCTCTGGAACGGGCGGAAGGCCATCAGGCTGTGTCCGGTGTGCTTCAACTACACCGAGGACGACCTGTGCCCCATTTGCGCGGACGAGAAACGCGACAACGGCCAGATCTGCGTGGTCAGGGAAGCCCGTGACGCCGCCGCCATCGAGCGCATGCGCGATTTCAAGGGGCGTTACCACGTGCTCGGCGGAACGCTGTCCCCCCTCAACGGGATCGGGCCGGACGATCTGCGCATCAAGGAACTGATGGGCCGGCTCGGCGATCCGGGGGTTAAGGAGGTCATCATCGCCACCAATCCCGATATCGAGGGCGAGGCGACCGCCTCCTATCTTGCCCGGCTTATCAAGCCCATGGGCGTCAGGGTAACCAGGATCGCCCACGGCGTCCCGGTGGGCAGCGACCTGGAATACGCGGACGAGGTAACGCTGAGCAAGGCCCTGGAGGGACGAAGGGAAATGTAAAGCATCGACGGCCGGCTCCAAAGTCGGCCGTTTTTCATATCCGAAGTCATATTCCGAATGATCAGGAGAGGTCCGCCATGGATTACAATATTGTGCTTCTCTTTTCAGCTGCGCTTACGCTGCTGGTCACGGTCCTGCTTTTTGCGGTCCTCAGGCAGTCCGCACGGGAAAACGAGCGAAACAGAAAGGAATTATCGGACCTGGAGCGCGAACTGAAGGACTGTTATCACCGCCTGAGCGAAGAAAACCGCGCCATATGGGAAAAGGGCTGCACCCTGGTTACCCGGGAAGAATTCGTTTCCCGTTCGGAAAGCGACGCGGTCCGGGTGGTGGAATCCCTGCAGGGCCAGGTGGCCCTTCTTTCCTCCCGCATGGACGAACTTTCCTCCCGCATGGATTCCCTGACCCTCGGGCAGGACCGCCGCCTTACCCATATTGTGTCCACCCTGGACGACAAGCTGTCGCTCAACGAAAAACGCCTGAACGAAATGCGGGAGACCCTCTTCGCCTCCGTTACAAAGCTCCAGGAGGAGAACAGCCGCAAGCTGGATGAAATGCGCAAAACCGTGGATGAGAAGCTCCACGCCACCCTAGACCGGCGGCTGGGCGAAAGCTTTTCCCTGGTGAACCAGCGGCTGGAAGAGGTTTATAAAGGCCTGGGCGAAATGCGCACCCTGGCAGGAGGCGTGGGCGACCTTAAAAAGGTGCTGACCAACGTGCGCACCCGCGGCGTCTGGGGTGAGGTGCAGCTGGGAAGCATCCTTACGGAAATGCTCTCCCCCGCCCAATACGAGACCAACTGCGCCGTTGTGCCCGGAAGCGACCTTCGGGTGGAATACGCCATCCGGCTGCCCGGCAGCGACGAGAGGGCGGTCCTCCTGCCGATCGACGCCAAATTCCCGCTGGAGGATTACCGAAGGCTGGCAGACGCGCTTGAAACCGGAACGCCCGAGGAATGCGCCGAATGCGCGAACGCTCTCAAAAACGCCCTGCGGGTCGAGGCCAAACGCATCTCGTCCAAATATATCAAGCCCCCGTACACCACGGATTTCGCGGTCATGTTCCTTCCCCTGGAAGGGCTGTATGCCGAAGCCCTGAAGGACAGCACGCTGTATGACGAGCTGCAGGACAAATACCGGATCGTTATCTCCGGGCCGTCCACCCTGTCGGCGCTGATCACCAGTCTGCAGATCGGCTTCAGGAGCGTGGCCATCGAGAAGCGGTCCATGGAGGTGTGGCAGCTGCTCAACGCGGTCAGAAACGAATTCGGCCGATTCTCCGAACTGCTTGACAGCGCCAGGAAACGCATCCGCTCCGCCGGGGAAAGCCTTGAAATGGCCTCGAAGCATTCAAGGGGAATCCAGCAAAGGCTCAGGGACGCCGAGACCCTCGAGGTAAAGGACGAAAGCGCGCTGTCCCTGCCCGCGGACGGCCTCTCCGGCCGGGACGAAACCGAAAACAGTGACGATATATACTCGGAATAATTGTTCATGAAGAAAAATCGTGACAAACGGCGCGTTATCGTGCATAATAGAATCATCCCGATCAGTATTCCCATCTGAAAGGAGCAAATGTTATGGATGATATGGAAAAAAGCATTGAAAAACTGATTAAGGCAGGTATCGACGCTGTTTCGGAGGGACTGAACATCACCCGTGAAGCAGTCAACAAAATCGCAGGGAAAGGCGAATTGCTGGACCAGGCCCGCAGCAGCGTGTCCGAGACCGCCGAAAAGCTGCGTGACACGGTCGTCAACAACATCGAATTACGGCAGGCCGTCGATGACGCAAAGCGTTCCCTGCTCCGCCTTAACAAGGAACAGCTGCTGGAGGTCCAGGGCTTTATCGCGAGGCTTATCGAGGCAATCGATAAAAATTGCGCCAAGAAGCCCTGTGCTGACAAGCCCTGCGTCGACCAGCTCTGCGCCGACGAGCCCTGCGTCGACGAGCCCTGCGCCGACGATAAAGCCCCCGATCTCGGCCCCGCCGACAATCTGAATCCTGAGAGCGCGCCCGACGAGTTCAAGCCCGACGGCGACGACAGCCCGCTGGAGCAGGACATTCCCGAAAACGGTCCGGGCCCCGATGACGGGCAGAACGGCTGACGGAACGCAGGTATTCCCAACAACCCAATCAGGCGGCCTCCCGCGACGATGTCCCGGGTAGCCGCCTGATTCCGTTATGGATCGATTCCGTTTTTTTGCCGGATAAAAGGGCCTTATTCCGCAATCCCAGCCGTTACATCCATTTTTTGCGCCTGATGTACCAGACGGACAGCACAACGATCAAGACAGACATAAGAATCACCCCGGCGTAGCCCCAGGACGTATACAGTTCCGGCATGTTCACAAAGTTCATCCCGTACCAGCCAGCAATGAGGCTGAGCGGCATAAAGATGGATGTGATAATGGTCAGGTGCGTCATGATGTTGTTCTGCCGTATATCTATCCTGGACTGGTACAGGTCGCGGACCTGTGTGGAATATTCTCTCAGGCTGTTCAGCCTGTCCCGAAATCTTTCGAGCCTTTCCTTCAGCAGATGAAAATACCGGATGTTTTCATCCGCGAAAAACCCGTTCTCGTTTTCCTCCAGTTCCTGGCACATGTCGATCAGCTGGTCGTAATGGGTCTTCAGGTCCCGCAACTCGCTTTTGATGCCGTTGATCTCCGCCGCGGGATCCTCCATGTTCCCCGAAAGGATGTCGTCCTCCAGGGAATTCAGGCGCGCGTCGTACTTTTCCAGGAGCTGGGCGTCCTTCAGGATGATCTCCTCGATAAAATCATAAATGAAGCGTTCCAGGGAAGGATCACGCCATTTCTTGCTCTGTGAGACGGCGCGGATGATATTGCCGGCCGTGCCGCTGTCGTCGATGAAGACAACGCCCTTTTCGTCCAGGGCAAAGGCAAACTGCATTTGTTCGCCGCATATGTCGCTCCTGGAGGGGACGCAGAAGCTGCCGATCAGCGAATCATAATTGACGACGGCCTTGGTGGCGCTCATGTCCTCCATCTCGGTCTCATCGTCGATACCGAGGTCAAAAATACCGCGGTTTTTTTCCCATTCGGCTCTGGTCAGCAGCGCGGCATAGGGCTTGCTCACCCTGCCGAGATCCTTCTTCGATCCGGTTTCAAGGGTTTCCCCGATAAAGCAGATTTGCAGAAGACCACTTCCTTAGTTTTTGATTCCATTCAAAAGCCTCCCGCAGAGCAGCGCGGGAGGCTTTGGTTGCTGCTTGGGCTTCAGGGAATGATGAACTGGATGCCCAGAGCCTCGTTCAGCTGGACCATGGTCCGGGTGCCGGCGATGCCGTCGACGGACAGACCGTAGGCGCTCTGGAAGGAACGCACCGCGTTGTAGGTCTTCAGGCCGAATATGCCGTCATCCTCGCCCACGGGCAGGTAACCCAGCTGGATCAGGGCCTGCTGCAGCTTGGTGACCAGGCTGCCCCTGGAGCCCCTCTGGAGCTTGGTGGTGGTCACGGTCGCCGCTTCCTCGGTGACGTCGACCACTGTGGGCTCCAGATTGCCGATGTTGAACAGCTTCAGAATTCCCCAGGTGGCAGGCCCGATGACGCCGTCCTTGGTCAGGGCGTAGTCGCCCTGCAAGCGCTTGACAGCGTTCATGGTAGCGTTGCCGAAGATGCCGTCCGCGGAACCCAGCAGATATCCGCCGGCCTTCAGGTACATCTGAGCGGTGACCACGTGGGAGCCGTGGCTGCCGTAACGCAGGGTCGGCTCGGTGTAGGGATCGTCCACGGTGCCGGTGGCATCCTGAGCGTCTTCCAGAGCCTGCTGCGTGGTGGTGGGCCACAGGGCGCGGCGGGTATTGGTGTCCAGGACGCCGTTGACGGTCAGCGCGTTGTCCAGCTGGAAGTATCTCAGGGCGGTGACGGTGTTCTGGGCCATGAACCCGGTGGGAACGATGTTCAGATAATTGAGGTCAAGAAGCCGCTGCTGCAGCACATAGACGTCATATCCGCGGGAGCCGCTGGACAGCTGGCGCACCGGGATGCCGCCGTTGAAGATGGCGGCCGTCCGGTTGTACAGGGCGGTCTTGGTCTTTTCGCCGGCTTTGCCGTCCACGGTCAGGCCCGCGGAAGCCTGGAAAGCCTTGACGGCGGTCAGGACCGAGGTATCGAAATTGCCGGAGATGGTGCCGGAATAATAATAGGTATCCCTCAGCTGACGCTGCAGTTCCTTGACGGCCTCGCCAGTGGCGCCGTAGGAGAGCACATAGGTGGTCGCCTCGGGAACCAGGGCGTGCACCGCGGTGTCGCTCAGAAGGACGGCGGCCGTGGTGGGATCGATAATGCCGGTTACCGGCAGGCCGTTGCGTTCCTGAAAATTGCGGACCGCTCGGTAGGTACCGTTGCCGTAGTTGCCGTCGATGGTGCCGGTATAATAGGAATAGTTCTGCAGCCTCTGCTGGGCCTCAAGAACATCCTGGCCGGACATGCCTTTGCTGAGTGTGCGGTCTCCCAGAGTGTATGCTGCCAGGGCGGCCCCGCAAATGCTCACCGCCATTGCCAGAATGAGCATCATGCCGATTATCTTCTTCACTTACAAGTCACTCCTTCCTCAGGGCGCGGACCCGTCGGTCCTCTTTTACTTTAGATATCTTAGCAAATGTTTGTGAAAATAACGTGCCAATATTGTTTCGGAAAGCATAAATCCTTTTTAATAAACTTTAAACATCCCATTGCTTTTGTAAATACCTATGCCTGCCTTGAAGGGAACACATCCAGGACGGCAAAAGCCTGGGCGATGGTATCCACTCCCCTGATTTCCGCGTCCGGCACGTTCTTGATTTTCGCGGCCGAATCCCTCGGGCAGATGACGCGGGTAAAGCCCAGCCTTACGCATTCCTGCACCCTTCTTTCAAGCCGCGGAACCGCCCTGATCTCCCCCGCCAGGCCCACCTCGCCCACAACGCACACGTCCGGGGGCAGGGGACGGTCGCACATGCTTGAAGCAACGGCGCAGCATACCGCCAGGTCCGCCGCCGGCTCCGTCAGGTCCAGACCGCCCGCCACATTGATGTAGACATCCTTGTCGTAAAGCTTCATGCCAGCCCGTTTTTCCATGACGGCAAGCAGAAGAATGACCCTGGAATTGTCCATGCCGTTGACCGTCCTGCGGGGCACCTGGTAATAGGACCTGGCAGCCAGGGCCTGGATGTCCACCAGCACCGGACGCGTACCTTCCATCGCGCATACCACGCAGGAACCGCTGGCCCCCCTGGCCCGGGAGGACAAAAGGCTTTCCGAGGCGTTTTTCACCTCCCGCATCCCGTCGGAGGCCATTTCGAAAACGCCCAGCTCGTTGACGGAACCGAAGCGGTTTTTGGCCGCCCTCAGCAGGCGATATTCGTGGGTCTTGTCGCCTTCGAAATAAAGAACGGCGTCCACCATATGCTCCAGGACGCGGGGCCCCGCCAGCGCGCCTTCTTTGGTAACATGTCCCACCAGAATCACACCGCAGCCCGATTCCTTGGCGTACCGCATCAATATGGCGGCGCTCTCCCTGACCTGGCTGACCGATCCGGGGGCCGAGGACATTTCGGGCAGGTACATGGTCTGCACCGAATCCACGACGCAGTAATCGGGCCTGAGCGTCTCCAGCTTTTCGCGTACGTTGTCCATGGCGTTTTCGCTCAGGAGCAGGATATCGGTTTCATCGTCGCCGAGCCTGCGGGCGCGAAGCTTAATCTGCCGGAGGGATTCCTCGCCGCTGATATACAGCACCTTTTTCCCCATGCGGGAAAGGGAAGCGCTCATCTGCAAAAGAAGGGTGGATTTGCCTATGCCGGGCTCGCCGCCCACCAGGATCAGCGCGCCTTCGACGATGCCGCCCCCGAGAACCCGGTCCAGTTCGCCTATCCCCGTGGTCTGGTAAATGTGGCTGTCCGTGGTGATTTCCTTCATCGGAAGGGCGTTTTCGCCGATTCCGGCCCTGCGCTTCATCGGTTTGGCCGCTTCCTGCGGCTCCGCCCTGGTTTCCTGCAGAGTGTTCCATGCCCCGCACTCCGGGCATCTTCCCATCCACCTCGGGTTTTCATACCCGCAGGAAGAACATACAAAAGACGATTTAATCTTTGCCACGCCCGCGATACCTCCGTCTGAAATCCTGTTATAAAATTTCGATGGATTACCGCGTTTTCCCTTTTATAGCGGAGCAAAGAAAAATGTTTTGATTTGTTTACAGTTTTATTGCGAATTGTTAATAATTCCGGTATAATTTGCAATACATCGGCGTAAAGCCGGTGTGCCCGTCCGACAGAAAAACAAAACGTCAGAGAGGTCTGTACATGCGTAATCAGAAGCACTCGGATCCGCTGTTCGCCGCGCCCAAAGAGCGCCGTGTCGCGCCGTATGTTATTCTTCTTGTCATTCTTCTGGTCTTTACGGGCCTTTTCATATACAATATGCTCCTCAACTCCCATGTATCGGTGGAGACTGCCCGGATTACCGTCAATACGCTGCCGTCGAAGCTGGAAAACTTCAGGATATGCGTAATCAGCGACCTGGACGGCCAGTTTTTCGGGCCCAACCAGGAATACCTGTATGACGCCGTGACATCCAGGAAATGCAACGTCGTCTGCGTCGTGGGAGATATCTGCGACGATACGGGTTCCCCCAGGGCGCTGATCCGTCTGATCGGCCGGCTGGACCCGGAAACAACCGTGTTTTTCATTCCGGGAGACGAGGATCCCAACCCGCTGCGCTCCGAGCCCCACGCCGATAAGGACGCCCGGGCTCCCTATGTCACCGACCTCATCAATGCCGGGGCGGTCTTCCTTGACGCGCCCGCGGCCGTGACCGTCGGCGACGCCACGATTTGGTTCTGTCCCGAAAGCATTTATTCCATGGATATCGAAAGCAGCGAAAGCACGGCCCGCAAACGCCTGAACGAGCTGCTGCAGGAGCCCTGGTCCGAACAGAACGAGGCATGGATCAGCGCCACCGAATACCAGCTGGACCGTTACGAGCGGATTCGTGAAGCCCAGCGGCGCATGACGCCCGCGGATATCCATATTGCGGTTACCCACGCGCCGCTGTCCGAGACAAGCATGCGCGAGCTTCACGATTCCTATGCCCATGGGCAGTCCGTCTACATCAGCGGCATATCCCTGATCATCGCGGGTCATCAGAACGCGGGGGGATGGCGGTTGCCCGGCGGCGGAGCGATCTGGGTGCCGGACAGCTTCGCCGTGAAGACATCGGGCTTCTTCCCTTCGGACAACGGTTTGAAGGGGCTTCAGAACGTCCTGGGAATATCGCAGTACATCACCTCCGGACTGGGAACATCCTCCGTATATCCCGCCCCGATGAACATGTTCAGGCTGTTCAATCAGCCGACTTTGTCCGTACTGACTCTCACCCGGAAACTGACCGACTGAAAAACAGGCCGAATGCTCCCGCTTTTTCTCTTTCCCGTTGACTTTTTTTCAATTTGATGTACTATCAATAAAGAGAACCCAATGGAATGAAGATCCGCTGTCAGGCTCCGCCTGTAAGCTTTAAAAAAAGGAAGGAATGTGCGCTGCCGTGTCCTCTAAACCCATTATCAACAGGGAACTGAGCTGGCTGGATTTCAATTACCGCGTCCTTTCCGAAGCCGTCAACGAAGACAATCCGCTTCTTGAAAGGGGCAAGTTTTTATCCATCGTTTCCAGCAATCTGGATGAATTTTTCATGGTGCGTGTCGGCTCTCTCTGCCGCAGCCTGGAGGAAGGCAGCGGCCGGACGGACCCCTCCGGAATGACCTGCGCGCAGCAGCTTGCCGCGGTCCGCAGGGAAGCCACGCGCCAGGTGGAAAAGCAGTACAACATCCTGCAGCAGAAATACCTTCCCCTCCTTGCGAGAGAGGGCATCCATATCCTGCATCCGAATATGCTTGATAAGGAGCAGCTCCGTTGGGTCGATTCCTTTTTCGACAGGGAGGTCCAGCCCCTTCTGTCCCCCTGGGCCGTCAACGCCCAGCGGCCGTTCCCGCTTCTTTCGGCAAAAAAGATCCATATCGCCCTGCTTCTCCCTCCCCAGGCCCGGGGAGGCAGCCTGCGCTTTGCCCTCGTCACGGTTCCTTCCGGTCTTAAAAGGGTTGTGCTGCTGCCCACGGGCATCGGCCGCACGCGGGGCATCCTGCTGGAAGACGTCATCGCCACGAATCTGCACAAGCTTTTCGGCGGGATCAAGCCGGTGGCATGGGTTCCGTTCCGTTTGACGCGCAACGCCGATTTTCTTTATAACGATTCCAACGCGAACATGCTGATTGCCGAGATGCGCAAAAACCTGAAGCGCCGCAAATGGGGCAAGGTCGTGCGCCTGGAGGTCCCGAAAGGCGCCGACGCCCGCCTGATGATCCGGCTGCGCAAATACCTGTGCCTGACGGACAAGGCGACCATGTTCATTCCCGGCCCCCTGGACCTTACCTTCTTCATGAAGGAGATCGCGTCCTATCCCGAATATGACGACCTGCGGTTTACGCCCTTTACGCCGTATGTGGACGAACGCCTGTCCGACAAGGAGGACATCTTCCGGGCGATCCGCGGGGGCGACTTCCTTCTGCACCATCCGTACGATTCCTTTGAACCCGTGATCCGCTTTGTATGCGACGCGGCCGACGACCCGAATGTGATGGCCATCAAGCAGACGCTGTACCGCGTCAGCGGAAAAAGCCCCATTGTCGCCGCCCTGGCCCGCGCGGCCAGAAACGGCAAGCAGGTCACCGTTCTGATCGAGGTCCGCGCGCGTTTTGACGAGGAAAACAACATCAACTGGTGCCTGGAGCTTGAAAAAGCCGGCTGCCATGTGTATTACGGTGTTCCGAAACTGAAAACCCATTCCAAGATCACCCTGGTCGTCCGCCGGGAGGAAAACGGGCTGAGGAGCTACGTCCATCTGGGCACGGGGAATTACAACGATTCCACGGCGAAGCTCTATACCGACTTGGGGCTGTTCACCTGCGACGATACCATCGGAAGGGACGCCGGCGCGTTTTTCAACATGGTCACCGGCTACGGCGGCCTGGCCGATATGGAAAAGCTGATCTGCGCGCCGTATGAGCTTCGCCGGGCCATGTCCCGCCTTATACGCGAGGAAATCCGCAACGCCCGGGAAGGGCGCGAGGCCTCCATCTGGGCCAAGATGAACAGCCTGTGCGATCCGAAGATCATTCGCCTCATCTACAAGGCCGCGGACGAAGGCGTACAGGTAAACCTGCTGGTCAGGGGCATCTGCTGCATCAGGCCCGGATCCCACGAAAACATCCGCGTCCGTTCCATCGTGGGCCGGTTCCTTGAGCACGCCAGGATTTATATCTTCAACCAGTCCGGGGATCCGAAGGTATTCCTGTCCTCGGCGGACATGATGCCCAGGAACCTCGACAAACGGGTGGAACTGATGTTCCCCATCGAGGACGCGGACATCAAGGCCCGTGTCATCGCCACCCTGCGGGACGAATGGCGGGACAACGTCAAGGCATGGGAAATGAAAAAGAGCGGCGTTTACCGCCGTGTCCGCCGCGAAGAGCCTCTTTTGAACGTCCAGGAGGCCCGCATCCTGTCCCAGGCCATGCCCGAGGACCTCAGCCCCCTTCTTGACGATGACGATATCGAAAAGATCGACCGCCGGGACAGGGAGGAATTCGGGGAATACGAGGGCGACGGCCGGCTGTCCCAGGACAGCGTGGAATACGGCGAAACCATGGAACTGGAGCACGAATCGGATTATTCAGAGCAGGAAGCCGACGCCCTGGACGAACCCCGCGAGGAAGAACCCGCCGTTCGGAATCCCGACGACGAGGATATTTGACGCCCGGTTCATTGACAATCATCCCCTGAACGCATATAATAGCTTTGGCAGGGAACGGGAAAGAATCCTCCCCCACAGGTACCCAAAGAGAGCGGCCGCCATCGGCTGGAAGCGCCGCGGTACAGGGAGGCAGTGCGCCCGGGAGCCGCGCCGGGGAACAGCGTATCCGGCGCCGTGGGGCCGCGTTAAGGCCTGCGATCATAAGAGTGGATCGCGGCAAAGTTATTTTCGCCGTCTCTTTATGGGACGGCGTTTTTTTCGGAGAGCGACATGTTCGAACAATGGAGAAGCGATATCCGGGCCGTCATGAGCCGTGACCCCGCGGTCAAAAGCATACTGGAGGTCATGCTCTGCTATCCCGGCTATAAGGCCATCCGCCGCCATCGCAGGGCTCACAGGGCTTATGAACACGGGCATTTCCTTTACGCCCGGCTGATCTCGGCCCGCACCCAGCGCAAAACGGGGATCGACATCCATCCCGGCGCGGTAATCGGCAACGGCCTTTTCATCGATCACGGCTTCGGCGTGGTCATCGGCGAAACGGCGGTCATCGGCGACGAGGTCACGCTGTACCAGGGCGTCACCCTGGGCGGCACCGGCAAGGACACCGGCAAACGGCATCCGACCCTTGGAAGCTACGTCACCGTCGGCGCCGGCGCGAAGGTCCTCGGCCCCATTGTGATCGGCGATCATGTCAAAATCGGCGCGGGCTCCATCGTGCTGAAAAACGTTCCCGACAACTGTACGGTGGTCGGCAATCCGGGACGGGTGGTCAAACGCCTGGCGCCCGCGCCGGAGGTCGACCTGAACCAGACCGATCTTCCCGACCCGATGCTGGAAAGCCTGTCCACCCTCAGGGAACGCGTGGACAAGCTGGAAAAGGACCAGAAGGAATCCTGACAATCATCCGATATTATTATATGGAGGTCTCATATGCAGATATACAATTCTCAAAGCCGCAGGAAGGAAGAGCTCGTCCCCCTGGAAGAGGGAAAAATCCGCATGTATGTTTGCGGACCCACCGTGTACAATTACATCCACATCGGCAACGCCCGCCCCTTCATCGTATTTGACGTTCTCCGCCGTTACCTGGAATTCAGGGGCTATAAAGTGACCTTCGTCCAGAATTTCACAGACATCGACGATAAGATGATCCGCCGAGCCAACGAGGAAGGCATCACCGTCAAGGAGCTTGGCGACCGGTTCATCGAGGAATACAAAAAAGACGCCTCCGCCCTGGGAATCCATCCGGCCACCATCCATCCCAGGGCCACCGAGCACATCGGCGAGATCATCAAAATGGTCAGGCAGCTGCAGGAAAAGGGCTTCGCCTATGAAGTGAACGGCGATGTGTATTTCGACGTTTCCAAAGACCCCGGTTACGGGAAGCTTTCGGGACAGAACCTGGAGGACCTGGAAGCCGGCGCGCGGGTGGATGTCAACGAGGACGTCAAGCGCAACCCGGCGGATTTCGCGCTGTGGAAAGCCGCCAAGCCCGGCGAACCCTCCTGGAGATCTCCCTGGGGCGAAGGGCGGCCCGGCTGGCATATCGAATGCAGCGCCATGAGCCGCAAATACCTGGGCGATACCTTTGATATCCACGCGGGCGGAAAAGACCTTCTCTTCCCCCATCACGAAAACGAGGTCGCACAGAGCGAATGCTGCACCGGGAAAACCTTTGCCCGCTACTGGATGCACAACGGCTTTATCAACGTCGACAATGAAAAAATGAGCAAATCCCTGGGTAATTTCTTCACGGTCAGGGACATCCTGAAGGAATACGAGGCCGAGGATATCCGCATGTTCATGCTTTCGGCGCATTACCGTTCCCCCGTGAATTTCTCCAGGGATATGATGGCCCAGGCCCACGCCTCCCTGCAGAGACTCTACACCGCCAGGGACAACATGGCCTTCCTCCTTTCCCATGCCGCCGACAAGGCCCTGACCGAGGACGAAAGAGCGCTTC
The DNA here is from genome assembly GCA_902789365.1 of uncultured Eubacteriales bacterium. Taxonomy (GTDB): domain Bacteria; phylum Bacillota; class Clostridia; order Christensenellales; family Aristaeellaceae; genus RUG756. The sequence goes on from CADANQ010000017.1 coordinate 33,326, forward strand.
TTGACGCCGCGGCGGCCGCGGAGCAGAAGTTCGACGCCGCCATGGACGACGACCTGAACACCGCCGACGCCATCGGCGCGATCTTCGATATCGTCCGCGCGGCCAACACCTCCCTGAACGTGGACAGCGCGAAGGAGGCCGTCTCCGGCATGCTTGCCGCCATGGAAAAACTGTGCTCCGTCCTGGGCCTTGTCATCCGTCCCTACGCGGAAGCCGTTCCGGAGGAGATCAAGGTTCTTTCAGACGCCCGCGCGCAGGCGCGCAAAGATAAGAACTGGGCCGAGAGCGACCGTCTGCGGGACGAAATGAAAGCGCTCGGCTGGTCCGTCGAGGATACGCCCCAGGGGCAGAAGATCAAGCGAGTCTGAGCCTTTCGGCTTTTTCGGTTTTTATCGGCATGGGCCGCTGATGCGGCGTATAATATAACGAAACCGGGCGGGGAAAAGCGCGTTCGCTCCCCTGCCCGGTCCTTTTTTCGTCGTTTACGGTTTAATTTTTTGTCAGACGGTGAACTGCTGGATGTCGCTCACCAGGTCGTCGCAGTCGTCGTTGTAGATATCCAGGGTGATGGGCTTGCTCAGATCCAGCGAAAAAATACCCAGAATGGATTTGGCGTCCACGACGTGCCTGCCGGAGCGGAGATCCATTTCGTAGGGGTATTTGTTGACGGTATTGACAAAAGTCTTTACTTCTTCCGCAAAGCTCAGTTTGATAGGTACTGATTTCATTGATTTTTCCTCCTGACTCTGATCCCGGGCAGGAAACAACGCTGCCCCGCCGGCTGCCGTCCCGCCATGCTGCCGCGGGTATGGAATCGCGCCGGTCCTGATCCCGCGCGCTTTCCCGCTTAAGCAGGCAGGGGCAGCCGCCGAAAACTGCCTGCCGTTTAATTATAATCGAAAGTATTCGGCATGACAAGATAATTTCAATCCGAAAACAAGTAGAAAAAAGGTTGAAAAAACTGAAAAAACACCACAAAAAACGCTTGGGAACCGGATAATTCTTTTTCTTTTTTTGTTGACAACACGCTGTTTCGCTGGTAAAATATCTGTTGCTTCAATAGGCTCCGCTAGCCCCGGGTACTATTGTTCAGGCGGAATCGTGCGACCATCACGCTTCCCCAAATGCGCCGAAGGGCGCATCCCGAAAACGTATTTCAGTAACGATTTCAAGGAGGAAACCAACTTGAATACCTATATGGCGAAGCCCGCTGAGATCGAGCGCAAGTGGTATGTCGTCGACGCGGACGGCATGGTGCTCGGCCGTCTTGCCAGCCAGGTTGCCAACATCCTGCGCGGCAAGAACAAGACCATTTATACCCCTCATGTCGATACCGGTGATTTTGTGATCATCGTTAACGCCGACAAGGTCATTCTTACCGGCAAAAAGCTGGACCAGAAGATTTATTATCATCATTCCGGTTACGCGGGCGGACTGAAAGAGGTCAAGTACCGCGCCCTGATGGCCCAGAAGCCTGAATTTGCCGTCCGTCACGCGGTGGTCGGCATGCTGCCCAAGGGGTCCCTTGGCCGCCAGATGGCCGACAAGCTGAAGGTCTATGCCGGCAGCGAACATCCCCATGCCGCCCAGAAGCCCGAAAAGCTGGAACTGGAAAAGTAATACCGCTGAGCTTTGCTCCGATATTGAATGCAGAAGGAGAATGTGAACATGTCTGATATCAACGCCGTCGGCCGCCGCAAGTCCGCCGTCGCCCGTGTCCGCCTTGTCCCCGGCGAAGGCAAGATCCTGATCAACAAGCGGGACATCGACAATTATTTCGGCCTTGAAACCCTGAAGATGACCGTTCGTCAGCCCCTGGAACTGACCAAGGTCTCTGATTTCGATATCATCGTCAACGTCCGCGGCGGCGGTCTGACCGGTCAGTCCGGCGCCATCCGTCACGGCATCAGCCGCGCTCTTTGCAAGGCCAACCCCGAGCTTCGCGCCGATCTGAAAAAAGCCGGTTTCCTCACCCGCGATCCCCGCATGAAGGAACGCAAGAAGTACGGCCTGAAGGCTGCCCGCCGCGCTCCCCAGTTCAGCAAGCGTTAATCAAAGCTTCGGAAAACAAATATTCGGGAAATTGTTTTTTCAAGGATACGATTCCCGGGAAGACCGCGCAGCATTTTCAGCTGCGCGGTTTTTTCGTTGTGACGGTCCGCGGGGCATCCCCCGCCGGGAAACGGAACAGAAAAACAGAAAAAGGGAAAAGCAAAAAAGAAACAGAATTTTCAATCCTGAAAAATCAAAAACAGTAAAAGGAATATTGCCAACCGAAAGCAGTAATGCGTATAATAATATGATTGTCCGTGAAGGGCAGTCATTAATTCAGATTATGGAAGGAAGCATCCTTTATGAAAAAACTGTTTGCGCTTTTACTGGTTATCTGTTTATCCATCGCCGCGGTAACCGCGCTTGCGGAGGACGATACCGCCGATTATCTGGAAAGTCATCCCGAGGCGGCTCCGTATGTAAGTGTCTGGGTCGCCGAGGACGGCGCCTGGCGGATCGAATCCCTTGACGAAGACGGAGGCATCAGAGTTTCTGTCGTTCACCGGCTTGGCGACAACAAGGAGGACGTCTGGGAATATTCCTCGTCCATGAGTGAGACCGGCACGCTCAGGGCTGTACCGCTGGGCCTGCACTATCAGCGGGATACCGTCACATCCGAATGGAACGTTACTTATTATGAAGACGGCGACGCCGAGTTTGTCATCGATGAAAACGGGAAGCTCGTCTGGAAGGACCTGAAAGAAAATGCCGGAAAGGACCTGGCGTTCGATAAGATCGGCACCTTCTACGGCGGACACTGGATCAAGAGCGATCTCGAGGTGGTCTTTTACGACTGGTACGACGGGCAGTATGACATCCGCCTCTACCGGCGCGGAAACGACAATGCCGTCCTGAAGGACGCCATCGTGAAGGGCGATTATGACGCCGCAGCCGACACAATTTCCGCGACGGTCGAATTTGAGGGCGAGAAACCCTTTGACGTCACCTTCTCCCACGATGAACACGAGAATGTCGTCTGGACCGTGAACGGCAAAAGCACGGTTCTCACATACGGCATTCCGGTTGACTGACCCCCCAAAAGCCCCTTCGCCGGTATTCACGGCTTTACCCGTTAAAACCCACCGGGGACCGTCTTTTCCGGGGTCGGTCCCCGGCCGGAAAGGAATGAATGACATGAGCACGGAAGAAAACGAAAAGAAAACCGAGGAAAAAGATCCGAGACCCCTCACGGACAGTGAATTTGAAGAACTGAAGAAAAAGGAAAAACGCACCGGCGGGATTATATCCGCGATCGTTGATTTCTTTACGGGCTTTTTCCAGTAACTCGGTTATCCGCTTTTCCGATGAGGACAAGCAGGCCATCGTCGGCATCCAGATGGGGGAATTGGATCCGCTGACCCTGCCCGACGATCAGCTGCTGCGGATTGTCAAATACCGCTGCGAAATTTTTGCCATTGAGGACGGCTTCTACGATTTTCCCAACCTCACCCACGAGGACCTGGCGCTCCTTGCCGGAACCGCGCAGATCGGCTGGACGCTGGAGGATATCCGCCTTGACGATGCTTCCCGGGACGACAACAGGATCATGTTTTTCATCGGTGAGGATCCGCTGATCTGGGCCCAATACTGCAGCATCAAAGCTCAGCCCAATCATGCCACGTACATCGTCGGCTGGGACGACACCTTCCCCGCCTCCGCCTTCCCTGAGGGCCATCAGCCCCCGGCGGACGGCGTCTGGATCTGCCGGAACAGCTATGGTGAAACCTGGGGGATGGACGGCTATTTCTACCTTTCCTATTACGACCGGACCCTCAGCATGCCCCAGACATTTGAGTTTGCGCCGTATGTTGAAGACCAGCCGTATTCCTGGCATTACGACGTGCTGCAGTACGATTACATGCCCGCCGAAATGATCTCGTCCACCCTGTTCGACGAGCCCGTGTACGCGGCGAACGTGTTCACCGTCGCCGGCGGCGAAGCGCTCCGGCACGTGTCCGCCATGACCGGCGATCTGAACGCACAGGTCACCGTCTCCGTCTGGCTGCTGAAGGAGGGGGCCTCCTCCCCCACGGACGGAAGGCTGCTTTCCACCGTGACGGAAACGTTCCCCTATGCCGGGTATCACCGGATGACCCTGCCGGAAAGCCTGCTTCTTCCCGAGGGGTCCCGCATCGGAATCACCGTGCTGCAGCGGGTGCCCGCAGGCGGCACGGTAAAATACGCCCTTGTGAACACTTCCAGCCAAGGCGAAAACGCGCCCCTCATCAGGGCGCAGAAAGAGCGGCCCGACACGAACGGACCTGATTATATCCGCTGATTCGCCGGCGTGATCAACCCCGGCGAGAGCTACGTCAGCTTTGAAGAAGGCCGCTGGCTGGACTGGCGTGAGGTCGTGGACCGGTTTTCCGGCCGGGGGAACTGCGCCTATATGGTTTACGACAACCTGCCCGTCAAGGGTTACCTCTATCCCGCGGACGAGATCCTGTCGGCCCATGACCTGGACAGCTGGGTCTCCTCCTCCGGCGGCAGCGCCGCCATCTGCCCCGACTGCGGCTTTGTGCTCGAGCGGGTGGACTAAAAAATCACGGACGTCGCCCCGGCAGCGGAACGGTTCCGCCCTGCCGGACGAAATAAAACATCAACGAAAGGAATGACAGAAAACAATGGGTATTGAAGCATCTTACTCTTCCCAGGGCGGAATGCCCGTCCTGATGATCGTGCTGATCGCAATCTTTGCGCTCCTCCTGCTCGGAACGCTCGGCAGGGCGCTCTTCATCTGGATCAGGAACAACAATTCCCCGAAGCAGACCGTGGAGGCCAAGGTGGTGACAAAAAGAATGAAGGTCCAGGGCTTCGGACGTTCAATGAACGGGGCCGGCACCACCATGCATGCGGGCGGATCGACTTATAGCAGGTACTTCGTCACGTTTGAACTGGAAAAGGGCAAACGGATCGAGCTGGGCGTAAAGGATTCGGAATACGGCATGCTCGCCGAGGGCGACGAGGGCGTGCTGTCCTTCCAGGGCACCCGATACCTTGGTTTTGAACAGAAATAAATATGCGAAAAGAGAACGGCCGCCCAAGACGGCCGTCCTTTCGGTATAATTCAGGAAAGGGAG
>CADANQ010000018.1 GCA_902789365.1 uncultured Eubacteriales bacterium
CCTGCGGGAACGGTTCGGGGTGTCGTTCCGCTTCACTCCTCGCCGGAGCGGCATCGGGACCGTGTACCCGATAGGCCGTTACACGCCGCTGAAGCGGATCATAATCGGAGGGAGCTCCCTCCGATACCTCCCCACTGCTGCCATACGTTCGTTCTCCTTCACACACGTCTGAACAGTTACCGGGGAATAAAAAAACGGACCGTGAAGGTCCGTTATTCGGAGCGGTCCGTGCTGACGGGGACGGGGCCGCGGAACGCCATGCGGCGTCCGGCAGCCGCGCCGCCCCGTTTTTTATTCCTTTTCAAAGGACAAAGTGACGCTCATGCCATCCTGACCGCATACGGTATTTTCGAAGATCCGCGCGGCGTTGGGCAGGTATTCCAGGGGATCCTCGATCATCTGGGAGTAGTGCGCCAGCCAGAGCAGCTTTGCCCCGGCCTCGGACGCGGTAAGGGCCGCCTGCGCAAAGTTCATGTGCCCGTGATCGACGGCCAGGTCGGCCTGTTCGTTTTCGCCGTAGGTCGCCTCGCTGATCAGCAGATCGGCGCCCTCCGCCGCTTTCGTCAGCGCGGGGCAGGCCGCCGTGTCGCCGGAGAACACGAATTTAAGCCCTCTGCGCGCTTCGCCCAATACCTGCTCCGGACGGATCACATTATCGCCAATCTGTACGCTCTGCCCCTTTTGCAAAAGGCCCCACTGATTTACCGGAACGCCAAGCTCCTTCGCTTTCTGCGGCATGAACTTGCCCGCCCTTCCCAGGGTGAAGCAGTACCCCCGGCTGGGCACCCGGTGCTCCGTGCGGAAGGGGGTCAGCCTTGCTTCCCAGGGCCAGCCGCCGACCAGCTCCGCGAGACGCAGGCCCTCCTCCGGGAGGGCGATCAGATTGATCCCGTAGGACGTCCAGCCCGCCAGCTTCAGGATCGGCGCAAGCTCCTCCTCCAGCCCGACGGGGCCGGTGATGTACAGGGGGTCCGTGCGGCCCAGGGAGCACATGGTCTGCAGCAGGCCGGGGAGGCCGAAAATATGGTCCCCATGGTAATGGGTCAGGGCGATGATGTCCGCCTTCATCAGACTGACGCCGGCTTTTCTCGCGGCGCTCTGGGTGCCCTCGCCGCAGTCAAACAATATGGTGTGCCCGGCGCAGGTCAGCGTGGCCGCGGTCAGCGCCCGGTCCGGCAGGGGAACAAGCGCCGCCGTTCCGAGCAAAGTAATATCTATCATGGATAAATCACCTCTTTTTTCTTTTTTGCGCTTCCCTCCCCGGATTCCCGGCGCTTCATGCGCCGTCCGTCCCGCGGAATGCCGGGAGGAAGAGCTTTGCACTGATAAGCCGATTTGCCTATCGGATCCGCTCCGCCCAACCGGATCCCACCGGCTTATACGGTATATGTATAATACAGGTCCTGGGCGCGGATTGCGTAAGGTTTCCGGAAAACATGGTTATTCGGTATTCATTTGCCCCCGGTATGCGAGCAATCTCCGGAACAAAAGCAAAGCCGGCAATCACAATATTACGTTTCACCGAGGTCGGAGTCAATGATTTTTCATAGACTGCGCTTTTTTGTGCATTTGACCCCCTTCCCCGCGTACAGACAGGCGGAAACCGCCGTTTTACGACGACAGCCCGTTCGCCGAAACGGGGTGCAGGGGTTGAAAACCTCTGCCGCGGGGTTTGGGGCCGCGCAGGCCCCATCTGCCGCGACTTTGCGATCGACACAGAGAACCGTCCCCTGTGTTATCGGGGTTCGGGGGCCGCGGAGGCCCCTGAAAAGCGGCGGGCCAAAACAGGCAAAGGACGGAGGAAACCTCTCCGCCCTTTTTCTTTATGTCCGTTTATCCTTACAGCGTGGCGGCCATGACGGCCTTGATGGTGTGCATGCGGTTTTCGGCCTCGTCGAAGACGATGGAGCGGCTGCTTTCGAAGGCCTCGTCGGTGACCTCCATGCAGTCGATGCCGAATTTTTCGTAAATGGCCCGGCCGGTCTCGGTCTTCAGGTCGTGGAAGGCGGGCAGGCAGTGCATGAAAACGCAGTCCTCTCCGGCTTTTTCAAGCAGCGGCAGCGTCACCCGGTAGGGGGACAGGTCGCGGATGCGCTTCTCCCAGACCTCTTCCTTTTCGCCCATGGAAACCCATACGTCGGTGTAGATCACATCGCAGCCCGCTTTTGCGGGATATTCGGGATCCGCGGTGAAGGTAAGGGTGCATCCGTTCTTTTCGGCTTCGCGCAGGCACTCGGCGCGCAGGTCCTCGTCGGGCCAGTATTCCTCGGGGGCGCAGGCGATGAAGTCCAGGCCCATTTTGGCGCAGCCGATCATAAGGGAATTTCCCATGTTGTAGCGCGCGTCGCCCATATAGCAAAGCCTGATCCCCTTCAGGCGGCCGAAGCGCTCGCGGATGGTGAGGAAGTCGGCCAGGATCTGGGTGGGATGGTATTCATTGGTGAGCCCGTTCCATACGGGTACGCCGGAGAACCTTGCCAGGTCCTCCACGATCTCCTGCCCGAAGCCCCGGTATTCGATGCCGTCGAACATGCGCCCGAGCACCCGGGCGGTGTCGGCGATGGATTCCTTTTTGCCGATCTGGGAGGACTTGGGGTCCAGGTATACCGGATGCATGCCCAGGTCCGCGGCGGCCACCTCAAAGGAGCAGCGGGTGCGGGTGGAGGTCTTTTCGAAGATCAGGGCCACGTTTTTTCCCTCGTGCAGACGGTGGGGGACGCCGTTTTTCTTTTTCCGCTTCAGCTCGGCGGCCAAGTCCAGGAGAGAGAGGATCTCCTGCGAAGAAAAATCCCTGAGGGTCAGAAAGCTTCTTCCTTTCAGGTCCATGGGTGTTACCTCCTGTGAAAACGCGCCGCGCGGGCGGCGGAAGTATTCGGATCCGGGCATAAGCGCGGGGAATGGGATCAGATGTCCGCGAAGGCCTCCTTCAGGATGCCGACGGCTTTTTTGAGCAGATCCATGGGAATGTTCAGGGGCGGCAGCAGGCGCACCCTGTCCTTGGCGGTGAGGCACAGCACGCCTTTTTCGCGGCAGGCGGCGAGCACGTCGGCGCTCTTTCTTTGGCCTTTGATGCCGATCATCAGGCCCAGGCCGGAAACGCTCTCCACGCCTTCGGCGCCCGTGAGCTCCGAGAAAATGTATTCGGAACGCTCCCGGACCCCGGCAAGCAGGTCCTCATCCAGCCGGGAAAGAACGCTCAGCGCCCCGGCGCAGGCCACGGGGTTCCCGCCGAAGGTGGAGCCGTGGTCGCCCCGCCCCAGCACATGGCAGCATTTTTCACCCATCATGCAGGCCCCCAGGGGCAGCCCGCCCGCCAGACCCTTGGCGGTGGTGACCACGTCCGGGACGACGCCGAACTGCATGTAAGCGTACAGCGTGCCGGTGCGCCCGTTGCCGGTCTGCACCTCGTCGGCCATAAGCAAAAGGTCCTCCCGGTCGCAGATTTCCCTCAGCCCCCGGACAAAAGCGGGATCCAGCGGCATCACGCCGCCCTCGCCCTGCACCGGCTCGAAAAGGATACCGGCGCACTTGTGTTCGGCGACCAGCTTTTCGACGCTGTCCAGGTCCCCGGGATCGGCGTAAAGGAAGCCGGGGGTCAGGGGCGTGAAGGACTTGTGGAACACCTCCTGGCCGGTGGCGGCCAGGGTGGTCAGGGTGCGCCCGTGGAAGGAATTTTTCAGCGTAATGATGTGGAAGTATTCCGGCCCCCGCTTGTCCTGGGCGTACTTGCGGGCCACCTTGATTGCGCATTCGTTGGCCTCGGCGCCGGAATTGCCGAAGAACACCTTCTTCATCCCCGTGCGCAGGCAGAGCATTTCCGCCAGGCGCGCGCAGGGCGCGGTGTTATACAGGTTGGAGGCGTGCTGGAGGGTGCGCAGCTGTTTTGTGACGGCGTCGGCCCAGATTTCGTCGGAATAGCCGAAGGTGTTGACGGCGATGCCGGTGCCCAGGTCGATGTATTCCCTGCCGTTTTCGTCCCGGCAAAGCGCCCCGGAGCCCGAAACGAGGGCGACGGGGAACCGGGCGTAGGTGTCGGCGACGTATTCCCTGTCCAGGACCATAATCCCGTTTTCTGACATAACGCTTTCTCCTGTCCGTATTGTGAGGTGCCGTTTACGGCTCCACCATGGTGCCCGCGCCTTCGTTGGTCAGAAGCTCCTGCAAAAGCGCGTGGGGGATGGTGCCGTCCATGATAATGACCTTTTTCACGCCCAGGTCGATGGCACGGATGCAGCATTCCACCTTGGGGATCATGCCGCCGGAAATGATGCCGGAATCGTACAGGCTTCGGGCGTCCCGGACGGAAATCTGCGATATCAGGGTGGAGGGGTCGTCCTTGTCCCGCAGGATGCCGGCGATATCGGTCATCATGATGAGCCTCTTGGCCCCCAGGGCCCCGGCGATGTAGGCGGCGGCGGTGTCGCCGTTGACGTTGTAAACATTGCCCTGCCGGTCGCAGCCCAGGGTGGAGACCACCGGGATGTAGCCCTTTTCCAGCAGGTCCAGGATCGGCTGGGTGTTGACCCGGGTCACCGTGCCCACAAAGCCCAGGCGCTCGTCCTTGGGCCGCGCCTCGATCAGCCGCCCGTCCATGCCGGAGATGCCCATGGCCCGGCCGCCCTTGGTCTGCAGAAGGTTCACCAGGGTTTTGTTGATGCGCCCCGCCAGGACCATCTGGACGATGTCTACGGTTTCCTTGTCGGTGACCCTCAGGCCGTCCACAAACTCGCTTTTCTTGCCCAGGCGCTGCATGGTTTCGGTGATTTCGGGGCCGCCGCCGTGCACCAGGACCACCTTGACACCGATGAGCTGCAGGAGCACCATGTCTTCCATGACCTGCTGCTTGAGCTGCTCGTTGATCATGGCGTTGCCGCCGTACTTGACCACGACGATCTGCCCGTTGTATTTCTGGATCAGCGGCAGGGCCTGCACGATGACCTCGGCCCGCTGGTGATTGGTGAATGATGATTCCATTTTTTCTTTCTTCCTTTGATGACTGAAATGATTCGTCAGGTGCGGTAGTCCCCGTTGATCTTCACATAATCATAGGTCAGGTCGCAGCCCCAGGCCGTGGCCTCGCAGGAGCCCATGTGCATATCGCAGGAGAAGCGCACGGCTTTTTCGGAGAGCAGAGCCAGGGCCTTGTCCTCGTCGAAGAGCTGTACGCGGCCGCCGGTATAGAAAACGACGCGCCCGTTTTCGCCCTCCAGGAACACCTCGATGTTCGCGGGATCGAAATCCACCCCGGCGTAGCCAAGGGCGCAGAGGATGCGGCCGCAGTTGGCGTCCTTCCCGTAGACCATCGCCTTGACAAGGCTGGACCCAACCACGGACTTGGCCAGCGTCTTCGCGTGCTCCGTGCTGTCCGCGCCGTATACCCGCATTTCGATCAGGTGCGTCGCACCCTCGCCGTCCCCGGCCATGGTCACGGCCAGGCTGCGGCAGACGGTGAAGAGCGCCTCCCGGAACAGGCCGTATTCCTCTCCCTCAGAAACGATGGGCGCGTTGCCGGCCATGCCGTTTGCCATCACCAGCAGGGTGTCGTTGGTGGAGGTGTCCCCGTCCACGGTGATCATGTTGAAGGTGTCTTTGACCACGTCGCTCAGGGCCTTCTGAAGGAGCGCCTGATCGATGGCGCAGTCGGTGGTGAGGTAGGCGAGCATGGTGCACATGTTCGGGTGGATCATGCCGGAGCCCTTGCACATGCCGCCCAGGCGCACGGTGACGCTGCCGCCGTCGGGCGAGGGCAGGCTGAAGGCCACGGCGCATTCCTTGTTGACGGTGTCGGTGGTCATGATGGCGCGGCTGGCTTTGGTGCCGGCCTCCTCCGTGTCCGACAGGGTCTTCTTCATCATCGCGATTCCGGAGGTGATTTTGTCCAGGGGGATCTGCGGGCCGATGACGCCGGTGGAGCCGAGGAGCACCGCGCGGGCGGGGATCCCCAGGGCGTTCCCGGCGAAGGCCGCGGTTTCCCGGCACAGCCGGAGCCCTTCCTCGCCGGTGGCCGCGTTGGCGATGCCCGCGTTGACGACGACGGCCCGGGCCGCTTTTTCGTTTGTCACGATGTCCCTGTCCCAGAGGACCGGGGCGGCCTTGACGACGTTGGAGGTAAAGACGCCGGCCACGGCGCAGTCCGCGGAACTTAAAAGCATGGCCATGTCGTCCCTGCCTTTGTATTTGATCCCCGCGGCGCAGCCGGCCGCCGAGAATCCCCTGGCCGCGTTCACACCGCCTGTGATGGTTTGCATGTCATTCTCCCCCTTTGATGAACTGGGTGATGTTTTTTTCGTTGAGTACGAATTCGTAATAATTGACGTCGCTGCAGGTCCAGCCGATGGTTTTCCAGAAGGCGTTGCCGGCGCTGTTGCTCTTGAAGGCGATCAGGGACACCTTGTTGACGCCCATTTCCTTCAGCCGCCGCATGCAGTAGGCCACCATGGCCGTTCCGATGCCCTGCCGCCGGCAGTCCTTCGCCACGCATACGTGATAGAGCGAGCCCTGACGCCCGTCCGAGCCGCAGAGGATGGAGCCCACCACACGCCCGTTCCGGCGCGCCACCACGCTGGTGGTGGGATTGCGGGCGATGAAGCGTTCGATCTCCTCCCGGGAATCGTCCAGGACGCGGATGCCGAAGCCGCGGATGGTCATCCAAAGGGCGCGCACCTCGTCGTAATCCGACGCCGTCATGGGCAGGAGTTCCGCGTTATCCATTCGTTTTCCTCACAAGGCCCAGGTCCTCCGGGAGACCCAGGACGATATTCATGTTCTGGATGGCCGCGCCGCTGGCGCCTTTGCCGAGATTGTCGAACCGGGCGATCAGCAGGATGCGCTCGCCGTTTCCGCGCACCGAAACGCTGAGATTGTCGAACCCCGCCAGCGCGCCGGCGGAAAGGAACCCGTTTTCCCCGTCCGCCTCGTCGTATTCCACCATGCCCCCGCGGTAGTAATCGCGGTAGAGCGCCTTCAGGTCCTCCGGGGAGCCCTTCACCTGTTCGGCGAAGAGGGGCACGGTGACCTCCATCCCCTCAAAAAAGGGCGCGACGACGGGGCAGAATACGGGGGCGGACGCAAGGCCGCAGAGGGCGGCCATCTCGGGCAGGTGCTTGTGGGTCTGGGAAAGGCCGTACTGCCGCGGGGCGTCCAGAAGGGGATCGCGGCCTTCGGCCTCGTATTCCGCGATCATTTTTTTGCCGCCGCCGGAATAGCCGGTCAGGGAAAAGCAGGTGAGTTTTGCGTCCGGGGCGACGAGGCCGTTTTCCGTCAGCGGCGCCACCAGGGAGATGAAGCCCGTGGCGTGGCAGCCTGGATTGGCGACGCGCTTTGACGTACGGATCATATCCCGCCGGCCCGTCAATTCCGGAAAGCCGTAGGCCCAGCCCGGGGCCGTCCGGTGGGCGGTGGAGGTGTCGATGACCACGGTGTCCGGGTTTTCCAGCATGGCGACGGCCTGGCGGCTGGCCTCGTCCGGCAGGCAGAGGAAGGTGATGTCGCTCCGGTCCATGGCGTCCTTCACAAAGGCCGGATCCTTGCGCTTGTCGTCGGGGAGGACGATCAGGCTGAGGTCCTCCCGGGAGGACAGGCGTTTAAAAATATTCAGTCCGGTGGTGCCGGAGGCGCCGTTGATGAACACGCTGCGGGTTTTCATTTTGATGTACGCTCCGATTATGTCTTTGTTATGCCCGTTCGCTTTTGAGCCAGTCCTCGGCCCAGAGAATCTGCCTGTCCACGGAATCCGGCCCGGTGGAGCCCATGGAAACGCGCTTGGCGACGCAGGCGTCAAGGCTGATTTCGGCGTAAACGTCCTCTTCGATCAGCGGGGAGCGGGCGCGGTAGTTTTCAAGGGGCAGGTCCTCCAGGACGGTCCCTTTTTCGACGCATTCGCGGACCAATTGCCCCGACAGTTTGTAGGCCTCCCGGAAGGGCATGCCCTTTTTGGTCAGGTAATCCGCCAGGTCCGTGGCGTTGATAAAGCCCTGGCGGGCGGCCCGGAGCATGTTCTCCTTCAGGGGCTCCATGGTGCGGATCATCGGCGCGAAAACCTTCAGGCACATTCTGACGGTGTCCAGGGCGTCGAAGACCCCCTCCTTGTCCTCCTGCATGTCCTTGTTGTAGGCCAGAGGAAGGCCCTTGAGGGTGGTCAGCAGGCCCATCAGCGATCCGTAGACCCGGCCGGTCTTGCCCCGGCAGAGCTCCGCCATATCCGGGTTCTTTTTCTGGGGCATGATGGAGGAGCCGGTGGTAAAGGCGTCCGAAAGCCGGACAAAACGGAATTCCCAGGAGGACCAGAGGATCAGCTCCTCCGAAAGCCGGCTTAAGTGCATCATCAGGATGCTGAGGCAGGAAAGCAGCTCCACGCAGAAATCCCGGTCGCTGACGCCGTCCATGGAATTAAGGCAGGGGGCGGAAAAGCCCAGGAGCTCCGCCTCGTATTCCCGGTCGGTGTCATAGGTGGTGCCGGCCAGGGCGCAGGAGCCGATGGGGCAGGAGTCCATGCGCTTTAAGCAGTCCCTCAGGCGGGAAACGTCGCGGGAGAGCATCATGACATAGGCCAGCAGGTGGTGGGCGAAAAGGACGGGCTGGGCGCGCTGCAGGTGGGTGTAGCCGGGCATCACCGCGTCCCGGCCGCCTTTGGCCTGTCCGATAAGCGCGTCGGCCAGGTCCAGGATGAGGGAAATGATATCGCCCGTTTCGTCCCGCAGGTACATGCGCATGTCCAGGGCCACCTGGTCGTTGCGGCTGCGGGCGGTGTGCAGGCGCTTGCCCGGGGCGCCGATTCGCTCCGTCAGCTCCGCCTCGATAAACATATGGATGTCCTCGGCCGCGGGATCGAAGGCCAGGGCGCCGCTTTCCAGGTCCCGGAGGATCCCCTCCAGGCCGGAGATGATCGCCGCGGTCTCGTCTTCACCGAGGATGCCCTGCTTCATGAGCATCCGGGCGTGGGCGATGCTGCCCCGGATATCCTGACGGTACATCCGGCTGTCAAAGGAAATGGAGGAATTGAAATCGTCCGCGATGGAATCGGTCACGCCGTCGGTCCGGCCGGCCCACATTTTCGCCATGGGATGCTCCTTTAAATTCCGATATGTCCCGGGCGGAAAACCGCCCGGGACAGTTATTTCTTTTCACTGACCGCCGCTTCGGGACAGTCCCGGCCGGTCCGTGCCGGGGGATTACCTGCGGCCGTCCACCAGGGCCTGAACCTTGATGGGAAGACCGTAGAGGTTGATGAAGCCGCGGGAATCGGTCTGGTCGTAATCGCTTTCGCCGAAGGTGGCGATTTCCTCGCTGTAGAGGCTGAAGGGGCTCCAGACGCCGGCGTTGATGATGTTGCCCTTGTACAGCTTCAGCCGCACCTTGCCGGTGACCCGCTCCTGGGTCTTGTCCACAAAGGCGCTCAGGGCTTCCCTCAGGGGGGTGAACCACTGGCCGTTGTACACGAGCTCCGCGAAGGTGATGGACAGGCGCTCCTTTTCGTGGGCGGTCATCTTGTCCAGACACAGGGTTTCCAGCACCTTGTGGGCCTTGTAGAGGATGGTGCCGCCGGGGGTCTCGTACACGCCGCGGCACTTCATGCCCACCAGGCGGTTCTCCACGATGTCGATGATGCCGATGCCGTTTTTGCCGCCGATTTCGTTGAGCTTCAGGATGATGTCCTTGGCGCTCAGCTTTTCGCCGTCCAGGGCCACCGGAACGCCCTGTTCGAATTCCAGGGTCACATAGGTGGGTTCGTCGGGGGCGTCAATGGGGCTGACGCCCATCTCCAGGAAGCCCTTCTTTTCGTACTGGGGCTCGTTGCCGGTGTCCTCCAGGTCCAGGCCCTCGTGGCTCAGGTGCCAGAGGTTCTTGTCCTTGGAATAGTTGGTCTCCCGGTTGATCCGCAGGGGGACATTGTGGGCCTCGGCGTAGTCGATCTCCTCATCCCGGGACTTGATGTTCCATTCCCGCCAGGGGGCGATGATGGGCATGGAGGGGGCGAAGTGCTTGATGGCCAGCTCAAACCGCACCTGGTCGTTGCCCTTGCCGGTGCAGCCGTGGACGATGGCGTCGGCGTTTTCCTTTTTGGCAATCTCCACCAGGCCCTTGGCGATGCAGGGACGGGCGTGGCTGGTGCCCAGAAGGTAATCCTCGTAAACGGCCCCCGCCTTCATGGTGGGAATAATGAAATCGTTGACGTATTCGTCGGTCAGGTCCAGCACGTACAGCTTGCTGGCGCCGGTCTTCAGGGCCTTTTCCTCCAGGCCCTCCAGCTCGTCCGCCTGGCCCACGTTGCCGCAGACGGCGATGACCTCGCAGTTGTTGTAGTTTTCCTTCAGCCAGGGAATGATAATGGAGGTGTCCAGTCCTCCGGAATAACTGAGAACGACTTTTTTGATGTCTTCCTTCTTCATCGTGGGTCCCTCCGAATAAAAAATGAAAGATTATGCAGAGAACATGAAATATTATGCATTGAAATCGGCCGAATGTCAACCCCCGTGATGTGGGAAATTTCCGGCCGCATCCTGCATGGCCCGCTGTTTTTTGTCTGCCTTTCCCGGGGCGCGGCGTTGCGCCTGTCAGGCCGCGCGGGTATAATAACCGGGAAAGCCGCTTTGGCGGCGAAACGGGAGCGGGAGGCGGCCCGAAACGGGGACGTCTTCCGCGGCATAAAAAAGGAGGCGCGCGAAATGATCAGGCGGGCGGAGCAAAAGGACATCCCGGAGCTTCTGCGCCTGCTTCTGCAGGTGAACAACGTCCATGCCGCGGGGCGGCCGGACCTTTTCAGGAAGGACCGCCGCAAGTACGGGGCGGCGGAGCTGGAGGAGATCCTCCGGGACGGGGAAAAGGCGGTCTTCGTGATGACGGGGGACGGGGACAGGATCAGGGGCTACGCCTTCACCGAAACGCAGCGCCATCAGGGCGAAAGCAACCAGACGGACCGCGTCACGCTGTATATCGACGATATCTGCGTGGACGAGATTTGCCGGGGGCAGGGCGTGGGGAAAGCGCTGTTTGCCCATGTGACGGCCTATGCCCGGGATATGGGCTGCCACAACCTGACGCTGAACGTGTGGTGCCTGAACCCCGGCGCGATGAAATTTTATGAGGCCATGGGCATGAAACCCTATAAGATCGGGATGGAAACGGTCCTCGACTGACCGGCGGCAAAGGCCGTCCCCTCCCGTTCACATCACGCACAGGTAATAATAGTACGCGAGTCCGATAATCAGCGCAAGCGTGGCCCAGACGAAAGGGGGCAGGGCACGGAAAGCGGAGCGGGCGATCACGTCGCAGCTCTGTTCCAGCGCTTCCATGTCGGAAAGGCGGCGGCGGAGCAGGGCGCAGCGGATGGATTTGGCTTTGCCGATCAGAACGGCGATGATCACGATCCACATCAGGGAGTGCGAGAACAGGAGCGAAACATTGCAGAAGCGCAAGATGACGTAGGCCGGCAAAACGATCAGAAAATAGATCGCCGGAAGGGAGGTGTTCGCGTCTGTTCCGCCCGGCAGCAAGACGGGCCGGAGCCTTAGGAGCGCTTCCCTGGGCGAATCGTCAAAATGGGCGGTAATGAAAGCGGTGCCGACGGACCACAGACTGTGGGGGGAGCTGCGCTTCAAGGCAGAAAGATGCGTGCGCAGCGCGTTTTCCCAGAAACGGGCCACGTTTTTTTCGTGATCCTTTTCCTCGTCCGTCATGTTCCTGCCGAGGCGTTCGCGGCGGATGAGGGTCCCCTCCCGCCAGGCGGCGAGCACCTCCTCCGGCAGCTGGGCCGTGCCAGGCACGCTGTCCATGATTTCAAGGAGTGCGGCGTAATCCGCACCTTCCGGCGCGGGAAAAGAGCGCATGTCCATACGGCGTTCCCCCTACACTGTCCCGGCCGTCCCGGGCGGGACGGCCCCTTATAACGGGAATCAGGACATTTCCCCGCAGGACCCGGCGCCGCGGGAAATGCCCTGTTTTTTTCGGCCGCCCCCCGCAGGAGCGGAGGGCGGCCGTACCTGAAGATGCGGGGAAATTATTTGTCGAAATTGACCACCAGGGAGAAATCGGGGGCTTTCAGGCTGGCGCCGCCGATGAGTCCGCCGTCGATTTCCTCCTGGGCCATGAGTCCCTTGACGTTCTTGGGGTTCATGCTGCCGCCGTACTGGATGCGGACCTTTTCAGCCACTTCGCAGCCGTATTTGCCGGCAATGGCCTTGCGGATGACGCCGATGGTCTCGTTGGCCTGCTCGTCGGTGGCGGTGAGGCCGGTGCCGATGGCCCAGACGGGTTCGTAGGCGATGACGGCGGAGGCGACCTGCTCGTCGGTCAGTCCGGTCAGGGCGATGAGGGTCTGGTAGGCGACCAGGGCGTCGGTGTAGCCGGCTTCCCGCTCTTCCTTATGCTCGCCCACGCAGATGATGGGGGTGAGCCCGGCATTCACGGCGGCCTTCACGCGCAGGTTGACGGTCTCGTCGGTCTCGCCGAAATAGGTGCGGCGCTCGCTGTGGCCGATGATGACGTATTCCACGCCGCATTCCTTAAGCATGGCGGCGGAGATCTCGCCGGTGTAGGCGCCGCTCTCCTTGAAGTGGACGTTTTCGGCGCCCAGCTTAATGTTGGAGCCCTTCACGGCTTCCGCGACGGCGGGAATATCGATGGCGGGAACGCAGACCACCACGGTGGCGGAGGCGTCCTTCACCAGGGGCTTGAGCTCCTCAACCAGGGCTTTGGCTTCGGAGGGAGTCTTGTTCATTTTCCAGTTGCCGGCAATGATCGGGGTACGCATATGGCTGGTTTCTCCTTTAATAATAAGATCATTAGCGTTAAAAAAACGCATAAAACCCTGCCGGAGCGGACTCCGGCAGGGGAGGAAACAAAATTACTTGTCGTTCAGGGCGGCAATGCCGGGCAGCTCCTTGCCCTCGAGGAATTCGAGGCTGGCGCCGCCGCCGGTGGACACATGGGTGACCTTGTCGGCAAAGCCCATCTGGGTGATGGCCGCCGCGCTGTCGCCGCCGCCGATGATGGTGGTGCCGGGGTTGCTGGCCACGGCTTCGGCGATGCAGCGGGTGCCCACGGCGAAGGTGGGGAATTCAAACACGCCCATGGGGCCGTTCCAGACGATGGTCTTGGCGCGGCGGATTTCGCCGACAAACAGCTCGCGGGTGACCGGGCCGATATCCATGCCCTCGAAGCCGTCGGGGATCTCCTGGGAGTGGACGGTGATGTGCAGGGCGTCGTTGGAGAACTTGTCGCCGGCCTCGTTATCCACGGGCAGCACGATGCGGACGCCCTTGTAGGCGGCGCGGGCCAGGATGTCCTTGGCCAGTTCCATCTTGTCGTCCTCGCACAGGGAGTTGCCGATGCGGCCGCCCATGGCCTTCTGGAAGGTGTAGGCCATGCCGCCGCCGATGATCAGCACGTTGACCTTGGTGAGCAGGTTGTTGATGACCTCGATCTTGTCGGAAACCTTGGCGCCGCCGAGGATGGCCAGGAAGGGACGGGCGGGATCGGCCAGGGCGCCGCCCATGACCTTGAGTTCCTTTTCGATCAGGTAGCCGGCCACGCTGGGCAGGTAATGGGTGACGCCTTCGGTGGAGGCGTGGGCGCGGTGCGCGGTGCCGAACGCGTCGTTGACGAACAGGTCGGCATAGGAGGCCAGCTTCTTGGCGAACTCGGGATCGTTGGCTTCCTCTTCCTTATGGAAGCGGAGGTTCTCAAGCAGGCAGACCTCGCCGTCCTTGAGGGAAGCGGTGACGCGGTCGGCGTCCTCGCCGATGACGTCCTTGCACATTTTCACTTCCTGGCCCAGCAGCTCGGAAAGCCGGACGGCCACGGGAGCGAGGGAATACTTGTCGTTGAACTGTCCCTTGGGACGGCCCAGATGGCTGCACAGAACAACCTTGGCACCGTTCTTCACCAGGTATTTGATGGTGGGAAGCGCGCCGACGATGCGGTTTTCGTCCGTGATCTTCTTGTTGGCGTCCAGCGGCACGTTGAAGTCAACGCGCACCAGAACCCGCTTGCCCTGGACAGAAACGTCTTCGATGGTCTTCTTGTTGTAGTTCATGACGAATCTCCTCACTTCATGATAATTTGGGTCGTTGGGGTGGACAGTTATTTCCGGGCCCGAAGGCCGTGGGAACGGATCAGGGAAGCGGCCGGTCCGCTTCGAGGAGGGAAAGCATTTTCCTGGCGGCGCCTTCGTCGGTGACGAGGGCGCAGTGCTTCTGGAAGCGCAGGCAGGCAACGACGGCCTCGGCCTTGCTTTCGCCTGAGGCCGCGGCGAGGACGCGTTCCTCGGAGGCGGGCTGGACGGTGTTCCAGGTATCCAGGCGGTAGACGGGGCGGCCCAGACGATCGAAAAACACGCCGAACGCCTCACCCACGGCGCCCTTTTCACGGAGCATGCCGATGATGGCGGGGGAAAGGTGGCGTTTTTCGGCCATGATGTCGGCGCGGCCGATGCCGTGCATCACCACGTCGGCACGGTGGATCAGCTCCAGCGTTTCCCGGACGTCGTCCAGCTTGATGATTTCCTTCAGAGCGTCGGCGTCGAGGGTGTCGGGCAGGTGGATCATGCGGTATTCGCCGCCCAGCTTTTCGGCGATCTCGGCGGCGATGACGCTGGCCTGGCCCTCCATGACGGGGCCGATACCGCCCCTTAAGGGAACCACCATCACGCGCCTTGCGCCGCCGGACGTCATCCCGTCGGCCACGGCGGCCATGGTGCTTCCGCCGCTGACGGCGAGGATGTCGCCCTCGCGCAGCTCCTTTTTAAGCTCCCGGGCGGCGCGGCGGCCAACTTCCGTCAGCACGCGGGGGTCGCTGTCCGCGCTGCCGCGGACCACCGATACGCTGCGGCATCCGAGGGCCCGGGCCAGGGCGTCCTCCAGGCTGCTGAGGGAAAAGAGACGTTCGCTTACCTCGCCCGAAGCTTTGAGCAGCGCCTTCGCCCGGGATGTGATTTTCATCCCCGAGGCGTCCGAAACGATCAGTCCCTGCTGCCGGAGACCGTCCGACGCGGCGCGAATCTCCCGTTCGGTCATCGAGAGCCGCGCGGCCAGGGCCCGGCGGCCCACCGGCTGCGCCTGGCTGACCTGACAGAGCACCTGCGCCATTTTCCCGATCTCAAGCGTCTTTTCCGGCGCGAGGGAAAGGAAAAGCGACAGCAGATCGTCTTGAGGCAACATGGCTCACTCCTTCTTTGGACCTTCTTTGCCCGCTCCGGGCAAAAAATGCCCCGCAGAGAGTATACCATATCCGCCTCCGGAGGGCAACGGATATTTCTTCTTTTTTTATATTTTGTGCGTCCGTGTCGGGCACGGGTTATTTTATCGTTTTGCCGCTGCGGGGCTTGCTCTGGCCGCAGTTTTCACAAACCCCTTTGGCGGCCTGATTCAGCGTGCCGCAGGACGGACACTCCCATGACGGAGAAACGGTGTACTCGGCAGGCGCGTTCTCACTTTTCCGTTTTCTGATCAGCGCGCCGATGCCGTCCACAATCAGATCAGCCAGTATATCAGCCAAAATGGAGGACATTCAAATCATCTCCGTTCAAAACCGTACGGCGGGGGCAGAACCGGTGTTTATGTTTATCGGGTTCAGTTCTCCGCCCCTTCCATGTTGCCCGACAGGGCCATGAGGGCGGTAATGGCACATAGGCCGGCAGTCTCGGTGCGCAGGATGCGGGGGCCGAGGGTGACGGGAAGGCCGCCGTGCGCTTTCATCAGGGCGATTTCCCCCCCGGTGATGCCGCCCTCCGGGCCGATGACGACGGCCACGCTCCGGGGACGCTTCTCCAGGGAATGCCACCAGGCGAGGGGCCCGGGGCCGTCGGCGCCTTCCCAGGGGATGAGGACCGCGTCGAAACCGCCGAAGGATAAGCACATTTCGGAAGGGGTCACGGGGAGGGAGACGGAAGGGCACAGGGACCGGCCGCTCTGCTTGGCCGCTTCCCTGACGATCCGAGTGAGCCGATCGAGCTTGCGCGCCGCGTCCTTCGCGCCCCATACGGACACGCATCTTTCAAAGGCGACCGGCCGGATGTCCGCGGCGCCCGCCTCGGTGCATTTCTGACACACCATGTCCATTTTGTCCCCCTTGGGGATGCCCTGGAACAGGGTGAAACGGATGTCGGCTTCGGTGTCCGGCAGCGCGCGGAGCAGGGGAAAGCGGTTGAGAGGGGAAAAGGCGGAGGCGTACAGGCGGCCGTCGATCATCAGGACGACTTCCTCCCCCTCCCTGAGACGCATGACGTCGCGGGCGTGGTGCATCTCGCCCTCGTCCAGAAAAGCGAGGGCGGGTTCGCCGGGAAGGAGAGAGGCGAAAAACCTGGGCAAGGCGATCCGCTCCTTTAAAATGGATTGCCGGAAAAACTCCCGGCGGGATCATTGTATCCTACCTGTCGGGAAATGTCCAGAACAACGGGCGCGGAGCGGAAAACGGAAGCGGAGAAAGGGGGAACAGAGGAGGAAACGGCGCAGGGCGGCCGGAGAGGAATATATAAAAGGAAGGGGAAAGCACGGCGGGAAAAGAAGAAAAAGCAAAAACATCTTAAATCCGCCGAAAGAATGCAAAGAAACCGCTTGCATTTTTTTTGAGGCTGTGTTAAAATCTCAAATGCTTGTCAAAGCAGTCTACTTATGGGAGGTGAAAGAATTGCCCAATATCCAGTCCGCCAAAAAGCGCGTGAAGGTGAGCAAAACAAAGAATCTGCGGAATCGTATGGTGAAATCCGGCGTCAAGACCAGCATCAAGAAGTTCAACGCCGCGTTGGCCGAGGGTGCACAGCCTGCCGCCGCGCAACTGAGCGCCACCACCTCCGCTATCGATAAAGCAGTCGCCAAGGGCGTGATCAAAAAGAACGCCGCAAACCGCAAAAAGGCTCGTATGGCCCTGGCTATCAACAAGGCTTCCAACGCCTGAGAGGCGCTTTAGGCGCAGATCCCCGCAAGGCATTTGCCCTGCGGGGTTTTGCGTATGCTTGTTGTTCCGCGGCCCGAACGCGGGGAAACACCCGAAACGGAGGAAAGTATGGGGATCATACCATCCAGGAATCTTGAATCGCAGCGCCGGGAGGAGAACGGGATCACCTATTTCGACCGCGGCGTCATCACCGGGGCGAACGGGCGCAAATATTCCCGCTATGCCATCCAGACCCATTTTGTGAAGCGCGGGGAGGACCAGGCGGCCCTGGTGGAAAAATATGTGCGCCCGCTGTACCGGGAGGGCGACATGCTTTCCTTCGGCGCCAAGGTCATGTGCATGTGCGTGGAATCGGTAAAGACCCGCGACGAGGTGAAGCCCGGCTGGTGGGCCAACCATCTGTGGCGCTTTGCCGGCATCAACACCACCGGCGTCGGCATGCACGAGCCCTACAAGCTGCAGCTGGTCATCGACATGTGCGGGCTGCCCAGGGTGCTTCTGGCCTGCGCCTGCGCCGCGGTCACCAAGCCCTTCGGCATTCACGGCGTTTTCTATAAGGTGTGCGGCAAGGGCGTGGGTGGGATCGACGGCTTTTATTTCCGCTCCAGCTTTGACGTTTATAAGGAAATGGCCCTGATCAACCCCGACAACCCCACGGAGCTGTGCAACGACCTGTACAAAAAGACCGGGATCCCGGTGGTGCTGATGGACGCCAACGACCTGCAGCGGGACCAGCTGGGCAAATCCGACGGTTTCCCGCTGACCGACGAGGAAATCCAGGACGCCATGAAGGACAATCCCTCTGGGCAGGGCGACGAGCTGACGCCGCTGATACTGATCCGGCCGGTGGAATAACGCCCGCAAAAAAAGAAAACATAAAAAAGAAGGATGAACGGCGGCGTTCATCCTCTTTTTTAAGGCGGAGGCGCGTTCGTTACGCTCCGCTTTCCTTCAGGAAGGCGTCGGCGGCCCGCAGGATGCGGCGGTCATCCTCATAGGTGAGGAGGCCGAGGGCCTCGTCAATGGGCAGGAAACTGATGGAGGATACCTCGCTGAGCTGGGCCGCGGCATTGTCGCTTTCGGCCTCGGCCAGGAAGAACACGACCTCCTTGACGCATCCCTGGTAGGGACTGTAGGAAATGGTCTTGCGAAAGCCGTCGATGAAGCGGACGGAAAGGGCCGTCTCCTCCCGGATCTCCCGCCGGGCGGTCTCGTGCTCGGTCTCCCCGTTTTCCATGTGCCCCTTGCACAGGGAACGGTGGCCCTGCCGCATGGTTTCGATCAGATACAGTGTCTCTCCGTCGCGGCGGATGAAGATTGCCGCGCCGCAGCTCTTTTCCCGGATCATGTCTGCGCTTCCTTTCAGAAACGGTTTTGTTTCATATATTATAATACCGTAAGGGCGATTATTCAACCGGCGGGAGGACGAATATGACCGGAAGGCGGAAATTCGGGTTCCCGCCCGGGGCGCGGGGCGAAACGGGCCGTGACTTTCAGCGCGGCGGACCGCTGCGCGTCCCGCTCATTCCGGGCGTTTTTCGCCCTGCGGACGGTTGTAGCGGGGGCCCAGGTCGCTGTAGCGGCGGGTGATCCATTTGCAGATACCCTCAAGGCCCGGGTAGATCATCCTTTCGGAAATATTGATGTAATCCAGCTTGTCCCGGATCTCCAGTTTGGTTTCGGCCGGAATCACGATCCGCCGGAGGCTTTCCTCGGCCTCCTCCAGGGAGTCCATGGCCACCGAAACGTCGCTGACCACCGAAAACAGCGCGTACTGGTTGGCGATGCGGTCCACCACGCTGGCCGGCTCGAAAAACAGGGCGAAGGGACGGGAGCGGACCTGCAGGCCCTTCAGGCCGTCCAGCGTTCTGGCGGCGTGCTCCATCATCTCCATGGTGAACACATTGCTTTTTTCCTCCAGCAGCTTTTCGCGGAACACCGGGGGCAGGCGGCTGTTCATGCCTTCCACGTCGGCGCAGTAGATTACGCCGTCACAGTCGTACTGGGACTGGTCCTCGGTGGCGAAATGGGCGGCCACCAGGGGGGAATAGGTCCAGTCCAAAAGCCGGGTGGGCAGGCCGAACTGCTGCCCGATGACCAGGATCTGCCATACGGAGGCGTCGGCCTTCAGATCGGCGTACCCGTATTTCCTCAGGCTGCGCAGAAGATGCTTTTCAAGGCTCAGGTCATGGGAGCACACGCGGTTCAGGGAGGGCAAAAGCCCCCAGTCCGCGCGGCTCATGCCCCGGTATACGAAGTTGGCGCGGTATCGCATGACCCTGGGGTCCCAGACGCCGTCGAATATGGCGTTCTGCAGATCCTCCCAGCAGTGAATGATGGTCTCGTGCATGAAATCGTCTCCGATCGTATCCGGTGTTTCCGACACGGCGCGTACGCGGGCGCGCGCCTTATCCCTCCGGCGAAATTGTAACATGCCCCGCCGCCTTCGTCAATGACGCCAGGAGGCCCTTTTGTTGACAAAACCCCTGAAAGAAATTACAATGGTAATCGCTCCCGAAGGCGATTTTTTAAAAGAACGGAGGATCCTATGAGGCAAGTCCCATGGATCAGAACCCGGGCGTCCGCCCTGACGATGGTCCTGATCTTTTCTGCGTGCCTTCTTGTGTGCATGACGCCGCTGATGAGCCACGGACTGTTTTTTTTGTACTTTGCCTCTCCGTGCCTTCTGTGCCTCGCCTGGCTCCTGAGCGGCCGCGCGGCGGCGGATGCGTGCCTTGCTTTGGCCGCGGTCTCGTTTTATTTCTGCGGCGGCGCGGTCGGCGCGCTGGCGGGGATCGTTTATCTTTTCCCGGCGCATTTTGTGTTCCGTTTTATGACGGTGAAAAACTTTTCCGCCCTGAAGACCGGGATCGGCATGGCCGCGTCCCTGATGCTCAGCCAGCTGGCCCTGTACGTCTGGGTGCAGGCGTCCCTGGGCGGGAAGGCTTTCGAGGCCGCCGCCGACGCGGCCAGGGCCTGGTTTGAGAGCGACCGGGAGCTGGGAGATATGCTTTTGATCTATCTTAATTATTCCGGCATGCTGCCCCTGTCCTCCTCCTATACGGGTCAGGGACTGAGCATGGCGGGGGTGCTGGCCCCGGCCGCCAGGGAGGACCTTCTCAACGGCCTGCAGCTGAGGATCATCACCTACCTTTCGGCGCTGGTGCCGGCGATGCTGACGGAAATGAGCATTTACCAGGGCGCCGTGACGGTGCTGATCCCCCGGCGGGCCGCCGAAGGGTATATCCGCAAACACGCGGGGGCGGAGTGGGGCGAAAAGCAGACCCTTCCCGGCGAGGATACGCCCCAATTGAGGACCTGGCACCTGCCCCGGGGCTGGGGCTGGAAAATCGGGGTTCTGGGCGCAGGGTATTTCCTGATCGGTTCCGGGAACGCCACCGTTTCACTGCTGGGAAAACTGACGTTCTACGCGTTTTTCGCGATCTATTCGATCCAGGGGGCCGCGTTTTTGAACCACATCCAGTGCATGCGCGGAAGACGCAAGGTCTGGCGGATCATCATTCCCATTGTGATCCTCGTAATTTTCCAGGAAGCGATGTGCCTGATGGGCTGCGCGGACCAGATGCTGGATTTCCGCAGACTGAGAGTAAAAAACAACGACGAGCACGACCGATGGGAGGTATGAACAAATGAAAGTGATTCTGCTGGAGGACGTCAAAAACGTCGGCAAAAAGGACGACATCGTCAACGTATCCGACGGATACGCCCGCAATTTCCTGTTTCCCAGGAAATGGGCCGTGGAATCCACGCCCGGCGCGGCCAAGGAGATCGAGCGCAAGCGCGCCGCCGAGCGCGCCAGGGAAATGGAGCGCCGCCAGGAGGCGGAAAAGAAGGCCGCGTCCCTCAGGGGCAAGGTGGTCACCGTCCGGACCCGCTGCGGCAGCCAGGGTCGGCTGTACGGCAGCGTGACCAGCGCCGAGGTGGCGGCGGCCCTGAAGGAGCAGTACGGCGTGGACGTGGACAAGCGCAAGGTGGAGCTGGCCGAAAACATCCGCACCGTGGGCGAGAGCCCCGTAACCGTCCGGCTGTATCCCGAGATCAGCGCGAAAATGACGGTGAAGGTGGTTTCCGCGGAATGATTTTCAAACCGGCGTTGGAGGGGGTGACAGGATGAGCGAGAATATCCTTCCGAAACTGCCCCAGAGCCCGGACGCCGAGCGTTCGGTTCTGGGCGCCATGATCCAGGATGAAAAAGCCCTCACCCAGGCGTCGGAAAGCCTGAAGGCGGAGGATTTCTTTATCCCCGCCCACCGGGAGATCTTCAGCGCGATGCTGCAGGTGATGCACAGCGGCATGGCCGTGGACCTGATTACACTGGAGACCGAGCTTCAGCGGCGCGGGACGCTGGTGGGCGCGGGCGGCACGGAATACCTGGTGGACCTGGGAAGCACGGTTCCCAGCACGTCCAATGTCAGGCATTACATACGCATCGTGCTGGAGAAGAGCACCCTTCGCCAGCTGGCCGAATGCGGCCAGGCCATCCGCAGCGAGGCCATCGCCGAGGAGGACGACCTGCAGACCGTCCTTGAGCACAGCGAAAAAAGCATATTCGATATCGTGATGCGCCGCACCGGGGCCGACAGCCTGGAGGGGATCGCCACCATATTGCAGCGCACCTATGCCCTGGTGTCCGAATACGCAAAGAGCAAGGGGCAGGTCAACGGCGTGACCACCGGGTTTTACGACCTGGACAACCTGCTGACCGGAATGCACGGGGGCGAGCTGATCCTGATCGGCGCGCGCCCCTCCATGGGCAAAACCTCCTTCGCGGTCAATATCTGCACGCGGGCGGCCCTGAAGGGACATAAGATCGCCTTTTTCTCCCTGGAAATGCCCCGGGAGCATATCGCCCTGCGCATGCTCTGCGGCGACGCGCGGGTGAATATGCAAAACGTGCGCCAGGGAAGGCTTCGGGACGAGGAATGGGTGAAGCTGGCCAAATCCCTTGGGCCGCTGAGCCGCAGCGGCATCTTTATCGACGACACGGCCGGGATTTCGCCCATCCAGCTGCGCTCCCGCTGCCGCCGTCTGATGATGGAGCACGGCCTGGACCTGATCGTCATCGACTATCTGCAGCTGATGACCTCGGACGGACGGGCCGAAAACCGCCAGCTGGAGGTCAGCGAGATCAGCCGCGGGCTGAAGGCCATCGCCCTGGAATTGAAGGTACCCCTGATCGCCTGCGCCCAGCTGAGCCGCGCCAACACCCAGCGGGCGGAAAAGCGGCCCGTGCTTTCCGACCTGCGCGATTCCGGATCCATCGAGCAGGACGCCGACGTGGTGATCTTCCTGCACAGGGAATCCTATTACGACGATTCGGTGGAGGACAAGAACATTGCCGAGGCCATCGTGGCCAAGCAGCGCAACGGTCCCCTGGGCGTGATCAAAATGGCCTGGAACGGCGAATACACCCTGTTCGACAACCTTGCCTCCGGCGGGCTGACACCCGGCTGATCAGGCAGAATAAATTATACAGCGAGGTATTATGCAGGATTCTGTGGCATCCCTCCGCAAGGATATGCGGTTTGAAGGGTTTCTGATGGTCCGCAACTCGTCGACGCGCGTAAGCAACGCCACCGGGAAGCCCTATATCGACATGACGCTGGCGGACAAAACCGGCGAAATCAACTGCAAGGTATGGGACCATGTAAGATATAACGACAGGAAACTGGACGAGAATACCGTGCCGCCCGCCGCGGGATCGGTGGTCAAGGTCCGGGGACCGGTCCAGGAATACAACGGCCGCCTGCAGCTGCGCGTCGAAGTAATGCGCGACGCCGCGGAGAATGACGATGTTGAGATGGGACTCCTGGTGAAGTGCGCCCCCGAAAAGCCCGAGGCCATGCTTGCCGAAATCGAGGAGGCCGTTGAGGAAATGACCTGGGAGGACCTGAAAAAGATCCTGAAGGCCATGCTTGCCCGCGCGGGGAAAAAGCTGATGTATTATCCCGCGGCCCAGAGGCTGCACCACGCGGAAAGGAGCGGCCTTCTGCACCACACCCTGTCCATGCTGCGAATCGCCCGGAACGTTGCGCCCCTGTATCCCTTCCTGAACCGGGACCTGCTTTTTGCCGGCGTAATCGCCCATGACCTGGGCAAAATCGGCGAGATGCAGGCCGACGAAACGGGGAGCGTCGGCGATTACACCGCCGAAGGACTGCTGCTGGGCCACCTGGTGGACGGTGTCGCCGCCGTCAGAGAATGCGCCCGGGATGTCGGGGTGGAGGGGGAAGCGGTGCTGCTGCTCAGCCACATGATCATCAGCCACCACGGCGTGCCGGAATTCGGCAGCCCCAGGGCCCCCATGTTTCCGGAGGCGGAGGCGCTCCATATGATCGACGACCTGGACGCCAAGCTCAACGAGATGGAAAGCGTCATGGAGCGCACCCCGGCGGGGGTCTTCAGCGAAAAAATCTGGTCACTGGACCGCAGGCTCTATCATCCCAGGTATCCCGGCGACGAAACGGAAGCCCCCGCGGAAGAACCCGCGGCCGCGCCGGCACCCGGGGAAAGGCCGCTGCCCGGGCGGGACGCTGGAGGGACCGTGCCCGGCAGGGGAAGCTACGACGGCCTTCTGTGACGCGTGCGCCTCTTTCCGCCGCCCGGGAAAAATGACGCGGAGTACCGTGATATTGTAACGAAATACGGAAATATGTTTCAAAATACTTGACGAGTCATTAAATAATTGTTACAATATCATTAAACAGCCGGGCCCTGCCCGTCCGCTGGGCGGTGCGAACAAGGGCCCGGTCTCCGGCGGGCGGCTGCCTGCCGGCGGAGTTCCGGCACCCGCTGGGTGGATGGGAGGCGTCAGGAAAATGGCGAAAGCTTCTACTTGGAAAAAACGGTCCTTCGCGATGCTTATGCTGGCGTCGGTGCTTTTGCTGTGCGCCTGCAGCGGCGGGGGCGGCGGGACCGATATCGTAACGGCAGTGCCCACGCAGAACTCGGCGCTGATTCCTACGGCGGTTCCCTCCGGCGGCACGGACTATATGAGCGACCTTCCCGAGGGATACGATCCCGCCAGCGAGGAGAACGGCGCGGAATACGACGGCGGCGATTATGACGAAATGGGCCGCTCGGTCTACGCGGGCGCCACACCGATTCCGCTGGATCCGGTGGACAAGCCCACCGCGACCCCCCGTCCGGAGCTGACCTTCAACTACAGGGAATACACCTCCGCGGCCTTCGGTATCCGCTTTGAAATCCCCTACGACTGGACGGTGGACGACACCGCGTCCGACAAGCTGGTCTTCACCGACCCCAACACCCTGGACAACGTGAACGCCACCCTGACCATCACGGTGAAAACGGTGGCCTCCACCTACAAGGGCGAGGATCTCAAGGCCGATCTGCAGTCGGAGGTGGCCGCCCTGGGGCAGTACAATTACACCCAATGGAAGCCGACCACCGCCGAAAAGCGCACCCTCCTGGGCGGAGAAGGATATTACGTCAACTACCGCGGCGTCCTTTATGACGGCACCATCGTCCGCGGCAGGGTGCATATGGCCATCATCAACGGAAACCGCCGCATCGAGGTGGTGCTGAACTGCCCGGGATGGTTCAATTCCAGCTATATCACGATGTTCACCCATTTCCGCAACACCCTCGCGTATACGGAATGAGGCTTTGCGGCCTTTCCGGCGGCGGGATGCCGCCGGGGCCTGCCTCCGAATATCAGCGTTCATGAGGCCGCTTCCCTGAAAGCGGCCTTTTGATAAATAAACGAAAGGTACGAATGATTTTTGAGTACATCCCGATTTGCTTTGTTCGTGGACCTGGAAAACTGCGGAGCCAAGGCTTCCACGCTTTTGAACATCCTTGAAAAGGTCAAAATCCGCGGCGATATCCTTCTGGGCAAGGTGTACGGATACACCGACCGCTTTTCGGACCTGAAGGAGATTCTTCTGAGCAACACCTTCACGGTGGTGCCCTCCCTGCGCTATGGAATCAGCCAGAAGAACAACGCGGACATCCTTCTTGTCATCGACGCCCTTGAGGTGGCCTACACCAATCCGCTGATCGATTCCTTCTGCATCGTATCCGGCGACAGCGACTACACCCCGCTGGTGGGCAGGCTGAAGTCCATGGGCAAATTCGTCCTGGGCATGAGCCGCAGCGAGGTGGCGTCCTCCATTTTTATCAACGCCTGCAATGAGTTCCAGTTCCTGGAGTCGGTCAACTCCGCCACCCGTTCCGTCCGGCCCAAGAAGGGGCAGAACAAGGACGATCCGCTGGACGAGGTGGCCCTCAACAAGCTGCTGGAGGGCATCCTGGACGAGCAGGATGCGGACGAAATGTACGCCAGCGAGCTCAAGGGCGTTCTGCTGCGCCTGCGCCCGGACTTCAACGAAAAAAATTACGGCTGCGCCGGCTTTGGCAAGCTGCTTGCCAAGCTGAGCGACAAATACGGCGGCCTGAGGATCAGGAACGACAGCTACAACGTGCTGGTATCCCTTTCCGCCGAACCGGCTCCGGGGGACGAAACCCCGAAGATTACCGGCGAAAACTGGAAAAATTTGTTCGCCGAGCAGCTGAAGCATTACAAGGACGACGGCTTTGCCCGGGTCAATCCCTCCATCCTGAAGGCGGACATCCAGTCAGCCTACCCGGATTACACCGACAAGGGAATCGGCTTCAAGCGCTTTTCCGATGTGCTGAAGCAATTGGAAAAGGACGGACTGCTGAAGCTGGAGACCGACGGGCAGAACAATCTGCTGATCCGCATGCTTTGACGGAAAAAGAAAAGTTGACATATATCCCGGGCGGGAGTAATATCGGTTTGGGCGTCCGGGAAACGGACGACAGTAAACGGAGGTTATTTTATCATGGAGATCACCAAGGAAATGAGCATCGGCGATGTCCTGCAATTGGACCGCTCCACGGCGGATATCCTGACCAGCTTCGGCATGCACTGCTTCGGCTGCCCCTATTCCCTGATGGAGAGCCTGGAGGACGCCTGCATGGTTCATGGGGCCAACGTGGATGAGCTGGTGGACCAGCTGAACGCCTATCTGGCCGAAAAGGCCGAAAAGAAGGGCGAATAAGCCGCCCCGGCGTAAAAAAAGACCGCGTATCGCAGCGCGGCCTTTTTTTGACGCTTTTTTTCAACAGAGGCGGGCAGAGCCCCGTCGTCAGTACCGGATCGCGGCCATGGCGCGGGTCAAATCCACCATGGCGGCGTAGAGGGCGTCGGAGGACGGGGAGCCCGAAAGGATGGCGCCGAGGCCGTTGTAGGCATTCACCAGGTCATAATAGCCCGGGGTGTCCGGCGGCAGGGAGCCGATCAGCGACGAGGCGCTGTTCATCAGCTCCCAGGCGTCGGCAATCATTCCGCTGTCGGCCATGGAGGCGTAGGAAGCGCTGGTATGCACGCTGCAGGTCCTGGTGCGGATGGCGGCGTTGTTGGCCGTGGCGTTGTCGGCGGTCATCCTCAGGGTGGCGAAGGGGCCGAGCCAGTCCTCCAGGACGCTTTCGTACCGGGTGCCGATGAACCGGTACAGGGGATGGCCGTAGGGAATCAGGATCACGGAACGGGACTCGGTTGAGGGGCAGTAGGAGCCGGCCAGAAGATGGGAATCGGAGCAGACGGTCAGGCTCATGTGCATCTGGCAGGAGGCGGTGGGCACGTTTTCCCGGGGCCACCAGTCCGTGACGGTGCCATAGCCCATGGCGTCGTGCCGGCAGGCGTCGGTGGCCAGCTGGCCTGAAACGGCGCAGGTCTCCACCTTCACCAGACCGAAATTCTCGGCGCTGCCCTCAAGGATGTCCTTATTGCCCAGGTTTTTGCGGGTATGGACGGCGCTCATGAAGGCCTGCCACAGCCTGGCGGCGGCGCTGCCCCCGGTGGTTTTGGAGGAAAGGGGCTTGTAATTGTCATGGCCGATCCATACCGAGGCGCAGTACCAGCCGGTCATGCCGGTAAAGAACACGCCGCGCTGGTCGCTGTTGGTGCCGGTCTTGCCGGCGACGGTCTGTCCCTTGATCTTCGCGTTGGTGCCGGTGCCTTTGGATACCGCGTCCCTGAGCATGTCCACCACCAGGAACGCCGTGGAATCCCGGAATACCTGCCGCCGTTCCTGCACCTGGTGGGCGTCGTAGACGGTGGCGCCCGAGCTGTCCATGATGGCCAGGACGCTGATGGGCTCCTGGTACACGCCGTAATTGCCGAACACGCCGAAGGCCACCGTCATTTCCAGGGGTGTGATGCCCGAGGAGCCCAGGGTGACGCCGAAGGGCGTTTCGGAGATATGCTCCGCGCTGACGCCCAGGGCCAGGAGGGTATCCGCGGCGGCCGAGACGCCCACGCAGTTCATCATGCACCAGGCGGCGGCGGTGTTGTCGGATTTGACCAGGGCCGTGCGAAGGGTTTCGGGACCCCGGTAGCTGGAGCCGCCGTAGTTCTGGGGCCAGGTATCCCGGCCGGAGGAATCGGTCCAGCCGGTGATGGGCAGCTCCATGTTATAGAGTATCGTGCCCGCGCCTGCGCCGTTCTCGATGGCCGGGGCGTAGACGGCGATGGGCTTGATGGCGGAGCCGACGGGCATGTTCATGTCGACGGCCCGGTTGAGGGTCTTGCGCTGCGTGGGGCGGACGCGGCTGCCCACGATGGCCTTGATCTCCCCGGTGCGAAAGTCCAGAACCACCGCCGCGGCCTGGGGCTGGGGGATCTCCTCGTAGGTGCCGTCCGAATTCCGTGCCCGGTAGACGCCGTCCTCCGGGTCCCTTGTCCCGGGCCAGTCGGTCCAGGTGTACAGCGTTTCCTCCACCGTGGTCTGGATTTCGGGATCGATGGCGAGATAGATGCGGTAGCCGCCAGTCCTCAGGTCCTGCTCCATCCTGGCCCGGTTGGCGGAGGTGTTGGGAAGGCCGTTCATTTCCAGCAGCACCCGAACGGTCTCCCTGACGGCATATTCCACGTAATGGGGATAGGAATACAGTTGGGTGCTCTCCGGGCTTTTTTCAAGCACATGGGCGGTGGCGGGGTCCAGGGCCGCGACGTATTCGTCGTGGGTGATGAACTGGTTTTCGTACATGCACCTGAGCACGTAATCCGTGCGGTCGTTGGTGATGGCGGCGTAATCCACGGTGTCGGACTGCCGGGTGTAGAAATTTCGCCGGGGGTTGTAATAATACGGGCTGTTGCATATCCCCGCCAGCATCGCGCATTCCCTGAGCGTCAGGTCGTTTAAGTCGTTTTTGCCGAAATAGCCGTAGGCGGCGGTCTGCACGCCGTAATAATCCTCTCCCATATAGATGGTGTTCAGGTAGCACTCCAGAATCTGATCCTTGGTGTAGCGCTGCTCCAGCTGCATGGCGAGGTAAGCCTCCTGAATTTTGCGCTTGTAGCTCTGCTCGCTGGACAGGAGGGTGTTTTTGATCAGCTGCTGGGTGATGGTGGAGCCCCCCTGGCGGGAGCCGGTAATGGAATTGGCGATGAAGGAGCCGACGATGCGCTTGACGTCGATGCCGTTATGGGTGTAGAAACGGGCGTCCTCCACCGCCACGAAAGCGTGCTGAAGGTACCGGGGCATCGACGT
Source organism: uncultured Eubacteriales bacterium (assembly GCA_902789365.1). Taxonomy (GTDB): domain Bacteria; phylum Bacillota; class Clostridia; order Christensenellales; family Aristaeellaceae; genus RUG756. Next base: position 28,452 of record CADANQ010000018.1, read on the forward strand.
TATGGACACCATGACCCGGTTTTCCGTGCCGTGGTATTCGGTGATCAGATTGCCGGCGGCGTCGTAAATAAAGGAGGTCTGAGCCTGGTCGTCGATGGCGGCCAGGTCCAGGTCCGGCGCGGTGTCCACATAGGCGCGGGCAATGCCCACCACCGCCCCCAGACCGGAGAGCATCAGCGCCAGCGCCAGCACCACCAGGGTGCGGAAGGTGTTGACGATCACCGCAAGCACAAAGGAAGGCTTGCGGGGCTTGCTTTTGAAAATGCTCGGCCGGGAGGGCTCCCGCTCCTCCTCTTCGGCGTCCGGGTCCCAGAGGTCGTCCGGGTATTCCGTGTCCTGAAGCTCCCCGGAGCTCTCCTCCTCTTCCCTTGACTCTTCCTCCCGCGCGTCGTCCCGCGGCGCGGGGAATTCGTCTGTATCGCGGTCCCTTGTCATCCCGTATTCGTCCTTTCGCCGGCATGAAAGCCGGGTCGGATAAAAGGCGTGCTCTCATAATGCCTGAAGTCCTGCGAAGGCAGGAAAAAACTTCGCCCGCGCCCCGCGGGGCCGGCACGGTCCGATTATAGCATAACGGGGCCTTAAATTATACATACAATATGTAAACGTTTTTTGACGTGGCGCGGGCCGCTTGTTGCAAAGCGCGCCATATTATGCTAAAATAAATGGAATAAACGCGTCCGTACGTTAAGAAACTTTGACAAATACCCGATTTGGCTTGACAGACGCGCTTTCCTGTTTTAACATTCAATTTGGATTTGTGTTATTCCGACGGCTTTGCGCGCCGCCGGAAGGAGGGACGGACGATGGAAACTTCCCGGAAAAAGGGTTTTGCGGCACTTCTTCTTGCCGTACTGATGACCGTAATCAGCGCAATGAGCGTCCCGGCCGCCGCCGAGTGGCTGGATCCCATCGCGTTCACTATGGAAGCGACCGGGACCGAAATGACCGGCCCCGGGGAAATCGGCATCCAGGTGCGCGTCACCAATACCACGGGGGAGGACATGACCGATCCCGTGACGCTTTATGACCCCTCCGGGAACGTGGTGACGGCCTTCGGCGACGGCGGTTCCAAGGTCCTTAAGGCCGAGCAGCCCTATTCCTGGAGCGGCGTTTACAGCGTTTCCCAGGAAGAACTGGAAAGCGGCAGGCTTACCTTCTCCGTCCGCTGCCATATGGCGGGCGAAGACGGCACCGTGCGCGAATTTTCCCAGCAGGCCGACATCCTGCTGACCTACGCGGGCGAGCATGCCCGCCTGGGCGTATACCGGACCGTGACGCCGGAGGTCTGCCGCCAGGGCAAGCAGGTCAGCGTCACCTATGAACTGGTGAACACCGGCAACGTGGAGCTGACAAACATCAAGGTGGCCGAAAAGCTCAACGGCCGCAGCCAGAACGTGGATCACCTTTCCCCCGGCGGCAGCCAGAAGGTCACCTTCACCGCCAACATGGGCGCGAACGACATGACCTGCGGCGCGACCATCACCTATAAGGTGGCCGGCGAAAGCGGCCTCAAGACCGAAACGGTGCCGGAGCTTGTCATTCCCCTGGCCCGGCCCGACCTGAAGATGAGCCTGGAGGCGGTGGAAAGCGGCATCAATATCGGCGAGACCGCCACGCTGAAGCTGACCTTCGTCAACAACGGCAACATCACCTATAACGGCGTGACCGTGCGGGACGAAAAGCGCGGCGAGGTTCTGACGGGGCTGGAGATCCCGGCCGAGAACACGGTGGAATTCACCAAGGAATTCGTCCTGACCGAGCCTTCCTCCTTCAAGTTCACCGCCCTTCTGCCGGACAATACCGGCGAGACCAGGGAGATGACGTCCCAGCAGGTCAGCGTGCAGGTGTTCGACCCCGACAACGACCTGATCCTTACCCTGGATCTTTCCAGCGACACCACCACGGTGTATGAGTTCCCGGCGGTGCTTCGCTTTACCCTGAACGTGACCAACAACGGCGACAGCGCGGTCAAGAACGTCAAGATTACCCACGGCTCGGTAAATATCCGGGAGATCGGCCAGCTGGAAGCGGGCCAGACGGTAAAGATCGAGTGCGACGTGGAAATCCGGCAGGAAGGCCAGTTCCGCTTCACCGCGTCGGCGAGGGACAACCTGAACAACAACCGCACGTTCCAGTCCAATGTGATCCGCGTCAGCTATACCGCCCCCACCATGCGGCCCACCGACGTGCCGGTGCCCACGGTGGCTCCGCTGGTGACCGAACGGCCGGTGACGGACGCCGACCTGGACCCGCTGGTCGTCAAAGGCAGGGATATCACCAGCACGCTGGCTTATATCTTTGCGGGGCTTCTTGCCGCCGCCCTGATTCTTCTGATCGTGGCCGGCATCATGCGCAGGCGCACGCAGAAGCGCAGCGAAAACGCCTATGACCATCTGGACCTGGCTGCCCGCAGGGATTACGGCAGGGATCCGGACGAGGCGGAGGACGACGAGGACGAAGGGGACGACGGCGACGACACGGTCCCGGCTCCCTCGGGCCGCGAAGAGGTGACCGAAGCGGATGTCAGGCGCCCGGTTTCGGTGCGCGCCATTCCCGACGATCCCCTGGAGGAGGACGCGCCGGAGCCCGAGGTCGCCCCCGAGGACGCCGACCAGGCCGCGCAGCGCATGGAGGAGGCTGAACGCGTCATTCAGGACGACGACGACAGCACCTTCCGCGTCAGCCGCCGTGCGGACGGCGGCGCCCAGACGCCTCACCGCAGGGCCGCGCGCAGGCGTCAGAGCGTGCAGGACGACGAGGAATAACCCCTGAACAAAACGTAAATCATCCCGGGCCGCGTTTGCGGCCCGTTTTTTTGCGCGGCTCGGGGAAAAGGCCCGCGCCGAGGGGCCGAAGGCTTCCCTGCGGGCATGCCGCCGCCGTTTTTTTCGGCATCCCGATCGGAGACGGGCAAAAATACGGGCAGCCGCCCGGCTGCCCGTGATATTCCGTTCCATTGGGGCGCTGCCCGTCCGTCGGCGCGCGCTTATTCTTCGCCGGCGGTTTCCTTTTCGTCCTTTACGCCGGCGCTTTCATTCTCGTTTTTTTCGCCGGCGGTTTCCTTTTCGTCTTTCCCGCCGCCGTCATTCCCGTCCTCTCCGGAGAATATCCCGTGCTTTTTTTCAAGCATGGGAAGGAACATGGTGGTGTAGGCGAAATCGATGATTGCCACGGCCGGGACGGCCAGCAGGATGCCGACGACGCCGAACATGTTGCTGCCGGCAATGACGCCCACCATGATCAGAAGACCGGATACGCCCAGGGAATTGCCGAACAGCTTGGGTTTGATCACATAGGCGTCGAGGGTCTGCAGGACGAGGGTGAAGATCAGGAAAATCAGCGCGTGGGTTGGATTGACCATCAGCAGGATGAATACGGCGATGACCGCGCCTACCATCGGGCCGAAGGTGGGGATCAGGTTGGTGACCGCCGCCACAAAGGAGATCAGGCCCACGTACTGCATGCCGCAGATCGTCATGAACACGGCGTTGACGCCGCCGATGATCAGGCTGTCGATCAGGTTGTAGACGATGTAGCGGCTGCAGATCTTATCGCACTTGCGCAGGAAAATGTGCACCTCTTCGTAGCGTTCTCCCCCGAAGAGGGCCCTCAGCAGCCGCTGGACGCCCTTCTTCAGCCGGGGCTTTTCGGTGAGCAGATAGATGGACAGGATAAAGGCGATCACCCAGCGGAACACGATCATGCCCGCGTTGACGGAGGTGTTAAGGATGGTATTGGTGTTTTCCTTGATATATTTGGAAATCACATCCAGGAGGTTTTCCGTGGAATCGATGACGCTGGAAAGGTCGAACATGCTCTTGGTGACGCCCAGGTTTTCCAGCATGTGACTGAGCGAGGCGATGTATCCGTCCAGGTTGCCGACAAAGGTCTTGATGCTGTCGATCATCTGGGGCACAAGGATCAGGCCGGTGAAAAAGATGAACAGGACCACCACGAAGAAAGCCAGCGCGTTGGAAATCAGCCGCCGGGTGCCGTCTTTTTTAATCACCCTGAACAGCCTTGAAAACAATCCGGCAAGGGGGTTGACGATGTAGGCGATGACGCAGCCCAGAATGACGGGGCTGAAATACCCGAAAAAGGTATTGATGCCGGCCCGGATGTCCGAAAAGCTCGCCAGGAAAAAGTAAAGCAGAACGCCGATGCAGATCGCCACCGTGTGCGGATACCACGGGGCGCTGCGGATCTTTCCCATTCTCATGGAACTTTTCCTCCCGTGCGGAATGATCAAGGGGCGCCGGGTAAAATACGGTTTTCCCTGTGAATACAATATTAACCCTTTTTGTTCATGATGTCAAAGGACTTCACGGCGCGAAACCGCCGGACACCGAAAAAAGGTTTTTTCTTGCCTTCACCGGCGTCCGGACGGCACGAGAGCACGCCTTTTCACACCCCCGACGATCTTATCGGGAAAACGGAAACGGAAAGCCCGGAAAATATCAGAAAAAGAAAAGAAAATGGTTGACAACGCCGCAGGACGGGTGTATAATCTCTTCTGCAGTCAGCGAGCTGGCTGGTCAGAAACAGGCGTTGGGGAATGGTGTAACGGCAGCACCTACGACTCTGACTCGTATTGTCTAGGTTCAAATCCTAGTTCCCCAGCCATTTTGCCTCCATTGTCTAGTGGCCTAGGACACCGCCCTCTCAAGGCGGAAACATGGGTTCGAATCCCATTGGAGGTGCCAGCGCCCGTTCCGCGAGGACGGGTTTTTTGTTTGGCGGGCCCCGAAAGGGCTTTTTTTATTGCCTGAATCCGGCCGAGGCGGCAAAAAAGCCGCGAAAGGCAAAAAACTTTTCGCGGCCTTTTGTTCCAGGCACGTTTAAAAAACGTCGGGAAGCCCTTTATTCCGTTTCGCCGTCCGTAAGCAGGGCGTACAGCCCCGCAAGGTTCGGGACGGTCCGGGCGCTGGCGGCCCGGAGGCGGGAGGCGGACTGGTGCCCGTTTTCCACCAGGACGCATTCGCAGCCCAGAGCGCGGGCCACCTCCAGGTCGTGGAGGGTGTCGCCCGCCAGCAGGGTCCTTTTCGGGTCCGCGCCGGTATCGGCCATCCATTTCAGGGCGATGTCCTTTTTGCTGCCGGCGTAGATGTCGCCCAGGCCCCGGGGCGGGTCGAAATGGGCGAACTGGGGGCGGGAAGCAAGCTGCGAAAGCAGGTTTTCCAGCTTGGAGGCCGATACGATCACCTGCCGGATGTCCCGTCGGCGGATTTTTTCGGTTACCTCCGCCGCGTCGGCGTGCAGGGGGATGGTATGCTCATATTTCATGTAGGCATCCATCCAGATGACGGCGACCTCGGGGAAGATCTGCCGGTCGAAGCCCAGACGTTCGTAATAATCGATCACCGGAAAGCCGAAGCGCTCCCGGTAGTTTTCCAGGGTCTCCATCGGTTTCAGGTGGAAGATGCGCAAAAGCCGGTCCGTCAGGTCCAGGCAGTAGGCGGCGTCGTCCAGCAGCGTGCCGTTCCAGTCCCAGATGATGTGGGTGATGTCCGTGAAAGCCATTGCTCTTCTCCTCCCGGGCCGCGCGGGACGGCCTCTCCCCGACAAGAATAGCACAAAACCGGGAAAAAGGCCAGAGGGTCTGCCGCCAGGTGATTCCGCCGCGGGGATCGGAGCGGGGCAATCGCTTACGAAAAAAAATTTCCGGAAATACCGAACAGACAAGCTGATAAACCGTTGAAAACGATCCGCGGACCGGGCTTATATTACTCCTGATTGACTTTCTCGGAAGGGGGTCCGGGGGAAACCGCTCTTTGGTCACAAAGAGCGGTTGTCCCCGGCTCCGTAAGCGATTGCACCGGCAAGCGGAGAAAAACCGCTTGCCTTTCTTGCCAAACAATGCTATACTCTTTTTTACACGATGAACGGGAACGCCTTTCCGTTCCGCGAACAGAGAGCCGCCGGGTGGTGCGAGGCGGCCGCGGGAGAAGGGCCGCTCGCCCGGGAGTGGCCGGAGAGAGACCGGCGGGACGCGCCCGATACAGCGCCATGGAGAGCCTTCCCGTACAGGGGAGGAAGCAGAGTGGTACCGCGGAACGCGCAAATTATGGATTGCGGCCGTTTCGTCTTTGCGTCGGCAGGGGCGAAGCGGTTTTTCTTTGCCCCGAAAAGGCTTTTCCGGCCCCGTCGGGCGCCGGAGATCGGGGAAGGCGGTCTTAGGGCCGGCCTTTCGCCAAGGGAGGACAACGCCATGGCATTCTTTCACATCCGGTATTTTTCCAACTGCCTGCGCCGCATGACGTCCTTTGAGATGCTTATCCCCAACGATTACCGCACGGATTCCGGGCAGAAGCCGCCGGAGGAACCCATGCGCACCCTGTTCCTGCTGCACGGCTATACCGGCATGTCGGAAAACTGGGTACCGGCGGGCCTGCCGGAGAAGTACAACTTCGCCATCGTCATGCCCACGGCGGAGAACTCCTTCTACCTGAACGGGGCCGCCACCGGCAGCGCCTACCAGTCCATGGTGGGCGAGGAGCTGCCGGACTACGTCCAAAAGACCTTCGGCCTGGCAAACGGCCCGGAGGACACCTTCATCGCGGGCATTTCCATGGGCGGGTTCGGCGCGCTGCACACGGCCCTGGCCTATCCGGACCGGTTCGGAAAGGCGGCCTGCCTGTCCTCCGCCCTCATCGTCCACGGCATCGCCGGGATGAAGCCGGGGGAGGACAACGGCGTGGCCAATTACGATTACTACCGCGCCTGCTTCGGCGACCTGGACCGGGTGGAGGAAAGCGACGCCAACCCGGAGACGCTGGTGAAAAAGCTGAAGGCCGCCGGGAAAAAGATCCCGGACCTGTACCTGTGCTGCGGTTCTGAGGACTTCCTGATCGAGCCCAACCGCGCCATGCACCGCTTCCTGGAAAACGAAAAGGTGCCGCACGAATACCACGAGGGTCCCGGAATCCACGATATGGTCTTCTGGTCCAAATGGATCGAAAAGGCCGTGGACTGGATGTTCTTAAAGCCGCTTCGCCGCTGAGGCGGCGGAATCATAAGGCGGCGAAGGTCCCCGGACCGATATAAAAAACAATCATTTCCATCATACAAGGAGGATCCCCAAATGCCTATCCAACCCTACAACCCGAAAGCCATTGAGCCCAAATGGCAGAAGATCTGGGCCGAGACCCATGCTTTTGAGGCGGAAGCGAGCCACGACAAGCCCAAGTTTTACGGGCTGATCGAGTTCCCCTATCCGTCCGGAGCCGGACTCCACGTGGGCCATCCCCGGTCCAACACCGCCATGGACATCATCAGCCGGAAGCGGCGGATGCAGGGCTATAACGTGCTGTTTCCCATCGGCTGGGACGCCTTCGGCCTGCCGACGGAGAACTACGCCATCAAAAACCACGTTCACCCGGCCCATGTAACCAAAGGAAACATCGACCATTTCCGCAAACAGCTGCAGATGCTGGGCTTCTCCTTTGACTACACCAGGGAGGTGAACACCACCGACCCGGATTACTTCAAATGGACCCAGTGGATCTTCCTGAAGATGTTCGAGCACGGCCTGGTGTTCCGGGACAAGACGCTGGTCAATTACTGCCCCCACTGCAAGGTGGTGCTGTCCAACGAGGATTCCCAGGGCGGCAAGTGCGACGTGTGTCATAACGACGTGGTGCAATTGCCCAAGGACGTGTGGTACCTGCGCATCACGAAATACGCCGACCGCCTGCTGGAGGGCCTGAAGACGGTGGATTACCCGGAGAACATCGCCCAGCAGCAGGTGAACTGGATCGGCAAGTCCACAGGCGCTTTTGTGCGCTTCCCCTTTGAAGGCCTGGACGAGACCATCGAGATTTACACCACCCGCCCCGATACGCTGTTCGGCGTCACCTTCATGGTCATGGCGCCGGAGCATCCCCTGATCGACAAATACGCTGCGCGCATTTCCAACATGGACGCGGTACGGGCTTACCGGGACGAATGCGCCAAAAAGACCGAATTCGAGCGCACCCAGCTGGTGAAGGACAAGACCGGCCTGAAGCTGGAGGGCCTGGCCGCCGTGAACCCGCTGACCGGCAAGGTGGTGCCCATCTATCTGTCCGACTACGTGATGATGGGCTACGGCACCGGCGCCATCATGGCCGTGCCCGCCCATGACCAGCGGGACTGGGAGTTTGCCCATAAGTTCGGCATCGACATCGTACAGGTCATCAAGGGCGGCGACATCGAAAAGGAAGCCTACGCCGGCGACGGCGAAATGATCAATTCCGGCTTCCTGAACGGCTATACAAACAAAAAGGACTCCATCGCCCGGGCCGTGGAGGAAGTGGAAAAGCTGGGCTGCGGCCGGGCCGGCGTGCAGTACAAGATGAAGGACTGGGCCTTCAATCGCCAGCGCTACTGGGGCGAGCCCATCCCGCTGGTCCACTGCCCGAAGTGCGGCGTGGTGGCCGTGCCCTATGAGGAGCTGCCCCTGCGCCTGCCGGAGGTTGAGAATTTCGAGCCCGGCACCGACGGCAAGAGCCCCCTGGCCCGCATTCCCGAATTTGTGAACTGTTCCTGCCCCAAATGCGGAGGCCCCGCCCAGCGCGAGACCGATACCATGCCCCAGTGGGCCGGCTCCAGCTGGTACTTCCTGCGGTACTGCGATCCGCATAACGACAAGGTCTTCGCCGACCGGAAGGAGCTGGACTACTGGATGCCGGTGGACTGGTACAACGGCGGCATGGAGCACGTCACCCGCCATTTGCTGTACAGCCGCTTCTGGCATCAGTTCCTGTACGACCTGGGCGAGGTATCCTGCCCCGAACCCTATGCCAAGCGTACGGCCCAGGGCATGATCCTGGCCGCCGACGGCGAAAAGATGTCCAAGAGCCGCGGCAACGTGATCAACCCGGACAATGTGGTGGACGAGATCGGCGCGGACGCCTTCCGCTGCTACGAGATGTTCATGGGCGCCTTCGACCAGGCGATCCCGTGGTCCACCAACGGCGCCAAGGGCTGCCGCAAGTTCCTGGACCGGGTGTGGCGCCTGCAGGAAAACGTCGTGCCCGGTAAGGCTTTCTCCCCGGCCCTGAATACCATCCTGAACGAAACCATCAAGAAGGTGTCCGAGGACATCGAAAAGATGAAGTTCAACACCGCCATCGCCGCGATGATGGGCCTGGTCAACGAGATGAGCGCCCGGCCCTCCGTGACACAGGCGGACATGGAAGCCCTGCTGCTGATCCTGTCGCCCTTCACCCCCCACATCTGCGAGGAGATCTGGCAGAGCCTGGGCCATGCGGAGCCCATCCATCACCAGCCCTGGCCCACATGGGATGAAAAAGCCCTGGTCAGGAGCGAGGTGGAGATCGCCGTGCAGGTGAACGGCAAGGTCCGCGGCCGCATCATGATCCCCGCCGACCTGACGAAGGCCGACGCCGAGCGGGACCTGCCCTCCAACCCCGAGGTAAAGCGTTTCACCGACGGCAAGACCGTTGCGAAGGTGGTCTTCGTCCCCGGACGGCTGCTGAACATCGTGGTAAAGTAAAGTTATAAGTATCTGTTCAGTCCTACGGACAGAACAGATACCGCAGGGGGTACCCGTACCCCCCGCGAGCCCCCCGGGCGAAGAACGGAGTCCGGGGAAGGGAAACCCCTTCCCCGAGTCCCCAACCCGCCGGCGGCGCCGGTT
>CADANQ010000019.1 GCA_902789365.1 uncultured Eubacteriales bacterium
GTTTCCCTTCCCCGGACTCCGTTCTTCGCCCGGGGGGTTCGCGGGGGGTACGGGTACCCCCCGCGGTATCTAAACTGTCCGCAGGACTGAACAGATACAAATTCTTTAAATTACAGCTTCGCAAAAATCCGCATGGCTTTCTCCGCGTCGGCTTCCATGGCCTTTTGCGCGGCCAGGGCCAGGTCGTGGAAGAAGGTCACGTCTTCCTTTTCCAGCAGTTCCTTTACGGCATTTACGCCCGCTTTGGACATGTAGCTGTAGTAGTTGATCTTGCGCAGGCCGTTTTGAATGCCGGTGCGGTAATCCTCGGGAGAAACCCCGCTTCCGCCGTGCATCACCAGGGGCAGTCCGGTTTTTTCCGCAATCACCTTCACCCTTTCCAGATCCAGAACGGGCCTGGATTTGTAAATGCCGTGGGCCGTGCCGAAGGAGGGAGCCAGGGCGTCGATGCCCGTTTCTTCGCAGAACACCGCGGCCTGGTCGGGATCGGTGTACACCGGGCCGACGCCGGCGGAAGTTCCGCCCTCCCGGGAAGCCAGCGCGCCCAATTCCGCTTCCACGCCGCAGTTATATTTTTTCGCCATGGCGACGGCTTTTTTTGTGTTCGCCAGGTTTTCTTCATAGGGCAAAAGGCTGCCGTCGTACATGACGCCGGTGAAGCCGATGTCCAGCGCCTGCCGCATATAAGAAAGCGTTTCGCAATGATCCAGATGAACGCAGACGGGCACCTTTGCTTTTTTAGCCGCTTCCACCATCACCGGCCCGATGACAGTCAGCGGGGCCGCGGGCTCGTGGAGCTCGGCGTGGGAGAGGATCACAGGAACGTTCAGCCGCTCCGCAGCGTTCAAAACGGCGTTAATGCATTCCAGATTGGGGGTATTGAACGCGCCGACCGCGCATTTCCTTTCTTCGGCCGGCTTCAGAATTTCAACCAGATTGACAAGCATGTTTTTCTCTCCTTTACATCAGCGGACGCACCGCCTGATATACCTTCCTGTAGCGTTCATAAATCCGCATATACTGTTCATGGCGTCTGGGATCGGGCAAGCAGGTTTCCCGCTGCCGCACCATGACGGCCGCCGCTTCTTTCAAATCCCTGAACACGCCCACGGCGACGCCGGTGAGCATGGCGCTGCCCACGGTACCCGCGTCGGAGGTCTTAAGGGCCGTAATGGGCAGGTTCAGAATGTCCGCCTTCATCTGCATCCACACCCCGGATCTGGCCCCGCCGCCGGTGGCGTGGAGCTTTTTAAAGTGAATGCCGGAATCGGCAAGCACGTCGTAATTCAGACGCATTTCATAGGCGACGCCCTCCATACAGGCCCGGTAGATTTCGGGAAGCGTGGTCCCGGCGGTCAGCCCGAGGATGGCTCCCCTGGAACCGGTGTCCATATAAGGCGTGGCGGCGCCCGCGAAATGGGGCAATACAAGAAGCCCGGTGGGCTCATGTCTGCCATACTGCCGTTCAAGCAGCGCGTTGACGGATATGCCCTGCCGCCCTGCTTCTTCCTTTTCGGCCCCGGCGAAGGTGTTCACGCACCACTGGATCAGCGCGCCGCCGGTGTAGGAAAAGGCATAGGCCACATATTTCCCGGGGATCACATAGGGCACCACGGAAAAGTATCCCCTGCTCATGACGTCAATATCCGGCAGGCTGTCATAAACGGGCGTCAGGCACTCCACCGTGCCCGCGCCGTCCACGGCGGTTTCCCCGTCAAAGGCTCCGGCCCCCACCGCCGCCGCCACCTGGTCATGGCTGACGATGACGATCCGGCAGGCTGGGTTCAGTCCCGTTTTTTCCGCCGCCGCTTTTGTGACGCGGCCCGCGTCGGTGCCCGTAGGCACGGGCTTGCTGAAAAGCGAAGGTTCAATCCCCGCCGCGTTCAGGATTTCTTCGCTCCAGGCAAGCGTCCCGATATCAAAGGCCATGGAGCGGGTGGCCAGGGAATAATCAATCAGGGCGTTCCCGGTCAGGTGCCAGGCCACATAATCCCCGATGAGGAAAATGTGCTTTGCCGCCCGGTACATCTCCGGCCGATGCTTTTTCAGCCACATGATCTTGCAGACGGAATACATTTCATGGGGCGCCAGACCGGAAATCCGGGCGATCTTGCTCTCCCCCAACTTTCCTTTAAGTTCCGCGCATTCCTCCGCGCCCCGGGGATCGGTGTAAAGCATGGCCGTGTGCAGGGGCGTGCCCGCGTCATCCGTCATGACGAAGGTTTCCCCGAAGCTGGTGACGCCGATACCGCCGATATCGGGATATTGCGGCGTCATTTCCCGGATGACCGCGTATACGCTGTCCATTACCGCGGAGATATCAATCTCGTGCCCGCCGACCTGACGGCGCACCGGATAATCCCGGTACGCCTTGCCAAGGTCACGGCCCTGCTCGTCGAAAACCGTTAATTTGCACCCGGTGGTGCCGATATCAAGTCCTGCGATTTTCATGGCTCCGTCCCTTCCAGATAAGTGATATCCCCAGCGGATAACGGCTGCGCGGCAGCGCTGAGATTCATTTGCAGCCTTTGGGGAGATGTGGTGCTGACCACGGCGAATACGTTCATGCCGCTGCCGAACACATACCGCATGGCGATCTCCGGCACGGTGACCCCGAACTTTCGGGCCAGTTCCTCAGCCCGGGCCAGCCGCGCCATGTTTTCGTCATACAGGTATCCCCGCTGAGCGAATGAATCCAAACACGCGCGGGCGTTTTCATAATCCCAGGCTCTGAAGCGGCCGCTGAAAAAGCCCCTTCCCAGGCTGGAATACGCGATTACCGGCATCCGGTTTTCCCGGTACCAGGCCCGGGCGCCTTCATTTTCCGGCCCGGATATTGTGACGCAGCCGCCGCCCCACAAATCCTTCATCTGTCGGGTCAGACCAAAGTTGGGGCTGGACACGGAAAAACCCATGACGCCTTTTTTCTTCGCGTATCGGTTGGCGGCGGCGATCCTTTCATGGGTCCAGTTGGACGCGCCGAACAGGCGGATCATGCCCTTTTTCTGCGCCTCGTTCAGGGTTTCGATGAATTCCTCCACCGGCGTGCCGGGGTCGTCCCGGTGCAGAAGATACAGATCAACGCAGTCCGTTTCCAGCGCGTCCAGGCTTCGGGCCAGCTGCTCCAGGATTACCCGATGGTTGACCTCTACCCTGCCGTTCAGGATATCTCCGCATTTGGACAGGATCGCCACCTGATCCCGGACTTCCCTTTCCCTGATCCAGCGGCCCAGGGCTTTCTCCGCCAGCCCATAGCTGCGGGCGCAGTCGAAGGCGTTGACCCCGCAGGCAAGCACGCTGTCCAATAGCTTCTCCGCCTCAGGGCCGTCGGTCATAACCGGCGGCATGGCCGTACCGAAAAAGATGTCGGACACCGGCAGCGGCAGGCCGGGAATAATACGCTTGGGATTATCCATCGATTTCCACCCAGTCATAGTGCAGGTAAGTGGTGAATGCTTCTTTCAATACATCCTTCACATGGCCTTCGCCGATGGAGGTGTGATGCTTGAAGCCGCCACGGGCCAATCTGATCAGCTTATTCTGCAGATCGTCGATTTCCGCCACGCCGGCGCAGCCGAAATAACCGTCCTCAATGGGATCATCGGTGAACCGGGCTTCGGATGCGTAGATCACGATTTTGCCGTCTTTGGTCTGGCAGTTGGAGATGGTGATGGGCATGGCCCTGATGCGCCCTTCGTTGCAGCCCCAGCCGGAGCCGGGATCGGTCTTATCGAACATTTTGTGGTTGGTCACTGTGCCCTTGCAGGTCATGAGTTTCTGGGCCACGGGGCCGCAGTGGAACAGGATCACCTTATTTTCGTCGTCGCCGTAATTGTTGTTCCAGTCCAGCACGGCGGTGGGTTTTTCGGTGGCCAGGTTCATGGCCCGCATGGTGAGTGCGGAGCACATGTCGATTTCGCAGCTGGCCACGATGCCCCGGTCGTTGAGCTCGGAGAGAATTACGCAGGGGCAGATGCGCAGATGGGCTTCCATCTCGTTCCAGCAGCGCAGTGCCAGGGCGTCCAGGTGGTATTCTTCGATGTACCGGTCGATGACCACCGCCAGCTTGCCCAGGTTCAGCATGTTCATTTCCGGCACATGGGAAAAATCGGTGTAATTTTTGAGGTGTTCGATTTTCGCCAGCACAGCGGGGTCTTTATCCTTCATGGCGGCAATCTTGTCGAATACCTCGCTCAGGTCGAAGGATTCCACGTTGATGCCGTGCTTTTGCAGGGCGATTTCATCAAAGCGCACGGTTTTGAAAGCGGTGGTGCGGGCGCCGATGCAGCCCAGGTTGAAGCGCTTCATGCCGTTCACAACCCGGCAGACGGCGGCAAAGTCCCGGAGGTTTTCCCGGAATTTGGGAGAAAGCGGATGCACCACATGGGGCTTGAGGACCGTGAAGGGCACCCCGTACTGGGTGAACACGTCGGTGACGGAGAATTTGCCGCAGTAGGCGTCCCGGCGATGGGCGAAGTCCATTTTGCCGATTTCGTCGGGATACGCCTGCATGAGGATCGGCACGCCCGCGTCCTGCAGGGCGGTAATGGCCCCGTTTTCATCGGCAAAGATGGGCATGGAGAAGATCACGCCGTCATACTGTCCGTCGTGTTCCTTCAGCCACCTGGCGTACAGCAGGCCTTCGTCCCGGGTTTCGATGCCCCCGTAGCGGGTCAGCTCCTTATCCATCATGATATAGTCATAGCCCGCGTCGGTGACGGCCTTCACCATATCGTCCCGCGCGCCATAGATCAGTTCCCCGGGCATGAAGCCGCGGTTGCAGAATGCCAGGGCAAACGTCATTTTCTCAGCCATTGTTTTTCTCCTCCTCAAAAGATATGCTTACAGTATGCTTTTCCGTTTCAAACGCCTTGAGCGCCGGCAGGGTGCCGTTTTCCCGCTCGTCGTGCCGACCCATGATATAGCAGTTGGCGGGCTCCAGGCCCAGCACATAATCCCCTGCCGCCATGCTGCGCCACTGGGACAGGATGGGCAGCGTATCGCCGCTCCAGGTGATGATCATGCGCACATTCAAATCCGGATTGATCAGCTCCGCCCGGAAATCACGCTTCATTTTCTGGAAGAATACCCGCTCTTCCTCACCCGGAACAGGCGCGTCAAATTCGCATTCCCGGCCAAGCCCTGTTTTCGCGAACTCCGTCCGGGGAACGGTTTCCCTCTCTTCCGGCAGGATCAGCTTTGCCTTTTCGGATAAAAGGGGATAGCCGAAATTGCAGTGGTAGATCCGCATGTATTCCTCGTCCTTCGGCGTCAGGTTGGTGATTTCATCCTGAACGGTGACAGCGGAACCGAAAGCGGGAATCCGGATCGCGCGCCGGTTTTCCAGCACATGGCCGAACAGCGCCGTTTCCCGGATCACGCCCCGGACGACGACTTCATCGCCGACGATCTCCGCGCATACCTGTTCCGCCGCCAGGGAATGATACCGACCGTGGAGCGGGTGCCATTCGCCCCTGTCCCGGTTGGCGGGCCCGGCGGAACGCAGACCGCAGGTAAAAAGCAGGCCGCCGGGGAAGGTGTTCAAAAACTCGTTTTCATACGGTTCGATCACGGCGGGGCTGTCATAACCGTTCTTGCTCATCCAGCTCATGTTCACGCCCCGGAATCGGCATTGCCCGATGTCCAGCCCGGCGTCGGGCAGAATATCCAATTCCAGACCTCCTGCCGTTTTCACTTCAATAATCTCGGTGCCCCTGGCTTTTCCTTCCGCTATGGTTACGCGGCGCAGGGTAACCAGCTGTCCCGGATGGCCGATATAGCCTTTTTCGATCAAATCCTGCAAACCTGCCGCCTCCTTTGATCTTACTGAGAACATTGTACGAAATTCATCAAAAGAAATATATAGAAAAGCGTTCGTTTTACTTTGAATTTGTTCGCAATAATGATAAAATATTAGATACCATATTTTCCATCATAGAAGGAGCCGTCCAATGATTTCCGTATTTGATATGGAAAATCTTCAAAAGCTGCTGAAGGACTTTTACGCCATCACCGGCATCCGGATCACGGTATTTGACGAGCGGATGCGGGAACTGGCGGCATATCCGGAGAAGGTTGCGCCTTATTGCGCCCTGATCCGGGAAAGCGCGGAAGGATTGAAAGCCTGCATGGAATGTGACCGGCAGGCCTGCCGTTCAGCGGCGGAAAAAAAGAAAACCCTCGTTTACCGCTGCCATGCCGGGTTGACGGAGGCCGCCGCACCGCTGTATGCGAACAATATATTGATCGGGTTTCTGCTCTTCGGCCATGTGTTTCCCTACGCCAGCCGGGAAGAGGGATGGCAGGAAATCAGGCGCCGCTGCGCCGCTTTCCCGGTTGATCGGGAAAAGCTTCATAAAGCCGTTATGCAGGCCGTCCCCATGCGGGACGACTACGTCCGCTCCGCCGCCCACATTCTCCACGCGGTGGCCTCCTATCTGATTCTGGAGCGTATGGCGACGCTGAAAGAGGATTTACTGGAGGTGCGTCTGGACACCTATATTTCCGATCATTATACGGAGCCCCTGGACGCGGCGCGCCTGTCCCATGTCCTGGGCATCGGAAAAACGCAGCTGTATTCGCTTACCAAAAAGCTGTACCGGCAGGGCATGGCTGCCCGCATTCGGGAACTGCGCATGAAAAAAGCCAGGTCCCTTCTGCGGGAGCAAAGGGATTTGCCCCTGGCTGAAGTGGCCTGGCAGTGCGGCTATCAGGATTACAACTATTTTTTCACGGTGTTCAGGCGGGAGGTAGGCTGCACGCCCCGGGAGTGGAGAAATGAAATGACATAACGGAGCGTCCGCGTCAGCAGGTCGCGCCTCCGTCGATCACGAAATCCTGACCTGTGACAAAGCGGGCGGCGTCGGAAGCCAGATACAGGGCGCAATAGCCGATATCCTCCGTTTCGCCCAGCAGCCCCAGAGGAGATTCCTTTTCAAACCGTTCCCGCATATCGGGACGATCCTTCACGCCCGCCGTCATTTCGGTGATGATAAAGCCGGGATAAATGGTATTGACCCGCACCTTCTTTTCGCCCAGGCGTTTTGCCAGCGTACGGGAGAAGGAACGCACGGCGCCCTTGGCGGCGGAATAAACGATGGGGCCCCGGGCCTGCAGCGCCGCAAGGGACGCGATATTGATGATGGAACCCACGCCGTTTTTCGCACATTCGGGATAAGCGTATTTTACCGCCATGAAGGTGGATGTGAAATCAACCTTCATGGTTTCCTCATAATTTGCGGTGCTGAATTCTTCCTCCAGGCTGCCGTGCGCGCCTCGGCCCCCCGCGCTGTTGATCAGGATATCCAGACGCCCGTAGACGCTCAAGCAGAAATCCACCATGGCCCTGCAGTTTTCTTCATTGGTGAGATCAGCGGAGAAACAGGCGCATTTGCCTCCGGCAGCTTCGATTTCCGCCTTCACCTCTTCCAGCCTGTTCATCCTGCGGCCCACGACCACAACGCCCGCGCCGGCGTCGGCCAGAATTTTCGCGCAGCCTTTGCCGATACCGGAGCCTCCCCCGGTGATCAGGGCCACGCGGCCTGACAGATCAAATGCCTTCATAGCTTATCCTCACTTTCTGCGGGGCACAATGCCCTCGTGCAGTTCGATCATCACATTGTCCGGGCCGCGGAAATAGGTGAATTTGAAGCCGGGGATGTGCCTGGATTCCACCACCGGATTCATCAGCCTGTAGCCCAAGGCCTGGACTTTTTCGCATACGGCATAAATATCGTCCACCCGAAGCATAAAGTGCATGGAGCCCAGATCGTTGTGGTTCATGGGCGGACAGGGCCTGGCGGGCGGATCGACATACTGGTGGATTTCCAGGTCCACGCCGTCCCTGCCATGGAGCATCAGCACGTTCATCAATTGATTTTCCACACCGGACAGCCCCCGGGCGGGCTGGATCTGATTGCGCGCGTCAAACACGACTTCCATGCCCAGCGTGTCGCAGAACAAACGGATGCATTCGTCGATATCGCTTACCAGAATGCCGACCTGGAACACGCCGTCGGTATAGCCTTTCATTTTTTCTTCCATACGCTTTATCCTTTTTCTGCCGATATGCCGTTGAAAAAACGGATGACGGCGTCGGTCACTTCATCCTGGTAAAACAGATCATCCCCGTGCACGGCATCCTCAATCACCAGGAATTCGCAGGGAACGCCGTTCTTCTGCAAGGCGTCATACAGCTTTTCGCTTTGCGCCATGGGCACCACCGCGTCCTTTGTTCCGTGCAGGATTATAAACGGCGGCGTTTTTTCTGAAACATAACAAATCGCGCCGGCCATTTCCGCTTCCGTTTTTCCGTACCCGACGCCCAGGAATTCTTCAAAAGCAAAATAAGGAACGTCGTTGCTTTGATTGACCACGGCGGTCATGCGGTCTCTTTCCGCGGACGCGCCGGACAAATCGACCACGCCGTAGTAATCCGCCACACCCTGAACGGCGCTGGAGTGGTCCAGGTAATCGCCCCGGTCAAATTCCTTCCGGTCGCTTGTCACCCCGAGCAGACCGGCCATGGTGCCGCCCGCCGATTCGCCCATGGCATAGATTCTGTTCGGGTCAACGCAGAATTCCTTCGCGTGGGCCCGCAGGAAACGTACGGCTGATTTCACGTCGATCAGCTGGGCAGGAAAAACAGCCTCGCTGCTTGTGCGGTATTCGATGCTCGCCACCACGTACCCCGCTCGGGCAAAACGCATCATTTCCGGCAGCCATACCGAACGGTTCACCACCCGGTACGCTCCGCCGCAAATCCACACGACGGCGGGGCAGGCAGGATGACCTGTCCGGTTCTTTGGGACGATCAGATCCATTTTCAGGTCCCGGCGGGAAGCGTCGTACCAGCAGGGAACGTTTGCGAAGGCAATATCCGTTATGAGAGAGAGAACCTCTCTTTTTCTTTCCACGCAAATCCGCTTTCGCATATGCTCTGTTTCCTCCGTTTTTTCATGGCCGCGACGTGTTCGCGGCAGGGGCTTGATTTTCCCGGATGAAATTGACGTCGGCCCGCAGGGTATCCCGCGCGTTTGCGCCGATGTGGATTTCAATCAGGCCGTCGTCGATGATGAAATTCATGTCCGGATCGAAGTAACCGAGCGCTGTATCGGGAATGTCAAAGGACACCCGTTTGCTCTCCCCCGGCCGGAGAGCGATTTTTTCAAAAGCGGCCAGCTTTCGCACCGGGCGGACGCGCCGGGCCACGGGATCGCGGAAATAGCACTGCACGATTTCGTCCCCCGCCCGATCTCCGGTATTTTGTACGGTGATTTCCGCGTGGATGCCGTCCTTTGTTTGCGAGGCCGAAATATCGCTGTATTGATAATCGGTGTAGCTTAATCCGAACCCGAAGGGAAAGAGGGGCTCCACCGGCGCGTCCAGGTATTTGCTGGTGTACTTGAATTTTCCGGCGGGGCGGCCGGTGCGGATATGATCGTAATACAGCGAGGGGCATTGGCCGGTGGCCGCGGGAAAACCGGCGGTCAGCCTGGCGGAGGGGTTTGCCCGGCCAAAGAGCAGATCGAGGATGGCGGGGCCCGCTTCCGTTCCGGGATGCCATGCCATCAGGATGGCGCCGGCGCATTCGATGGCAGGGCCCAGACACAGGGGGCGGCCCGCAAACACCACGGCGACAACGGGTTTCCCGCTTGCCTTCAGGCGTTTCAGCAAGGCAATGTCTTCGTCCCGCAGCTCCAGGGACGCGCGGCTGGCAGCCTCGCCGCTTTCATTTTTCCCTTCACCGATGGCGCAAAGGAAGACATCGCAGTCCGGAAGGGGTCCCTCCGTGACCCGGTCATAGCTGATTTGTTCCACCTCCAGACCGTCCCGGATGCTCCTGCAGTCGCCGGGCTGCACGATTCCGGCCCAGGTGCCGCACATTTCATCGCCGTCAGATGCCAGCGCTCCGGCAAGGCCGATGCGGAGGCCCTCTTTCAGGGGCAGCAGTCCGTCGTTTTTCAGCAGCACCATGGATTTCCGCGCGGCTTCCCGGGCCAGGGCGCGGTGAGCGGGGGTCAGCATGGCAGCCTTTTCCCGCTCCGCGTCGGAGCGATAGGGGTCGTCAAACAGGCCAAGCTCGAATTTCAGCCGCAGGATGTCGCCAACCGCTTCGTCCAGCCTTTCCATGGACACCTCGTCCGTCTCAACCAGCTCCTTCACGTGGTCCAGGAAACAGCCGGAGGTCATGTCCATATCCATGCCCGCGTTCAGCGCCTGCCGGGCGGCGTCCCTGCGGTCGGCAGCGATGCCGTGGTTGATGCACTCCGCGATGGCGTTGGCGTCGCTGATGGTCATTCCGTCAAAGCCCCAGCGCTTACGGAGAATGTCCGTCAGCAGCTTTTTGTTCACCGAACAGGGCACGCCGCTCAAATCGTTGAAGGCGGGCATCACGGCGCGGGCGCCTGCCTTTACGGCCCGTTCATAGGAGGGCAGGTATTCTTCCTCGAATCGCTGGGGAGACATATCCACCCGGTTGTAATCCCTGCCGCCTTCCGCCGCGCCGTACGCGGCGAAATGCTTCACGCAGGCAGCCAGAGCGTCATGGCGGGCGAGGTCATCGGTCTGATAGCCCTTTACTTTCGCCTCGCCGTACAGCCCGTTCAGCAGCGCGTCTTCGCCGGCGCTTTCGGCAATGCGGCCCCAGCGGGGGTCCTTGCTCACGTCCACCATGGGCGAAAAAGTCATGTGAATCCCTGCGGCGGCGGCTTCCTCAGCGGACATGCGGGCGGTGTGCTCCCAGAGATCCATATCCCAGGCACAGGATTCCGCCAGGGGAATGGGCGTGATGGTACGAAAGCCGTGAATTACGTCAAAGCCGTTGATCAGGGGAATGCCCAGCCTTGTTTCCTCTACCGCAATATGCTGCATACGGTTCATTTCTTCCGAGCCGACCAGACCCAGATACGAACCGATGCGCCCGGCGCGAAGATCGTCCTCATGCCAGTCCCGTTTTGCTTCGGAGATCATTTTGTGGGCTTCTTCTTCGGTCATGCGTCCATCCTGCACCATGGTCAGGATTTCCTCAAGGGAAAGATCGAAGGCGCCGACGATGGAGCCCCCGGCCTGATGGAGCTGGCCCACCTTTTCCTCCAGGGTCATTTTTCCAAGCAGGTCTTTGATTCTTTTTTCAATTTCCGGATGCTTCATGGCTGTCCTCCCGCATGGTCGTTTTTTATTTCATCTGCTGCTTCCAGAATGCCACTGCATGGTCGATCCAGCCTTCGGCGGCGGTTTCGGTCCCCGGACCGACCCCATGGTCCACGCCGGGGAAGATTTCGCACTGATGCGGGACGCCGGCCTTCGCCAGGGCGGCGGCCATGCGGCGGGTGTTTTCCGGCTTCACGGTCCGATCCCCGTCGCCGCACCAGATGTAGGTTGGCGGAAACTCCCCATTCACCTGCTCGTCCACACTGGCAAAGGCTTCCATGGATGTGTCGGCGGGATCGCCCAGCAGCTGATCATGGGTTTGCTGTTCGGTCAGGCACGGGCGCATGCTGATGACAGGATAGGTCAGCACCAATGCTTCCGGCCTGGGCAGATCGTAATGTGCATAACCCATACTGGCAGTGCCGAAGCTGGCCGCCAGATGACCGCCGGCTGAGGAGCCCCAGACGGAATAATGGGAAGTGTCCAGCATGTATTCATCCGCCCGGGCAAAGATCTCCCCTATCGCCCGGGCCAGGTCATCCTGCGGCGCGGGGAAGCGGGCCTTCTCCTTCACCCGATAATACACGATGAATGCGGAAATGCCCATTTCATTGAGTTTTCTGGCGTAGGGCACGCCTTCGATGAAGCTGCACACCATGGTATACCCGCCGCCGGGGCAGATGACCGCAAAGGGATGGCGCTGCCCGTCCCGGAGCACAAAGCGGTCATCCAACGCATAGGCGTTCTCCCGGTGAGCGTCCTTTTCCGCCTGCTCCATGTCCATATCTTTGGGCGGAACATATTTGGGAATTTGATTCAATTGCTTATTGATTTGTATGATGCGCTCCCTGGGCATATCCGGCGCGCCCATGCGGATGAGCTGCAGGAGGCTGAACTGCATCGTTGTCCGCCTGCGGTCCTCGGCGCTCATGCCCTCGCCGCTTTTCACCGTCTCCCGGCCGGTTTCCTGTTCCTTCTGCTTTGCCTTGGCGGCCCGGGCGGCGGTCATTTCGGAAAGCAAAGGTTTCACCAGGGCGGCGGCGTCCGGGGCCTGGGAAATATCCTTCAGCAGGTCTTTCACGGAATAGAATCCGTCCGGCGTATCGATATCGAACCAGTTAAGCACCGTGCCCTGCTGGAAACGATAGGCGGGATCGGGCTGTGAAACATGGGTAAACCGAGCCTGCTCGGACAAATCACCCGCTGATGCGGTGACGTTATAGGTTCCCCCCGGCTGGGGGACGGTGAAGTGGAAGAAGTGATCCTCCGCTTGCTTTGTGTATACCGTTCCGTCCACCGTCAGGGTGACTTCCGGTAAATTGCTGTACACCACAAATTCCGTGGTATCTCCATCCCGGTTGATAAATTCTTTACTGCACAGATGCAGCATGGGTTCATTCGTCAGCCAGGCCTGGTAGGCAAAGAAAGTATCCTTGCGATGCTTTCGGTCAAAGGTGACCAGGCCTTTGTTGTTGCGGCCCTTTGTGCCGCCCTCCTCCCTGGCATCGGCGGCGAAATCGAACATATTCCACACATGGGTGGCCCAAAGGTACTTCCGTGAATACAGCTGTTTGATCAGGCTTTCGTGGTAGATCATCTGGTATTCGTTGCTGTAATCACCGGGCTCGGGATGGGAGGAATGCCACAGGCTGTTTTCACAGCCGTACTCCGATACGCCCACGGGCAGATCGGGATGCAGGGCGTGGAAGCGGTCGAACCAGGGGCCGTTATCCTCCAGACGGCCGCCGTACCAGCCGAAATAATGGTTGTAGGAAAGCACATCCGGCACGGAAAGCAGCGGATGATCCACCGGAAGGGGCGAGATGCAGGCCATAGTGGTCAGTCGGGTATCGTCCATTTCATGGCACAGTTCGTTAAGCTTATGATGGAAGGGCACCAGCGTTTCCTGGTCGCCGCGGGCCATGGTGATTTCGTTGCTCAGGCCCCACACCACGATGGAAGGATGGTTGTAATTCTGCTCGATCAATTCCCGCATCTGGTTCAGGGCGTTGTCCCTTGCGTTGTCCAAATGCTCGCTGATGTAGGGGATTTCCGTCCACACCACGATGCCCAGCCGGTCGCAAAGATCGTAGGTGTGCTGATCATGCTGATAATGGGCCAGCCTCACGGTGGTTGCGCCCATGTCGTACACATGGCGCATGCTTTCCTCCATGTCCTTTTCGGAAATGGCGCTGCCTTTGCCCAGCCAGTCCTGGTGCATGGCAACGCCACGCAGGGGGCAGCTTTCGCCGTTTAAGATAAACCCTTCATTCGGATCAATGCGGAAGGAGCGGATGCCGAAGGGGATTATTTGGGCATCGCACAGCGTATCGCCGTCGTACAGGCGGGCATTCAGCGTATACAGATGAGGATCCTTCCGCCCTTGCCATAGAACGGGCTTTTCCACATGGAAAGCGACTTCGTTCCCGGCCATGACCTCCCCGTTCAGTTCAAACACGGCCCGGCCGCCGGTGGTACGGGCGGAAATGCGCACGTCGGCGGAGCCGTCGCTTAACACCTTCGGCGTCACACGGATGCCGCAGCCGCCCAAGGTATCCATGTCAAAATGGACTTTCGGCAGCACGATCAGCCGAACCGCCCGGTAGATGCCGCCATAGAACGTGAAATCGGCGTTCTGCGGATAAACGGTATCGCAGGCGGCGTTGCTTACCGCGGCGGTCAGACGGTTGACACCGGCATTCAGGTATGTCGTAATGTTGAACCGAAAGCGGCTGTAGCCCCCGTGATGCTCGCCGACGAAATGACCGTTCAGCGTAATCTTTGCGGAAGCGGAAACGCCGTCAAACTCCAGATAAACTTCCTCGTCCGGTTTTCTGTCCGGCGAGGCGAAGCTCTTTTCATACACGCATTCGCCCCGCCAGTAATCCCCGCCGCCGTCCTGGCCGTCCAGGGCGTTCCAGGTATGGGGCAGCGTGACGGGCACGCACCCTTCGCCCGGTTTGGTGAATAACCAATCATTGTTGAATGGAATCACGGTACGCATACCAGTCACGCTCCTCTTTGTTTATTACTTCACCTGCAGACGGATTTCAGCCTTGCCCAATCCTTCGGCGGATACGGTCAGCTTCGTTTCGCCCGCTTCATAACCGGAACGCAGCACGCAGAGGGCGCGGCCCAGATAGCTGGTGAACTGTCCTTTGCTATAGTTTTCGCAAGTAATGGGATTGCCGCTGCCAAAGCCCAGCAGCTCCGCCGCGCCGGTGACTTCGGCCTTCATAAGCGCGTCGGCGTCGGGAACAACATTGCCCTTTTCGTCCACCAGCTCCGCGTTCACATAGCACAGGGATTCGCCGTCGGCCTTCAACGCTTCCGTTTCGGCGGTCAGGCGGATGGAAACGGGCTTGCCGGCGGTTGTAAGTCTTGCGCGGGAAACCTCCTTGCCGCCGGTGTAGCTGACGGCTTCCACAGTGCCGGGCTGATACGCCCCCTCGAACACGAAGGTCAGCGGCATGTCATGGCTCAGCGCCTCGCCGGCCTTTTTGCGGCCGATGCTGACGCCGTTCACCAGAAGCTCCGCTTCCTCCGCCGCGCTGAATACAATAAGGCGAACCGTCCTGCCCTCCTGCCCCTGCCAGTTCCAGCGCGGCCACACGCCGGGGAATCCCCAGCCGGACAGTGTTTCAACTTTGTCCGTCACGGCGGGATCATAGGAGAATACGGCGGTTTCCCGGCTGCCCCAAACGATGCGGCGATAGACGCCCTGGGGACGGATATGGCCTGTCACATCAAAGTCCGCGTCGTTTGCGGTGCGCCAGGGATAGGGAGAAGGCGCGCCCCAGGGATTGCCGATGTTGGGATCGCCGGGCTCATAGAAGGTGGCCTTGCCAATGCCCGCCTCGCCGATATAGTCCCAGGCCGTCCAGGTGAAATCGCCGATGATCCAGGGGATCTTTTCGATCATGGGCCAGTGCATGCCGATTTCCTTTGGATAGTTTTCACTGCCCAGGATCACCCGCTCGGGGAACATTTCGTGATCCTGCTCATACTTGCCCTCCAGATAGTTGTAGCCCACCACGTCCAGGCCGTTGGCATAGCCCTCGGTATACTGCTCCCAGAGCAGGTCTTTCTTTCCCCCGATGTCGGCGTTCTGCAACCCGCCGGACAGGCTTTCCATCCGCTTTTTCATCTGCTCGGCCATGACGAAATCATCCAGGCCGTTCCAGAAGGAGCAGATGCCGTTGGAGACGGGCCGGCTGGGATCGAGAGAACGGATGGTTTCGGCAAGCTTTGCCGCCAGCACATAGCCGCCGTTCAGGCCGCCGCGCTCGGTGATTTCATTGCCGGTGGACCAGATCGTTACGCAGGGATGGCAGCGGTCCCGCTTCACAAATGCGGTCATATCCTTTTGCCAGTCTGTTTTGAAATACTGGTTGTAGTCCCCGGGCTGCTTGCCCATGCCCCAGGCGTCGAAGGCTTCGTCGAACACATACATGCCCAGCCGGTCGCAGGCCTCGATCAGGGCGGAGGAGGGCGGATTGTGGGTGGTGCGGATGGCGTTGAAGCCCACTTCCTTAAGCTTCTTCACCTTTCGAACTTCGGCGTCATACACCGTTACGGCGCCGATGGGGCCGTTGTCGTGATGGAGGCAGCCGCCCTTTAATTTGACGGATTTGCCGTTGATCCTGAGGCCGTGCTTCACGTCCGCTTCAATGGTGCGGATGCCGAAAAGCACGCTTTCGGTATCCTCTGAGGGATGCTCATCGGGTACGATATGGGTTTTAAAGACGCCGGCGTCCCTGACGGCTGCCTGAAGGCGGTACAGATTGGGATGCTCCGCGTCCCAGAGCCTGGGCTCATCCACGGTCAGGGTCATATACGCCGTTCCGACGTTCAGAGGCTGCACCTGGGTCAGCGTTTTGCTGGTTTTCACCGTTTCGCCGTTTCTGTCGTCGATCAGGGCGAAGGTTACTTCCGCAAGGCGGTTTTCGGCGTATTCGTTTTTGATTTCGGCGGACACCCGCAAATAGGCGCATTCAGGCGTTCCGTCGGCCTTGTATTCTATTTTCTTTGTATAGCCGGACAGGCCGCCGAAGGCGATATGAAGCCCGGGGGTATGTACCAGTTCGACGCCCCGGAACAGTCCCGCGCCGGAGAACCACCGGCTGTTGGGCTGCATGCTGGGGTTCACAGTGACGACGACCCGGTTCTTCTGTCCCGGATATACCAGGCGGGTAATATCGGTTTCAAAGGGCGCATAGCCGTAATGCTGCAAACAAGCCAGGTCGCCGTTCACTTCGACCGTGGCGTTCATCATGGCCCCGTCAAAGCGCAGGAAGATCTGATCGTTTTCCCAGTCCGCCGGAATCTCGATCTCCCTGGCGTAATGAGCCACGACAGCGTTGTAATAACCGCTGGCCGCGCCGGACGGCGCGTTTTCGTATACGTCGCCCTCGATCATGTAATCGTGCGGCAGATTGACCTTCCTGTCTCCGTAAATCCCGCGAAGACGTTTTCCCAGGTCCACCTGACCCGGACCGAAGTCCCAGCCCTGATTGATTTTCATGCTGCGCATGGCTTTTCCCTCCTTATCGTTTTGTCCAGAAAGTATATTTGCCGGGATTTACCTGTTTTTCCTCACCGTTCAGGCAAACCAGCGTGCGCACCGGTGTTTCCAGTTCATAGCGAATCCCGTCTTCCCGGCACTCCCACAAAGCGCTGACCGTACCGTGACGGGTTTCCAGTCTGGCCTGCAGCCAGCCCAGGCGCGCATCAGGCTGCGGCGCATAGATCAGTTCTTCAAAACCGGGCTTGTCCTCGGCGTGGCGGATGCCCGCCGCCTGCTCGAACACCCAGTCCGCCACGGCGCCGTAAGAATAATGATTGAAGGAATTCATATCGGCGGACCAGAAGGAGCCGTCCTCGCGGATACCGTCCCAGTGCTCCCAGATGGTGGTAGCCCCTTTGGCAACGGGATACAGCCAGCCGGGATACTCCCGCCGCAGCACCAGCGACCAGGCCAGGTCGGCGTGGCCGTAATCGCTCAGCACATGCAGGATATAGGGCGTGCCCACAAAGCCGGTGCGCAGCTGCACACCGTCCGATTTCACCATATCCGCCAGGGCATCGGCGGCCTTTTGCGCATCCTCCGCCATGCCGAAACGAACGGCAAGAACATGCTCGGTCTGGGTTTTGTATTCGGTAAAGGTTTTTCGGAAAGCTGCCAGAATGTCCCGATGCAGCTTTTCATAAGCGGAAACATCCCTGCCCAGCAGCTTCCCCGCTTTTACAACAAGCTCGGCGGAATGGGCGTAAAACGCGCTGGCGATGAAATCATCCCGTGAAGAACCCTTGTAGCTGCCGCTGGGCGCATCCAGACCCAACCAGTCGCCGAAATGAAAATGATCGGTCCACAGATTGGGTGTCTTTGTGACCGAACCGATAAAATCCACCCATTTCCGCATGCTGTCGAACTGTTCTTCCAGCACGGCCTTGTCGCCGTAGGTCTGGTACACCTGCCAGGGGCAGATGACGGCGGCGTCGCCCCAGGCGGCGCTGCTGTCGCCCTCGGGCATCACGTCGGGAATCACCTGGCCCACCTCGCCGCTTTCCCGCTGGTCGGCCGCCAAATCGCGCAGCCACTTTCTGAAGAAGCGCTCGGTGTCAAACAGGCAGCAGGCGGTTTTGATGAACACCTGGGCGTCGCCCGTCCAGCCCAGGCGCTCATCCCGCTGGGGACAGTCGGTGGGCACGTCCAGAAAGTTGCCTCGCTGGCCCCACACGATGTTGGAAAACAGCCGGTTCAGTTCGGCGTTTGCCGATTTCAGCCAACCCGTGCGTTTCATATCGGAATGCACGGCGATGGCGGTGAAGTTCTCCGGCTTCGCTTCTCCCGGCCAGGACAGCAAACGGATATACCGGAAGCCGAAGAAGGTCAATTGCGGATGCCAGGTCTGCCGCCCATCCCGGCAGATATACCTTGCCCGGGCTCTGGCGCTGCGGTAGTTTTCGTTGTACCAGTTGCCGTCCCTGTCCTGCACCTCGGCATGATCGAACAGCACCTCATCGCCCGCGTGCGCGTTCAGGGTAATCTCCGCGTAGCCGGTGACCTCCTGCCCAAAGTCCACCACGGTGTCGCCCAGGGGCGTTTTGAAAATGCGTTTCACAGCTACGCGCTCGGTTTCCCGGACAGCTTCGCCTTCCTGTGGAATCAGGATGTCTTTGGTCCATTTCAGCGGCTTCACGGGCTGCCAGTCCCCGGGTTCGATCCTGGCGTCGCAGGTTTCGCCGTCGTAAATTTCGCTGAACAGAATCCGGCTTTTCGCCCACTGCCAGTTTTCCTCCGTGGGAACGGTTTCTTTCGTGCCGTCGGCATAACAGATGCGCAGGGAAGCAATCAATCCGCAGGGTTGATTCAGCCGCCGCTGTTTGTCTTCGCTGTTCAGCCAGCCCGGTATGGGCGAACGGAACCAGCCCCGGCCCACGGTGACGCGCAGGTCGTTTTCTTTCTGAAGCAGCGCCGTCACATCATAGGTCTGCACCTGCAGGCGATGGGTATAGCTGGTCCAGCCGGGGGCCAGAACAAAATCTCCGACCCGGCGGCCGTTGATTTCCGCGTGATACACCCCGAGGACGGTGATTTGCAGCTCTGCTTTTTCAATCTTTTTTTCCGCGGCAAAGCGTTTCCGGAATACCGGGCAGATATCGCCGGTGTCCTGTGATACCGTGATCCAGGCGCTGTTTTTAATCTCCATAAGTCAGCCTCCTTACCTGATTTCGCCCAGGGCATAGAAAGCGCGGGTTTTGCCCGCGAGATAGGCATTCTCCGTCACGGTAAAGGAATCCCTCAAACGGATGTCCTCCGAAGAAGAACCTGCCTGCACTTCAAATTCACCCTTCTCAATCTTCCAACGCATATCCTCATCCAGGAAGGCCATCTGGCTCGGCCGGACGGAAAAAGAAACTTCCTTTTCCTCGCCGGGTTTCAGATCCACCCGGGCAAAGCCCTGCAATTCTTTGCAAGGCCGGGTCATGGAGGCATGGATATCCTTCAGGTAGAGCTGCACGATCTCCGTACCGGCGCAATCTCCGGCGTTCTTCACCTTCAGGGAAATCGACACCGCTTCAAAGGGTTTGGTTTCTTTCCTGTCCAGTATCAGGCCGCTGTATTCAAAACGGGTGTAGCTCAGGCCGTGTCCGAAGCAGTAGCGGGGACGGTGCGGGCAATCCACGTAATCCGTAAAGCCGATGCTGGGGGCCTGGGTCCACATGGAACCGTTGGGGTGGTTATAATACACCGGAATCTGTCCGGCGCACCGGGCGGCGGACAGGGGCATCTTGCCGGAGGGATTCAGTTTGCCCAGCAGCGCGTCGGCGACGGCTTCGGCGGTATAAACGGCGGGATTCCAGCATTCCAGAATGGCGTCAAGGCATTCGTCCGCCGTGTCGCTGGAGATGGGCCGTCCGTCAAAATGAACGCCGATCAGCGGTTTGCCCAGTTTCTTCGCTTCCCGGATGAAGGCATCCTGGCAGGCGGGCAGATTGATGTTTGTGCCGTCCACGCCCTCGCCCATGGTAGCGACGGAGCCGGAGCCGTTTTTGCCGCCCAGGGTCAATATGACAATGTCGGCCTGCCTGACGATTTCAAGAGCTTCCGGGAACAGGCTTTGGTCCGCGCCTGCTTTGTGATAGCCCCGGGCATACAGAATACGGGTGTCGGGCAAAACGGCTTTCAGCGCCTGAATCAGGTTTTTGCAATCAGGCTTCAGTCTGGCAAGTACGCCGTTGAATTCTTCGTTTTCGTCGTCCTCCACGTTGGTGCCGGGCACGATGCGCACTTCATTTTTAACGCCGTTGCCTTTGACGCCGGCCATGGAATTGCGGGCGGCATGCTGGGCCTCCACCATGGACAGGTGCGTATAGCCGCCGAAATAATACCGGGCGTTTGCTGCGGCGGGGCCGATGACGGCAATGGTCTTTTCCCTGCCGGTCAGCGGCAGCGCGCCGTCGTTTTTCAGCAGCACCAGCGCCTCCCGGGCGGACCGGGCGGCAATCCGTTCATCCTCATCATGATGTACGGTCTTGTCCAGCGCTTCACCCTCCAGGGCGAAGGGATGCTCGAACTGGCCCATGCGGAATTTGGCTTCCAGCACCCGGGTCACCACGCTGTCCAGCAGCGCCATATCCGCTTCGCCATTGGCAAATTTCTGTTTCAGTTCGTCCGCGTAAGCCTTGGGCATGGGCAATTCGACGTCGAGACCGGCCGACAGGCACCGCAGGCCCGCGTCCCCCATGGTTTCGCCGATGCCCTGATATTCATAGGCGTTGCTGGCCCCGCCGTAATCGGACACGGTGATGCCTTCAAAGCCCATTTCGCCCCGCAGGATGCCGTTCAGGTAATGTTTTGAGGCGTGGATGGGCAATCCGTTTACGGAACCGTAGCAGGGCATAACGCCTTTCAGGCCCGCTTCGGTGATTGCCGCCTGGAAGGGCTTGCCGTAGATTTCCAGCAGCAGCCGGTCTCCCGCATCCACGTGCGCTCCGTGAATGGCCCCGGCGGAATTGTGGAAGCCGAAGAAATGCTTGGCGGCGGCGTCCGGGGTGCGGCCCGCGGTCTCGGTTTCCTGAATGCCGCGGGTATAGGCTGAACCCATGGCGGCGGCCAGGGTGGGATCTTCGCCGTAGGGCTCGCACTGACGGCCCATACGGGAATCCCGGGAAATATCCAGTACAGGAGCCAATACCTGGGTAATGCCCACCGCCGCTTCCTGTCGGGACACGGTTTCGCCGATCTTCCTCTCCAGCTCGGGGTCAAAGGAGGATCCCCTGGCCACGCCGGAGGGGAAGGCGGTGGTATCCTGCATCAGCGGTCCGCACAGGCCTTCCATGTGGAAAACGGCGGGAATATGCAGGCGGCTGCTTTCAATCACGATGGTCTGCAATTGCCGCTGCCAGGCGGCGGCTTCCTGAAGGCTGCCGCATGAACGGAATTCCAGGGAGCTGATCTGACCGATGCCGTGCCTGAAGAAGGGGGCCATCCTGTCTTCATACCCCCGGATGGCGAACACACCCGCCAGTTGGGCCATTTTCTCGTCAAGATTCATTTCTTTCAGCAGCAGTTCCGCCCGTTTCCTGGGGGGGAGGGACGCGTTCATGTAATCCTTCATAGCCGTTTCTCCTTTATTTGATTCGCGTGATCAGCAGCGCCAGGTTATCCCGTCCGGGAAGGGTCAGCCTGGTTTTGCCGCTGACGGATTCCGCAATCACTTCCCGGGTCATGTTCCACACGTCGATCAGCTCGGCTTTATAAGCCTTATCCTCAGGCAGCTGAACGGTCTGCTCGCCGTAGCATTGCAGATCGAAATAGGTCAGGTACGCTTCCTCGCCGCAGTGGCTTTCCCATGCGTGCTCGCCGCCCAGGTGTGCCGTGCGGTCCTGCTCGCTCATGCGATGAATGCTGGCGGAAAAGGCCCGGAAAAAGCCGCGCATCTCTTTGGGGATCGCCTCCGGATCCACCGGATCATCCGACCGGGCCAGGTCCAGGAAGCCGCCCTCCCCGGGTGTCAGCGGTCCAGGCAGGCTTTCCATGATCTGCCTGAGGAAAGCGATGCGTTTGGGGCTTTCGCCTTTGAGTTTTCCGCCCCGGGCCCACCAGAGAACCTCATCATCGGAAAGGAAGGTTTCCCCGTGGGTGCAGTACGCGCCGGAAGCATAGCAGCGCCAGAAGCGGCGCACCATCTCCTGCCCGCTGATGCTGCCCCAGAAATGGGGCAGATTCCCCTCATAGCAGCATTCGTCGATAATCACGGGCTTTTTGTATTCCCGGATCCAGCGCGGAATTTCGGACAGACCCTTGGTTTGCAGGCTGGCGTGGGTGATGTTTTTCCGGGTATTATCCCAGAAGCACATGCAGTTATGGTTGGACAGGAGATGACGGAAGGGATCCCTCCCGGCGACGTATTCTTCGATCTCCTCCCAGTCGGCCAGGGATTTTGCCGTGTTCAGATCGTATTCATTGGCCAGACTCCACCAGATGTTCGGCCAGGCGGCCAGGCGGCGCAGCAGGTAATCCAGATAAATCAGGTTGTCCCGCTGGGCAAGCTCTGAAAATCCCCACCTGTCATAGGGATGGAACAGGATCAGATCGATCTGGATGTTCATTTCCGCGATTTGCTTCAAAATCTTTTCAAACCGATGCCAGAAGGCGATGCAGGGCCGGTTCACATCCCATCCGCCGTCCGCTTTTTTCTCAAAGGCATAATAGGGGGGCTCGTTTCGGTTGTAATCGTAATGCTTGGGGAACACGCACATGCGGACCTTGTTGAAGGGGGCGGCTTTCAGGCTTTCCAGCGTCTCCCCCACCAGCGCGTCGTCCTGGTGGGCCAGGGCGTACACCGTGGTGCCGAAGGGAATAAAGAGCGTGCCGTCTTCGTATTCGAAATGGGTATCGACGGCTTTTACCAGGCCGTGAGCGCCGTCGGCCGGTTCGCAGACTTCCGTTCCCCCGGCGTT
The DNA here is from genome assembly GCA_902789365.1 of uncultured Eubacteriales bacterium. Classification (GTDB taxonomy): domain Bacteria; phylum Bacillota; class Clostridia; order Christensenellales; family Aristaeellaceae; genus RUG756. The sequence goes on from CADANQ010000019.1 coordinate 22,621, forward strand.
CACTTTTCCGCTGACCTTCCAATGCCATTCCCCGGGGATTTCAGGCAGAAAGCGGACGATATACCGTCCGTCGCCGTCATAAAAGCCCTTGACGGATTTAACGGTATCGCCGCAGGTAAATTCCGCAGTCAGGTCAATCTGCGCCCATTTGTCCGTCAGCGCTTCACCGGGGAAAGCCAGTTCAAACATTTTATATTGCTTCATTGCGTTTACGCTCCTCACTCAAATTCGTCCAGGCTCCATTGCTCCCGCCAGTCCAGGATGCCCATCTCCCCCTCAAAGCGGAAGGGCAGCCAGACATAACGCGCTTTTGATGTATCCATCGCGCTGTCAGGCGGAAGCAGCTTTTTCAATTCCGCCATGCGCGCTTCTTCTTCGGGCGTTCTTTGTTCCGCAAACCGCAGACGGAACCATTCCCCGTAATCCTGATAACGCAGATGCATGTAGTCCGGCGCCCAGCGGTCCGCCAGCGCGATGAACAGATCTTTTTTCCCCGGCACCTTGAATACCGAGGTAATCTGGGAGTGGAAGGAGGTTCGGCTCGCGTCGCCCGGATGCGGGTCGCCCAGCACCCGATACGGCCCGTGCCAGGTATCGGCAACCGCGATCTGCGAGGGATTGGGCAGATAGCCCGTCGTTCCCGAAGTGACCAGATAATGCTTGCCGCGGCGGATGAAATGCGCCGTCGCTTCCCGCACGAAGGGCGGCTGAGGCTGGGGAAAATGGGTGGAATAATATCCCGTCACATCGGTATAGTCTTCCGTCAGGTCAGCGATGACGGTTTCGGAATGCACCCGTTCAAAGAAATAATAGCCTTTTCCGTCCGGCGCGGAGGCCAGATCGAAGTCTCCGGCGCTCATGCCCAGCGGGCGCAGTCCCCTGCGAACGATGGCGTACGGTCCCAGCAGACGATCCGCGGTCAGCACCGTTTCGGTCTGCTCCCCGTTCTTCTCCATGATTTTCAGCCAGCAGACATACTTCTTCGTCCGCCGGTTGTACAGGATATGGGGCCGGTCCATCATGCTGGCGGGATGCAGGGGCGAATGCTCGTCTTTTTCATCCGGCGGAATGATCAGCCCGCAGTCTTCCCAGTTACAGAGATCCCGGGAGCGGTAGCAGCGCACGCCCCAATGCCAGATGCCGTTTTTGCCATCCGTTTTTTCCTTGTTTTCGCCGTACCAGTAATAGAATCCGTCCGCCGTCAGAATACTGCCGCCATGGGCCTGGATGGGCTTGCCTTCGGTGTCCGGCCATTCACGGCCGGGATAAAACGAATGCTGCATGGAAAGATTCTCCTTTTAAAAAGGCCGCCGTCCAGCATGGGCGGCGGCACTGATGATATCAGAGGCAGCCTCTGACGGCCTGGGGTTTTTGTTATTCGGTCACGAATTTCAGGGTCTGCTCGATGGCGCCGAAGGGAGCCACCTCGGCGACCTTGTAGTTGAGCACCATGTCGGCGGCATAGCCTTCGGTGGTCAGGTCACCGGCGTTTTCAAAGTGGATGACGAAGGAATAGGTGGTCATATCGATTTCGTAGGTGCCCTTGTCCACGTCCATCTGGTTGCCCATGAAGTCGGCGTACAGCCGCACGGTGTTGTCGCTGTACAGGTTGCAGATGAAGTCCGCGTTCACGCCGTCCATGCCGGGCACGGGAATCTGGCCCTTGAGAGCATAGGCCACTTCGATGGGTTTCACTTCAACCAGGGTCGCTTCGTCGCCGTCGGTGGAAACGTAGGTGTAGGTGCCGTCTTCGTTCTTAGTCACGGTGGCGCCGGCGTCGTCCTCGGAATCGGGGGTCAGGGTGATGACGGTCTGATCCTCGTTCATGGCGTAGGTGCCTTCCACATACAGCACCACCAGGTCGTCATACTTGCCGTTCACCTTCAGGTCCAGGGTGGCGGTGTCGTCGTCGGGGTTGATCAGGGACAGGAACGCCACGGCGGGCTCGGCGGAGTACTGAGCGGCGAACTTGCTGTTTTCGGGGTCGGCGTCCAGGTTCAGGGCGCAGTTTCCGCCGCCGACGCCGGTGATGGCGGTCATGTCGTTATAAATGTGTTCCGCGTCCATGGCGCAGCGGTCCAGTTCGTTGCCGTCAAAATCGTAGAACACCACGGTGAAGGGAGCGGTGCCTTCGGTCAGGGTGCCCGCTTCACTGGCGGCGCGGTCCATGGCCACCTTGTAGGGGCGTTCCTCGGCCAGCACTTCATAGGTGCCGTCGAAGCAGATCTGATCCATGCACATGCCGGCGTGGAACACCTTGCCCAGGCCGGGGATTTCATCATAGAAGTGGATATAGTAGTTCATGAACATGGTGCCCACATCGTAGCCGTAGGAATAATAGGTGTTGGCGAGGCTGGGCACATCCCCGGCCGCGGCGAAGGATACCATGGACAGGCACAGCGCGATGCCGAGCAGGAGAGCGGCGATTTTCTTCAACATGACATAATCCTCCTCATCATTCTCGGGGAAAGCGGAATGCGTTCCCTCTTTACTGATGCCATTATGCCACGTCGAAGAAATAAATTCTGTACGAAATCCGACATAAAATCCCGCAAATCCGACATGTTTTATTCCTGCGCCTTTTTCTGATATTCCCGGGGCGTGACGCCGAAATACTTTTTGAATTGCTCCGTAAAATAGGAATAGTTGCCGAAGCCCACCTTGTTGGCCACCATGGAAATCGTCATATCCCGATGCCGCATCAATTCGCCCGCAAGGCGGATACGTCGCTCCTGGATGTATTCGGAAACCGAGACGCCAAACTTCTTTTTGAAAAGCCTCGTCAGATAATCGGCGCTGATATAGCATATGGCCGCCAGCTCCCGCACCGATAAATCATCCGTCAGATGGCTGTCGATATACTGTACGGCGGTATCCAACGCGTTGGACGAATCGCCGCGGGATTCCTTCGCCAGGGAATCGATGTAACGCTGGCCGTACTGCTGGATCTGTTCCGTCCTTCGCCGCTGGGCCGACCGTTCCATTGCGCGCATCAGGATTTCCGTCAGCTTCTGGTAGCGGATGGGCTTGAGCACGTACTCCATGCAGTTGAGCCGCACGGCGGCCTGGGCGTAATTAAATTCATCGTGACAGCTCAGGATGATGCATTCGGTATTCGGGCTGTGGGCGTTCACGTATTCGATCAGCTTCAGGCCGCTTTCTCCCGGCATTTCGATATCGCTTAACAGAATATCGATATAGGTATTGCCGAAAATGCTTACCGCGTCCTCATAGCTCCGGGCTGTAAGCACCTTGTCAAAACTCAGCTGTTCCCAACAAACCCCGTCCAGAATGCCCTGAACAGCCAATTCCTCATCGTCCACAATCAGAATATTCATACTTGCGCCTCCCCTCCCGCAAAGCGATCGGCTGAAAGCGAATAAGGAATGATCAGATAAACCTGGGTTCCCCCGCCCATCGCGCTGGAAAAATGAATATCGCCCTCATCGCCGTAAAACAGCTCCACCCGCCTTAAGCAGTTGTATATGCCGATATGCTTCTGTCCCGCCTCGTCGATGTAGGGTTCCCTCTTCCGCAGCTTTTCCAATACCTCCGGACGAATGCCGCTGCCGGTATCCATGATGGCGATATGCAGGTTTATTTTTCCTTCCTCCGTTTCCTCCCGATGAACGGACACCACGATCTCGATGGGTTCTTTGGGGTTGAGGGCGTATTTGATGGCGTTCTCCACAAAGTTCTCGATCAGCAGCGGCGGAATGAGAGCGCTCATGCAGTCCTCATCCGCCTGGTAGATATAGGAGAAACGATCGGGAAAGCGGATGCGCTGGATATGGATGAAGTTGTCCACAAATTCCAATTCCTGTTTTACCGTGACCATCTGCTGCCCCCTGCGCAGCACATAGCGGAAATAATCCGCCAAGTACAGGGTATAATCCTGGATGGTGGCGTAGTTTTTCGATTCCGACAGGGCGTAGATCATGTTGTAGGAGTTCAAAAGCATATGGGGGTTTACCTGCAATCGCAGGTTGTCCATTTCCGTTTCCAGCAGCTTCACGTCTTTTTCGTGACTCCGCTGAACCTCTGCCGCCATGGCGTTGAAATGATTAAACAGATGAAGATAATCATCGCTGACAGCCAGCGTATGCGGTGGAATACGGTAGGCCTGATTATCCTGAAAGGCGGAAAGAGCCTGATTCATGGTGTCCAGAGGATCCAGAATGTCCTTTTTCAGTCGTGAAAAGAGAATCGGGCAATTGATGATGGTTATCAGGGATATGAAGACGGCAATCCAGAACCAGACAGGCAAATTGCGCATGGAAAAATCATAGGGAAAGGCAACCAGCACCCGGAAAGGCTGACCTTCCTTTTCCCAGAGGAAAAAGTGCCTTTCCTGTTTCAGCCGGTCAAAGGATATTTGCGCTTCCTCCCATGAACCGTCCGGAAGGATTTTGAAGGTCTGCCCTTCGCCCATGGCGGCGTATACGGTTCCCCCGTTATAAACGCGGGAATCCGGTGCGCTCGCGTTCCAGTACAGCAGCGTCAGATGCGGCGCCAGGGCCGCGGGAAAATCCGTCACGGCGTCGATATCGCCGAGTTCATGGCGTATCGCCAGATTGTCCATATAAAAGCTGAGGGCGTTTTGGTTCATTTCGTAGGCGGTTTTCCTGCTCTGAAAAACGGAAACCGCGGACAGCGCCAGGCAGACAAGGCTGACGGGCAAAACCAGGGCCAAAATCATGGTCATGAGCCGCGGCCGAAGATTGCGAAACACGGGCCGGTACCAGAACCATCTGTAAAGAGACGAATGCTTTTCCAATGGGACGCCCTCCTGAGAATATGCGGATATATCACAGAGCCCGTTAAAATCATTATACACTTAAAATACGTTTCTGAAAAGCACAAAAACAGCCTGCGACTGCAGACTGTCTTTGTGAATCGGCGGCCGATTAACCTTTGACGCCGCCCTGGATAACGCCCTTTTCCATCTTGTCCTGGAAGAAGGGGAAAGCGATGATGATAGGCGCGATGGCCGCGATAATCACGGCGAACTGGATGAGGTACCGGCTGTAATTGGGGTTGGAGGAGTTAAGGAAGTCGGCATTTTCGGAAGTGATCTGGCGGATAACCAGCTGCAGGGGCCACAGGGCTTTCTTGTTGGGCACGTAGATGCTGGCCGGCAGCCAGGAGTTCCATTGGCCGATGACCAGGTTCAGGATGATGACGCTGCCCATGTTCATGGCCTGGGGCAGGGTAATTTCAAACAGGGTGGAAAGATGTCCCGCGCCGTCGATGTGGCTGGCTTCATACATTTCCTTGGGGATGGAATTGAAGGCGTTCATCATCATGATGCAGTACATGCTGTTGGTGCAGCCCGGGATGACCAGCGCCCAGGGGGTGCCGACCCAGCCCAAAGCCCGGATGACCATGTAGGTGGGCACCATGCCGCCGCCAAAGAGCATGGTGACCATCAGCGCCATGGTGACGGGCTTTTTCAATTTGGTGTCACGGCTCAGGGCATAGCCCGTAACCGCGGAGAGCAGAAAGCCGATCACGGTGAAGGAAACCGTGTAAATGACGGTGTTGACATAGCCGCCCACAATGCCGGCGTTCTGGAAAACCAGCTTGTAGCCGTCCATGGTGAAACCGCCCACGGGCCACAATACCAATCCTACATGGGCCAGCAGGGATTTACCGTCCGAGAAGGAGGACATGAGCACATGCCACATGGGGATTACGCTGCAGAAGGCCACCAGCGCAACGCAGAAGTACACGACCACATCCACGATTCTGTCGGGAACGGATTTGGTTTCCACCATGTTGTTTTCCCATTCTTCTTTTTTTCTTTGCTTTCTTGCCATGATGCTCCCTCCTCTCAGAACAGGCTGCTGCCGGCAGCCTTACGCGAAAGCGCGTTGGAGCCAACCAGCAGGATTGTGGAAACAACGGACTGGAACAGGCCCGAGGCCGCGGAAAGAGAATAATTGCTGTTGCCGCCGCCGAAGGCCTGGCGGTAGGTGTAGGTGTACACGGTATCGGCCACGTTGTAGGTGCTGGGCATGTACAAAAGCAGGATGTTGTCGTATCCGGCAGCCAGCGCGGTGCCCACGTTGATGACGAACATCATCAGGATCATGGGCAGGATGCTGGGCAGCGTGATTTTGAACAGCCGCTGGAGCCGGGTGGCCCCGTCCAGCGCCGCCGCCTCATGCAGATCGCCGCTGACCTGGGAGATTGCCGCCACGTACATGATGGAGCCCCAGCCGATGCCTTGCCAGATGCCCATCAGCAGGTAGATGATCCAGAACACGGGCGCCTTGTCGTTGGCAAACCAGTTCTGGTTTTCAGCTCCGAACACGTTGGTAAGGAACAGGGTCAGCGGGCCGTCCTTGGCCAGAAACTGGGTGAACAGGGAGCAGACGATGACCGCGGCCACGAAGTTGGGCATATAGGAAAAGGTCTGGCAGGTACGCTTGAATTTCTTGGAATTGATGAGGCTCAGCATCAGGGCGAAGATGATGGGGGCCACGAAGCCGATGGTGGCGCGCATCAGGCCGATGACCACGGTGTTGCGGATGGCCTGGAGGAAATCCTCGCCGGAAAACAGATCGACAAAGTGCTTCATGCCCACCCATGGGGAATGGAAGTAGCCGTCGACCACGTTGTAATCCTGAAACGCCATCACGATGCCGAACATGGGCAGGTAATGCAGCACCACTTCATAAATGATGATAGGAAGGAACAGCAGGTAGACCACCCAATCGCGCTTCAGCTCCGTCTTCCAGCTTCTGCGGGAGGAAGCGGCCAGATCGTAGGAATTCTTTTTTGCCATTTCTCACACCTCCTGTCGCTTATCGGAAGGGATAATGATCCACGTAATACTGGTACAGTTCCGTAATGCTGTCCACCCTGTATTTTTTCAGCACGGTGCACCACTTGTCCCAGTCCTTGTCGAAGTTGGACTTTCCGGTAATAAAGTTGGCGCAGTTCTTGGTCATGTATTCCAGCGCTTTGGAGTGGATGTCCGCGGCGGTTTTGGTATCATCCTGGCTCATGGCGTTGGTGGTACGGCTGCCCTGGAAGAACCCGGTGTTGGGATAGCGCATCCAGGTATCCAGGGAGGCCTGATAGGTATCGGCATAGCCCAGGTCCACGCTGTCCACCAGCGTGATGCCGCAGCATTTGTTAAAGCCCACGGCGGTGTTCAATTGGCCGCTGTCATGCACCAGCACGTCGCTCTTGGCACCAGCACGTCGCTCTTGCGGTAGCGCCCGTCCGCGCCGATGGAATACGCGCCGTCGATGAGGCCATGATCCGCGTAGAAGGTGTTTTCGGTGAAGTCCGCCACCTGTCCCTTGCTCAGCCCCAGGGTCTTGATCAAAGCGCCTTCGGTGGTGTAGAAATAATCGATATAGCTGCAGAAAGTCGCCAGATCCTTCTCCTTCGCTTTGGGCGTGACAAGGATGCCGCCGCTTGTGAGCCCGCTGCCCATTACGCAGTTGGGCGGCACGTTCCGGCAGCTTTCCGGGCCGTAGATATCATTAATGGGATACGGCGCGCCGGCTACGAAAATGCCTTCGGTGTAGCCGCCGTCGTGCATATCCAGACGGCCGCCCAATTCGCTTTGCTGGCCGTTCCACATGCCGATCATGCCCTGGCGCACGGAGGTGGAGTCGATCTGGTAGAAAGCGTCGGAGGTGCGCTGGTTGAAATCGTGATCCAGCCAGCCCTTTTCATACCAGGCGTGCATGCACTGCAGATATGTTTTGAAGGGCTCCTCATAGCCGCCGAAATGCACCTTGCCCTCCGCGTCCTGATACCATACGTTCACGCCGCCGCCAAAGCAGGAAAGCAGGCCGCCGGACCATGTGAATCCCGGATAATACAGGCTCATGCAATATTTATCGGTGATGCCAAGGTCGGCCTGGGCGCGGGTGAAGATTTCAAACATCCATTCCCAGTCGGAAATATAGATGGGGTCCTTTCCGCCGCTGGGGAACACCACGTCGTCCACCCAGCTGTCCACGTCGTTAGGATCGGTGTAACCGCCGGTGAAGGCCGCGCCGGTGACAGGGTTCGTGCCGTATTTGGCGATCCAGTCCCGGCGGTACATAAAGCCCTGGAAAACGGTGGCATAGCCCTCGTTCACCGTGGCCAGATTGTAATAGTGTTCCCTGCCCTCGTCGTCCACGATGACGGTGTTGATGTAGATCTCGTTGTTGGAATGGACCAGCGCTTTGTAATTGGGCATGTACTGTTCCACGTATTCGGTCAGCTCGATAGCGTAGCCTTTTTCCACCATCACCTGGGGCGGGTCGCAGATGACGGCGTCGATGATATCCGGCAGATCGCCGGAGGCCAGCATGGTGGCGTAGTTATCGGCCTCTGAACCGGGAGGAGGCTGGAGGAAATTCAGGGCGATCCCCTTTCCTTCCGGGCCCCAGCCCTTGCGCAGGGTATACTGGATCGCCGGGTTTTCGGCGTAATTGGAATAGTATTCGGAGGATGTGCCGGAATAGATCCACCAGTCGAAGGTGGTTTCCGGGGACGCGCTCTGACCGCCGGTATTGCCGATATTGCCGTAGTACACCTGCATGCCGACCAGCATCAGCACCACGGCGACCATCAGCGCGATCCATTTTGTTCGAATGGACATCTGTCTTCCGTCTCCTTTCTGGATTGAACGGGCTTTTCACCGAAAGCCCCCGTTGCGTATATCTTACAGAAAACAGGGAAGGATTTCTTTGCGAAATCCGACAAAAAATACAGCAAATCCGACGTGTTACGATTCCACAATGATCCTGACCCGATCCAGATTCAGCACCTGGGTGAAGGGATCGTTTTCACCCTTTCGGTTGGTGGAGATGCGGACGGTGGCAAAGTAGGTGCCGGGCTGATCATAGCAGCCGACGGTTTCCGCGTGGGCGGTGTGCACTTTGCCCTTTGCGCCTTTTTCAAAGGCCAGGCTGCCGTCCCACATATCTTCCCCCAGCATCAGCCGGGCAACGCCGTTGCTATCCGTATCCCTGGCGGCCAGATCCTTTTCCTGTCGGGCAAAAAGGATCTCCGTCACGTCGCCCGCGCCCTCAGGCACCTCCACGTCCACGGTAAAGCGCACGCATTCGCCCGCCTTCACATGGGCGCACTTTTTGCCGTTGGCCTTCAGGGTGGGGATGCCCTGGATGCCGAAGCGCCTGCTGACATCCGGCTCCGTGTGGATCTGTCCGTCCTCGCCCAGGGTGTAGGCAGTGCGGTTCAGCGGTTCGATTCCCTTTTCCACCCAGGCGGAGAGGTCGATCAGCGCCTGGCGCAGCGCGCCTACATAATTGACCACCATATAGTTCCCGATGGCGTTGATATCGCCGTGCATGCAGCGTTCCATAAAATAGGTGCGGTGGTTTTCGTCGGTGCCTTTTGTTTCGATGATCTTGTTCCGCCACCAGTCGGCGCACCAGGGACAGGTGCTTTCGTCCATCAATGCCTGGATATTGATGACCTTGCCCTGAATGTCGCCGTCCTGGTATACGCCGGTGCCGGTAAACGGAACCGGGAAGGGCCGGCGCTGGGGCGTCCTGGGCGTGCCGTCGGGATTGCGGAACTGATCCCAGGCGTGGAAGGAAAGATCTTTGGGCACCTGATAACGGTAATAGCTTTGCAGGGCGATATAGTCGGAATTGTCCAGCAGGATCTCGTCCCCGGGTTTGATCCTGCCGAGCGTTTCTTCCAGATCGCTCATCCCGTAGCAGTCACCGATGGTCACGATGCCGCTGTCACTTTCGGGATAGCGCATCATTTTACCCATCAGCAGGGTAGCGCCTTGGGCATCGCCGTTCTGCAGGGTCATATACAGACCTTCCTGATACAGGTTTTCGCCCTTTGGCAGCGCTTCCAGCTCCAGATAGGCCCCGTTGCCGCTGACCATCTGCTTTTTATAGGCGTCGTCCACGCCGTTCTGGCCATCCTCGGCGGCACGGGTATCGGTTTGATCGGAATGACGCACGGATTTTATCTTCGTCCGGAAATAAATCCGGTCCTTGGACGAGGAGCTGTTGGGGTCGGCCCCGGCATAGCCGGGCTTCGTCCAGAAATCGGAAAAGTATTCGGGGTCCATGCCCTTCACACCGGGCATCAGCACCGGCAGAGAGCCGGGATCGATCACGCCCTTGGCTTCCATATACCAGGCCAGGGGCGGGAAGCCCATCTTTGTCAGCTCCCGCAGCATATCGGCTTCGTCCCGGTTCAGATCCTTATACGGGTCGCCGGAGCCGCCCGCGTCCAGGGCGTCAAGGATTTGGGGGAAAACATTGCGCAGTACCCGCTGGCCCTGCACGTGCATGGTGATGGTGTTGGGCAGGCTGACGGGAGAACCGATCACATAGGGTGCGGCCCCGTCCCAGGCGGAAGTGTTTTCGATGCAGGCCATGGATTTGTAGCCTCCGCCGCTGCCGCCGTACACGTAGCCGTAAGGCCGCTGATTGGTTTCATAGATTTCCATGGCCTTTTCCCGGGAATACTCCGCCGCAGCGGCGGAGGATTTCCAGGTCATGGTGGCGTCCCCGCCGCCGCCGAACTGCTGTTTGGAACCCATGTTGGTTTCCACATAGTATGCGCCGCACTTGAGGGCAAAGCCGATGCGGTCCTCTGTGCCGGTATGGCCCAGGGAAGCCACTTCCTCATCCGGGCCTGGGAAGGGAGACAGGTACTGCTGGAACCGGCCTTCATACCGATCGGCGGGCGGAAAGCAGAAAGAGAATTTCACATCGGTCCCCTCAAAATACCCGTGCAGATAGCGGAAAGGAATGGTTTCTCCGCCCGGCAGATGCCTTTCCCGCCATTCATCCAGGTCGATCACCGGATGCCGGAAGCGGGCGTCCTGCCTGGGATCATAGATCGTCTTGCCCATGGTTGTATCCTCCTTATTTATGAACGAATTAGATTTCAATTGAGCATGGCTGCCGTTTCTTCCGACTGATTTGTCTCTTCATCGGACTCCGCTGCTTCTTCCCCCGGGCTTCCGTCAAACTTGCGGAAGCGCTTGACGCAGGTCCGGGACATATACCAGACCACGAATGCCGGAACAAAGAATGTAACAACGGGCATGACCTGAGGAAAGAGCGCCGCCAGGATGTAACCGCCCACCGCCGTGCCCAGAGCCAGCAGCGTTTGGGGGAACCGGGCGAACATATGAATCACAGCGTTGTGAATGATCTGCCGGTTGGTGAGATCAAACCGCGCCAGGGTGGGAAACACCCACATCATCAGCGATGCGGCCAGCAGCGCCAGCACGAAAACGATCGCGCAGATCAGGCGGATCGGCAGGGTTTGTCCCATCTGAATCAGAATGTACCAGTCCGCCGCCAGGAAGAAGAATACCGCCATAAAGATAAGCATCAGCACGGTTCCCTGCCGGAAGTTATCCCTGAAGGCCTGCCAGAAAGGCCGGAAAATCGTCGGCGCTTCCTTTCGCTCGATACGCATTCCCACCGTCATCACCGCGGCGGCGGCGGCTCCGGCGGTAATACCCGGAATGGAAAACAGCAGAAAAATCAGCCCAAGCTTTACATAATCCCCGACGGAATAGATGAACTGGGAAAACTTGCTGTCTGGATTGAATATCTGCACAGGAATCCCCCTCTCCATGCTTGTCAAACAAATTGTATCAGTTTCCGAAAAAGAAATCTTTGCGTATTCCGACATAAAATATCAGAAAACCGACATCCTTCGTCCTCATAAAAATCAAAATGTCGGATTTGTGAAAGAATATGTCGGATGAGAAAAAGACGGCAAACATAAAAACTGATAAAATCTGAACGATGACATGGTTCTTTTTATTTTGCGTGATACGGGAGGAGTTAGTCATGGCGAAAGAGCTGAAAACGAAAGCAAAATTAAATAATGAAGAAATGCTTCGTTCCGGGGCCTTCCGGACGCTGGTTGGAAAGCTGTGCGTTCCGGCCATTCTGATTATGCTGGTGATGGTGCTTTACCACATGGCGGACGTGTTTTTTATCGGCCAGACCGGCGACGCCAACAAGGTGGCGGCAGTCACGCTGGCGTCGCCCATGTTTTCCGTTTTATCCGGCCTGGGCGTGCTGCTGGGCAACGGCGGGTGCACCGCCATTTCCCTGTCCCTGGGCAAAGGAGAGTATGGCACCATCAAAAAAATCAGCGCCTTTGCCGTGTGGGGGGCCATCGTGATCGGTTTGGTTTTTGCGGCTGTTGTGCTGCCGCTGATGAACCCCGTCTGCAATATGCTTGGCGCCAATGATGAAACCCGGGGCTTTACCGCCGAATACCTGCGCATCATCGCCATCGGCGCGCCGGTGATCATGCTCACCAACGTGGTGCCCGCCCTGATCCGGGCCGACGGCTCCACCACCGATTCCATGATCGGCAACATGCTGGGCACGGTGCTGAACATCGCCCTGGACCCGCGGTGGCCGCCAACGCGGTCAGTCTTTGCTATTATGTCTACTTCCTGCGCACCAAAGGAAAGATTTACTCCGCCTCCCCCAGGGATATATCCTTCGAAAAGAAGGTGGTCCGGACGGTGATCAGCCTGGGCCTGCCCATGAGCTGCGCGACGGTGCTGGGCAGTGTATCCGGCACCATCGTGAATAACCTGATGATGGCCTATGGCTCTGTCGCCGTGGCCGGGCAGAGCGTGGCCGGGCGCATCGGGCAGATGATCTCCATGACGGTGATGGGCGTGTGCATGGGCATGCAGCCCGCCATTTCCTTTAATTACAGCGCCGGGAATCATAAGCGGCTGACGGAGATCCTGATGAAAACCACAGGCCTTGCCGTGATCGCCGGAACGGTACTGTCCGCCCTGTGTCTGATCTTCAGGGATCAGCTGCTCAATGCTTTCCTGAATGATCCGAATGTGCTGGAAATCGGCCGTGTCTGCCTGTTCGCGTCCATCGTCATCGGCCCCTTTTTCGGCTTTTATCAGATCTGCACCACCTATCTGCAGGCTTCCGGCAAATCCAAACAGGCGGTCATCGTATCCCTGCTGGAAAAGGGCATCATCTATATTCCTATGCTTTTCCTGATGAGCTGGCTGTTCAAAATGTACGGCATCATTTTTTCCGCCACGGTCACCACTGTATTATCCGCCGTGGCCGCTCTGCACTTCTGCTATAAAGACTATCGGAAGGAACTGAAAGACGTAAAGGAATGGTGAAAAAGCATGGTTGAGTACAAATTCCCTGAAGGTTTTCTCTGGGGTACGGCCACCGCGGCAGCCCAGGTGGAAGGCGCGGCGCTGGAGGACGGACGGGGCCTGTCCATTTGGGATGTGTTCTGCCATCTGCCGAGCGTTCAGCTGGATACGCCGGACATGGCCTGCGACCAGTATCATCGCTATGAAGAGGATATCGTGCTGATGAAGCGCCTGGGTGTGCAGGCGTACCGGTTTTCCTTCTCCTGGTCCCGCATCCTGCCGGAAGGCACGGGCAAGGTCAATCAGGCCGGACTGGACTATTACAGGCGGATGATCGATTGCCTGAAGCAAAACGGCATCCGTCCCTGCGCCACCATTTATCACTGGGATCTGCCCTACGCTTTGCAGCTCAAGGGGGGCTTTGGCAACCGGGAGATCGTGAAATGGTATCTGGAATACGTGAATGTGCTGCTGGAAAACTTCGGCAGCGATATTGATCTTTGGATCACCTTCAACGAGCCCATCGCTGTCTACGTGGGATATGCCCTGGGCTTCTTCGCTCCGGGCGTGAAGGACGAAAAATACGCCCGCCAATGCATTCACAATCTGCTTGTATGTCACGGCGAAGCGGTGAAGCTGTTCCGCTCCTTCCATCTTCCCAAGGCGCAGATCGGCATCACGGTGGACGTGTGGCATCATTATCCGAATCGCCCGGATAACCCGGCAGACGTTGCACTTGCCTGCCGCCAGAACGAAACCCAGGGCTACGGCATGTTCCTGCATCCGCTGTTTTTAGGCGGTTATTCAGATGAACTGACAGCGTACATGGGAAAATGGGGCTTCACGCCGGATATTCAGCCCGGAGATTTTGATACCATCCGCCAGCCATTGGATTTCTACGGGCTGAATTTCTACAACGCCATTTTCGACCAGGCGGACGATTCCAACCGATTGGACGTGCAGCCCGGCGGCAATTTCCAAACCAGCGTTCGGGAGGGGTATTACTGCGAAGCGCTGCAGGACGTGCTGCGGATGCTGAAGGAAAAATACAAGCTGAATATCCCCATTTACATCACGGAAAACGGCTTCCCACAAACGGACGAAGCGCCGGATGAAAAGGGCGAGATCCACGATCCTGCCCGCATCGAATATGTGAAAAACGTGCTGATCCGGCTGCATCAGGCCATGGAAAACGGCGCGGACGTGCGGGGCTATTTCCTGTGGTCGCTGCTGGACAACTTTGAATGGACTGCCGGCTTCTCCATCCGTTACGGCATTACCCGGGTGGATTTCGATACGCAAAAGCGCACCGTAAAGGACAGCGGAAAATGGTACAGCCAAGTCATTCACGATAATGGTTTTTAATGAGGAGGAGCACCATGAACGTACAGGAAATCCTGAAGCAAATGACCCTGGAAGAAAAGGCCGCTTTCTGCTCAGGCCATGATTTCTGGCACACCAAGGCCGTTGAACGGCTGGGAGTTCCCGCCGTCATGATGTGCGACGGCCCCCACGGATTGCGCAAGCAGGAGGGCGAGGGTGACCACCTGGGCATCAACAAGAGCATCGAAACGGTGTGCTATCCCACCGCCGCGGCTCTGGCATCCTCCTTTGACCGGGATGTGATGAAGCAATTGGGAGAAGCGCTCGGGCAGGAATGCCAGGCGGAAAACGTAGCCATGCTTTTGGGCCCGGGATTGAATATTAAGCGCAGTCCCCTGTGCGGCCGCAACTTTGAATACTTTTCCGAGGATCCCTGTCTGGCAGGTGAAATGGGCGCGGCTTATGTGCGGGCCCTTCAGGGCGAAGGCATCGCCGCCTGCGCCAAACACTTTGCCTGCAACGACCAGGAGACTCTGCGCATGAGCGGTTCCAGCAACCTGGACGAGCGTACTCTGCGGGAGATATATCTGCCCGCCTTTGAAGCGGTGGTCAAAAAAGGCAAAACCCGCAGCCTGATGTGCGCCTATAACGCCATCAACGGAACCTTCTGTTCCGAGAACAAAACGCTGCTGACCGATATCCTGCGGGACGAATGGAAATCCGACGCCTTCGTGGTCACCGACTGGGGCGCCGTCAAGGATCGGGCAAAGGGTGTGGCCGCTGGCCTGGATCTGGAAATGCCCGGCGGGCCCAACGCCACCGGCGAGGAGATTGCGGAAGCGGTAAAGGCCGGAACGCTGGCCGAGGCGGACCTGGACAAGGCGGTGCTGCGGCTGCTGCATTTTGTAAAGGATTCCGTAGAGCAGCACAGGCCCGATGTAAAGATCGACCGCGATCAATGTCGGAAGCTGGCCCGGAAGCTTGCGGGCGAATGCGCCGTGTTGATGAAGAACGAGGATAATCTCCTGCCGCTGAAAGAGAATCAAAAGGCGGCGTTCATTGGCGAATTTGCCGAAAAACCCAGGTATCAGGGCGCGGGATCCAGCCACATCAACGTGCCCCATGCCGTCAGCGCCCTGGAAACGGCGGGCGACGCCGTAACGTATACCCGGGGCTACGACGCCCACAGCGATACCACGGATAAAGCGATGCTGAACGAAGCCGTTGAAGCAGCGAAAAAGGCGGATGTAGCCGTGATCTTCGCGGGTCTTCCTGATGCCTTTGAAACCGAGGGCGCGGACAGGGATCATATGCGGCTGCCGGACAATCAGAATGAACTGATTGCCGCGGTGGCCGCTGTCAATCCTCACACCGTGGTTGTGCTGCACGGCGGCAGCCCGGTGGAGCTTCCCTGGCTGGACCGGGTGCCCGCCGTGCTGTGCATGTATCTGGGCGGCGAGCAGGTGGGGGCTGCCACGGTGGACCTGCTGTATGGCAAGGTCAATCCCGGCGGACATCTGGCGGAAACCTGGCCTGTCCGCCTGCAGGACAACCCTTCCTACCTCAATTTCCCCGGCGAAGAAGGCATCGTCACCTACGCTGAAGGCATTTTCGTGGGCTATCGCTATTACGACAAAAAGGAAATGCCCGTAAACTTCTGCTTCGGACACGGGCTGAGTTACACGCGGTTTGAATATGACAATCTGAAGCTGGATAAAGACAGCCTGACCGATCAGGAAACCCTGACCGTATCCGTGGATGTGAAGAATATCGGTTCCGTTGCCGGCAAGGCCGCCGTGCAGCTGTATGTGCTCGACAAGGAAAGCACCGTACGTCGTCCTGTACGGGAACTGCGGGCTTTTGAAAAAATCGCTTTGCAGCCCGGTGAAACCCAAACGGTCACGTTCTCGCTGGACAAGCGGGCTTTCGCTTACTGGGAATCCAAATGCCATGATTTCTTTGTTGAGAGCGGCGAATTCGTGATCGAGATCGGCGAAAGCAGCCGGGATATCCGTTTAAGCCGATCCGTCCCGGTGGAAGGCACGGTAACTCTGCCCTTCACCGTCACCGAAAACACCACCATCGGACAGCTGCTCAGGCATCCGAGGGGCAAGGAGATCATCGGGAACATGATGCGCTCCTCCGCCTTGAGCCACGCGGACCAGACCGACACCATGGGCGAAGGCAGCGAGCGCATGATGCAGGGCATGATGATGGGCATTCAGCTGGGCGCGCTGGTGAGCTATGGCCGCCTGACCCGCAAACAACTCAAAGACCTGATAGCGTCCCTGAACGAATAATAAAGGAGATGGAACCCATGGCACGGTTTGAAAAGGATTTCCTTCTGGGGGCGGCCACCGCGGCCCATCAGGTGGAGGGCGGCAATACCAACAGCGACAACTGGGCCCAGGAGCGGATGGAGCATTCCAGTTTCACAGAACCCAGCGGCGACGCCTGCGACCACTACAACCGCTATGAAGAAGATATTCGATTGATGGCCGAAGCCGGGCTGAACGCCTACCGTTTTTCGGTCGAATGGGCACGGATCGAGCCGGAGGAAGGCGTATTCAGTGAAAAGGAAACCCGGCACTACCGGGATGTGATCCGCTGCTGCAGGGAAAACGGAATCACGCCCATCGTCACCCTGCACCACTTCACCAGCCCGGTGTGGCTGATCCGCAAGGGCGGCTGGGAAGCGGACACCACCCCCGCCGATTTCGCCCGGTATGCCCGGTATATCGCCGAGCAGTACGGCAGCGAGCTTAAATTCATCTGCACCATCAACGAGGCCAATATGGGCATCCAGATCGCCGCCGTGGCCCGGCAAATTTTCCGGCAGATGGTGGCGGCGGGCAAGGTACAGGTGGGCGTGAACCTGGAGGATCTGATGAAGGGCAATCCCCTGCTGGCCCGGGAGAACCTGGCCGCCTTCGGCACCGAAAAGCCTGCCGTCTTCGTGTCTCCCCGTTCCTCTCACGGCGACGAAATCGTGATGCTCTCCCATGCCGCCGCCAGGAAGGCCATCCGGGAAGCCGCTCCCCACATCGAGGTTGGCTGGACGCTGAGCCTGCATGACGTGCAGTCCGTCCCCGGCGGCGAGGAAAAAGCCAAAGAAGAATGGGACCGGGAATTCACCCACTATCTGCCCGTTATGGCGGAGGACGATTTCCTTGGTGTGCAGAACTATTCCCGCACGATCATCGGTCCGGACGGTTCCCTGCCCGTTCCCGAAGGCAAGGAAAAGACCCAGATGGATTACGAATACTATCCCGAGGGCATCGCCCATGTGCTGTGCCGGGTGGCCGGGGACTTCAAGGGCGATCTGATCGTCACCGAAAACGGCATCGCCACCGCCGACGACAGCCGCCGTGTGGCTTTTATCGAAACGGCGACCCGGGGCGTGGCCGACTGCATAGCCGAAGGCCTGCCGGTGAAGGGCTACCTGTACTGGAGCCTTCTGGACAATTTTGAATGGCAGAAGGGCTACGCCATGACCTTTGGTCTGGTGGGCGTTGACCGCGCCGCACAGAAACGCTTCCCCAAAGGAAGCCTGTATGCCCTGGGAAAACTGAGGCAGTAAATAAGCAAAGCGAGGAAACAGCCATGAGAGAACAGACGCAATGGATCCGGATCCCCAGGGAAGAACTGGAGCGCAAGCGGATATTCCACGGCGATCTGGGCGGACGGTTCGCCTATTTTCGCTGCGGGCAGACTCTTCCCGCAGACGCCCGTTTGACCGCCCGCATCACGGCTGTTTCCCGCTATCGGTTATGGGTAAACGGGACGCCCGTACTGTCCGGTCCCTGCAAAGGCGATCTGAACCGGCAGTATTACGAAACCGTGGAGCTGACGCTGTATCTTCGGGCAGGAAATAACGTCTTTTCCGTGCAGGTGCTGTTCAACGATCCGGACATCGCCAGAGATCAGACGGATGAACGCGCCGCGATTTACGGCGTGGTCGGCGCGGGCAATTGCCACGCCCTGGCCGTTGACGGAGAAATCACGGATTCCGACGGACGAATCATCGGCTCCGTCACCACCGGACACTCGCTCTGGAAGGCATGGCTGGACAATACCTTTTATCTGAAATCATCGCAGTATTCCGTCTACCTGGGCGCGGTGGAAGAAAGCATCGATTTTCGGGTATCCCCCGCTGATTGGCGCACAATAGATTTTGACGATTCCGCCTGGCTTCCCGCAATGCCCTATGGCCCGGTCAATCTGTCCCCGCTCTTCCAAAGCGTCGGCCTCATCCCCAGGGTGCGCGTGATCCCCCGGGAAATCCCGCTGCCGGAGGAAACAGAAAGCGCTTTTGACCATATCATAGAGCGGGATGAGGCGATTATTCTGGACGCAGGCGCGCATGTGAACGGCTATCCCCGATTTTATACGGAAGGGGACGCAGGAACAGAGATCACCATTACCTATTTGGAGCGCTTTGGCGACGGAACAGACGGGCAGCGCATCGACGATATGAACGGGAGCGTATCCGGGCGATGCGATCATATCATTCTGAACGGCAGCCCCATGTGCTACGAGCCCTTCTGGGTGCGCACCTTCCGGTATATCGTAATTTCCGGCGGGCGATTCACCCGGCCTCCCGTCTATCGGAAAACGGGCTATCCGCTGCCCGTTCAGTCTTCCGTATCTTCTTCCGTTCCGTGGGTGGAAAAGCTATGGGAGATGTGCGTGCGTACGCTGCGAAACTGCATGCTTGAAACCTATATGGACTGCCCGTATTACGAGCAATTGCAGTTCATCATGGATACCCGGCTGCAAATGCTGTTCACCTACGCTGTGAGCAACGATACAGCCCTGGCGAAAAAAGCCCTGCTTGATTTCCACTGCGGGCTTCGGCAGGAAGGTCTGCTGCCGGGGAAAACGCCAACGGCTTATTGCCAGGTCATATCCACTTTTTCCATGCATTATGTCTTTGCCTTGTGGGAATACGCGGAGCACACCGGCGATCTGGCTTTGGGCCGCCGATACCGCCCGGACGTCGACCGCATTCTGGACTATTACGACGGCAAGCGGGACGAAACGGGTCTGGTGGGCAGGATCGATCCCTGGGCCTTCATCGACTGGCAGGATGACTGGAAGGAAACCGGCGGCGTATCGCCCGCGTCCTTTGAAGGGCCCGGCGCCGTCATCAACCTGATGTACGCTTACGCGCTGGAATGCGGTGCGAGGCTTTACGAAGCCACGGGCCGCCCCGGCACGGCGGAGGAATATCGGCGGCGGCGTAAAGATATTCTGCTAAAAGTCAAGGTGCTCTGCTTCGATAAAGAAAAAGGCATGATCCGGGAAGGTCCCTCCTGCCGGCAGTTCACCCGTCACGCCCAAGCCTGGGCAGTCATCAACGGGATGCTGGACGAAGAAGAAAGCCGGCGCGCCCTGCGGTCCGCCCTGTCCTGCCCGCCCTGCTCCTTCGCCGCCTCCTACGAATGGTTCCGGGCCCTGGAAAAGGCCGGGATGGAGGAGCAGATGCGCCGGGATCTGGACGCCTGGATCGGCCTCCTTTCCCGGGGCAGCACCACCTGCCCGGAGGAGCCCCATCATCCCCGCAGCGAATGCCACGCCTGGAGCGCGCTGCCGCTGTACGAATTCATGCGGACATTGGCAGGCGTCCGGCAGGAAAACGGAAAAATCGTTATTCGGCCCCGGCTGCTTGGTCTTCCGGACCTGACCGGCACGGCCGTCACGCCCTTGGGGAGCGTAGAATATCATTATCAGAGCATGGCCGACGGCACCGTGCGCTGCGAACTGGCGCTGCCGGATGATGCGGAAGGATTGCTGATCACCCCCGACGGAACACGGACGCCTGTGAAGGGAAAGCTTTCTTTCACAAAACAGTCATGAAACTGTTTCAAACGATCGGGAAAAAGGAGTAGAATATGAAAAAAAGAATGCTTTCCGTATGCGGCGGATCTGTTTACATTTTATTTTCTGGATGACAGCAGCCTGCTGGTTGAATATGTGAACGGAAATGCCCCGTGGCCCGGCTTCACCTGGCATACGGACGATGAATACCTGTATGTGACCGCGCCGTCGGCGGAGGAATTGGGCGAATTCAATTATCAAACGTGGGGAAGCGTGGGAAGGGAGAAATGGCCCGTGGAAGCAAAGAGCAGAGTGCAGGGCGATATCGCCTGGGCCGAACCGATTTTGCAGGACGAAGACGCCGCATGGAAGCGGGATATTTACCGCATTGCCTGTCAATACAACCCCGATATGCGAAGCGGGGAAGTGATTTTCTAGAGCTTCCAATTTCAATTACTGGAGAACCATGGAGGAGGATCTGCGCCCTTACGCCGTGCAGAATCACGCCTTCGGCGGTTCAACGGACCGGGATCTGCTTCACTGGGCGCCTTATATGCTTTACCCATACCAGCCCAGGATCATCTTTTCGGGCAATTATTCCCGAACCGCTCGTCCTCTGCAGCCCCGATATTTCCCGCCATGCGCTTATGCGGCGAACAGGCCGTGTAAATGCCTCCATCTTAAAGGGCTACCGGGTTCTTGTCCCTGATCAACTGAATGATCCGGACAGCCCATAGATACCTGGCTGTAATCCGTACGGCTCCGGAATGCCGATCATTGTGCAAAAAAGGCCCGCGGGCCGGTTCGTAAAAACCGGGCCGCGGGCTGATTTGTTATTCATCTGTGATTTTGCCGCCGACCGCTTTTGCGTTCAACACCGCCTGCGGGAAAAACGCAGGCGCTTCCTGCTTTTTCGTCAGACGCCGTCTTTTCCGGATGCCGGGGAGCGTCTTTTGCGGCGTTTGTCCGGCGAAAAAATCCAGCTGACCAATACGCACATCCCGATCACGATGGCCATATAGATTCCAAACATCTCCTCGCCGGTGAAGGTCAGCAGCGGAAGCCTGCGTGATAAAGTGATGCGCGGCCACAAATCGCTTTTCAGGAAGCAAAAGACGCCGCTTGCGGTCAGTACAGCCTGGATCAGCCTGTACAGCCATTGGACTCTCCGCATCTTTTTTTCAATTTTGCCAAACACTCCCTGCAGATGCATTCCGACATGAAATCCCGTCAGCAGGAAGCACTCATAGATGTTTCCCCGGTAGGGGTGCGCCATTTCTATTTCCACCGGTTCAATATTCATAAGCCGTCCGATATACGCCGCCGCTTCCTGTGTGTTCCCGGAATAGGAGAAGTAAACCAGCAGTGTCTTCGGGTTCTCCGGCAGCGTGATATTCAGGTCATACACGGTGCTGACGATCTGATCCTTCGCCCCGGCGTTTCTGCAAATGCGGAAACCCGTATTCTGATCCGGGTCGATGGGATTTACAGCGGAACGATAGGCGCAGCGCAGATGCTTTCCAAAGTCGATATAGCTGCCGCCCCGGTTGATCCGCAGATGACCCGAGACGGCGCCGGCGGGATCAACGGTGTTTTCAAGGTTTTCACAGCACACAGTCCCCCTTATTCCGCCGTTTCCTTCAGAACGGACAGCGCCCAAAGCCGGATCTGTTCGGCCGTGCTATGATTATCGATCCGTTTGGCTTTGAGCCAGACGCCCCCTTCGGAAATCTTTTCCAGGCTGACGGCGCTTGTTCCCGCTCCGCTGGAGGCGGAGGTGCAGAAGGGCACGATGGTCTTTCCGGAAACGTCGATGCCTTCCAGCAGCGTGTACAGAATTCTCGGCGCCTGTCCGTGCCAGATGGGATAACCGATGAAGATCACGTCGTACTGCTCCAGGGATTCGGGCCAGTCAGCAATGCCGGGACGGGCTCCGCTGTCGTTCTGTTCTTTGTCCGCCCGGCAGTCGGTATAATAGGCCAGATCGGCGGCGGTATAGGGCTGTTCGGGAACGATCTCAAAAACATCCGCTTCAAGCGCCTCTGCGGCGGTCAGGGCGACAGCTTTCACGGTATCGTCGGTCGAGAAGTAGATGACCAGGACTTTGGCGTTCTCATGTTCGCCGACAGCGGGGAAAGAAGTGATATTCACGGTGGCGGAGGAAACGGCGTCCTCGGCAAATGCGGAAACACAACTCATTGCCAGCACAAGCGCCAGCAGGATTGACGGGATTCTCCTTTTCATCTTTTTTATCCTTTCTCATTTTAACGCCTGATAGATTTCATCGGAAACCGGCTCCAGCCACTCCGCGCGGGTATTCTCCCCCGGAACCTCAACAGCCAGATGGCTGAACCAGCTGTCAGGCGCCGCGCCATGCCAATGCTTGATCCCTTCCGGGATATTCACGCAATCGCCGGGCTTCATTTCGATTGCTTCCCTTCCCCATTCCTGATAATATCCGCGTCCTCCGACGCAGATCAGCATCTGCCCGCCGCCCTTGCTCGCGTGATGAATATGCCAGTTATTCCTGCATCCCGGCTCAAAGGTGACATTGAAGACCGGTATTTGCGTCACGGAAACCGGCGCAAGATAGCTCTGCCCGATAAAATACCGTGCGTACGCGTCGTTCGGCTGCCCGACGGGGAAAAAGATGCTGTTCTGATACTTCTCCTCTTCCGTAAGCGTGGGGGCTTCCTCATTCCATACTTCCTTAGCCAGCCGGAACACGGCCCAGGCCCTGGGCCAGCCGACATACATCGCCGCGTGGGTGATCATGGCGGCAATCTCTTCCTTTGTTACCCCATGGGCTTTGGCATTCCTCAGATGATACGTCAGAGATGAGTCCGTGATGCCGGAGGCCATCAGGGAAACAACCGTAATGACGCATCTTGTTCTGGTATCGATGGTGTCGTCGTTCCATACCTCGCCGAACAGCACGTCGTCGTTGAGATGTGCAAACAGGGGCGCGAATTCGCCCAGCTGCAGCCTGCCTGCTGTCTGAACAATCTTTTCTTTCATCGTTTTACCTCCTTATATGATCAGGTCGACCAGCAGTCCCGTGACCAGGGAGAACAGCATCACAAAGGCCAGGCAGACCGCAAATCGCTTCCAGCCCAGCACAATCTTCACAGCGCCAAGGTTGGTGATTTTGGTGGCCGGGCCGGTGAGCATAAAGGCCGCCGCGCTGCCCATGCTCATTCCGTCCGCCAGCCATTCATTCAGCAGCGGAATCGTACCGCCGCCGCACATGTACACCGGCACACCGATGGTGGCGGCCATCAACACGCCGAAACCGCTGTTTTTGCCGAACAGGCCGCTGACGAACTCGCCCGGCACATGGATCTGATACAGCGCCGTCAGCAGAATGCCCAGGGCAAACATGGGGCCGGTGGCTTTGATGTTTCTTAAGACGTTTTTCAGGAAGCGCAGGATGAGATTGGGGTCGGTGTCCCGGTTTTTTCCTTCACCGAAGCCTGTGAAGTCAAAGAATGCTTTTCCTTTTCCGCTGCTGAACCGGCGGATCAGAAAGCCCGCCGCGCAGCCGCACAGGAAGCAGCTGAGGCAGCGAATCATCAGCGCCGTTTGTCCCAGAGCGCCGCTGTAAAAGATCAGCTGGGGATTGAGGAGAATGCTCGACATCATGAAGGCCGCCAGGTAATCATCCCTTACGCCCTGCTCCGAAAAGGAGGCGGCGATGGGAATGGTTCCGTACATGCACAGGGGCGATGCGATGCCCAGGAGGCTTGCGGGAATCACACCCAGCCAGCCCATTTTCCTTTGGCCGATTTTTGCAAACGCGCCGTGGATGTACTTTTTCCCGAACACCGATACCGCGCTGCCCAAAACAATGCCCAGCGCCCAATACGGCGCAATCTGCCGGATCTGGATGTCCAGGTAATACCACAGATAGACCGCTTCTCTCCGAATCCAGTCCCACATGGCTTATTCTCCGATGATGATAAGACGATAATACCGGCTGCCCAGGCCGTTGGCTTCGCCCGCTTCCAGCGTATGAAGGCCGTTCTGCCGTTCGATGCGGCGGATCAGGCTTCCGCTGTCCGGCATCGCGTACACCAGATCGATGGCGGCCTGGTCGATGGCCAGCGGATCGGCGGAGACCAGAATGCCGATATCGTGCATGTCCGGTTCGGCGGGATTGCCGTCGCAGTCGCAGTCCACGGAAAGGCGGTTCATCACGCTGATGTAGATGATGTTGTCGCCCATGTACACATCTACGCCCTTGGCCGCGTCCGCCATGGCCTCCAGGAAGGCGTCCTGCTCTCCCCAGATGCTGCCGCTGGTCCTGGTGCCGCCGGAATGGATCCATACCTTGCCCCTGGCGGAGCCGAAGCCGATCGAGATGTTCTTGATGGCTCCGCCGAAGCCCGCCATGGCATGGCCCTTGAAGTGGGTCAGAACCAGGAAGGAATCGTAATCGGAAAAATGGCTGCCCACATAATCCACGGTGATGCGTCTGCCGCCCGGGATGGGAAGTTCCATGCTGCCTTCCTCGTCCAGGATGTCCAGCTCCGCTACGTCCAGCAGCCCGTTGTCCCTGGCCTGCTGCCGGTGCATGGCTGTGGAGGCGCGGCTGCCGCCGTAAGCGGTGTTGCATTCCACGATGGTGCCGTTCACCAGATGAATGAGGTCGGCGATCAGTTCCGGCCGCAGGTAATTGCTGCGCTCGCTTTCGCCGGTGGACATCTTGACGCCGACCCGGCCGGGCAGCGTCACGCCCAGGGCCTTATAGGCCGTAACCAGACTCTCCGGAGAGATGCCGCTGATGAAATACACCGCGGGCGCGGACTCATCGTCCGTACAATACTCAAGGACGCCTGTGTCCAGGCTTACGCCGCCGTTGGTGACCAGTGTTTCCGCAAAGGCCGAGGCGCAGAGCTGGCAAAGAAACAATACGCAAGCCAACAGTCTTTTCATGGCGGACCTCCTTACAAATTCATTATTCCGCAGTCGCAGATCCTATCGCCCGTCACGAAACACTCCCGGGCCGGGAACTCAGAGAGGGCGGACAGATATTGATCTATCCCCGTTTTTCTACTCATTTCATCTCTTTTTCCCAAAAACGGATCACATTCAGCTCCAGGCTGTCGGCAATCCCTTCAAGCTCCGAGGTTTCTTCCGCTGTCAGGGTAATACCCGCGGCTTTTGCGGCATCCGCCACATGGCTCTCTTTCGTTACGCCGATGATGGGCAGCGTTCCTTTGGCAATGGCCCAGGCCACGGGGATCTGAGCGATGGCGGCATGGTATTTGTCGGCCAGCTTCTTCATGGCGGCATTCAGGACTTCCAGTTTGTCCAGCATGGGATTATAGGCTGCCGCGCGGTCGGAGCCCTCCGGCATGGGATGGCGGGTATCATATTTGCCGGACAGCGCGCCCTGCTCCAATACCATATAGGAAAAGAAAACAATGTCATTGTCCTTACAGTAGCCGAGGATGCCGGAATCCTCGGACGAACGGTTAAGCAGGCTGTAATGGTTCTGAACGGCGGAAAGCCTGAGCCCGTGCGCTTTCAGGATTTCATCGGCCTGTCTGATTTCGGCCAGGTTATGGTTGGACACGCCCAGCATGGGAACGTTTTCTTTTCCTTCATAATACCTGGCCAGTTCCTCCGTCCAGTGAGGCGCGTTCCAGACGTTGTGAATCCAGTAAATATCGAAGCGGTCCAGCGACATCAGCTTCAGCTGCATTTCAATCATGTCCGCCATGGCGCCGGAGCCGCTGCCGGCGCACTGAGACGTAAACTTGTCCGAAACCAGATAACTTTCCCTGGGCAGCCCCTTCAGAAAACCGGCCAGCACCTTTTCCGAGGCGCCCATGCCGTAGGCATAGGCGGTATCCCACAGATTCAGTCCGTGGGCCATGCCCGCGTCGAAGACGGGACGGAGCGTTTCCGCGGTCAGATTTCCTCCGAAGGTTCCGTCGTTTCCCCAGGCCCACGCGCCAAGCGCAATTTTCGGTAAACCCATCATCGTGATAAGCCTCCTTATATTTTTTGACTGCCGACAGACCATACGTGTTTTCCCGCGGCGTTCACGGGTTTGTTCTGCGCCATGACTCCGGCCAACGGATGGGGCGCATACGGCGCTTCCAGATAAGCGATCTCCTCCTCCGTCAGTTCCAGCTCCGTGGCTTTCACCGCGCCATCCACATGACGGAGCTTCGTCGCGCCGACGACCGGGGATGTGACCTTTGTCAGCAGCCAGGCCAGCGAAATTTCTGTCATGCCCACTCCGCGTTTCTCTGCCAGTTCCGCGACACGATCAATGATAATCCCGTCCTGCTGAGCGGTGGCGTCGTACTTGAACTTTGCGTAGGCGTCCTTTTCCAGCCGCTCGGATGTCTCGCCGGGTCTGCGGGAAAGACGTCCGGAAGCCAGAGCGCTGTATGGGGTCAGCGCGATGTTCTCTTCCTCGCAGTACGGCACCATTTCCCGTTCCTCCTCCCGGAAGATCAGGTTGTAATGGCCTTGTACGGAAATGAATTTTGCCCAGCCTTCGCGCTCCGCGATGGCGTTCGCTTTGGCCAGCTGCCAGGCAAAGCAGTTGGAAATGCCGATATACCGCGCCTTTCCCGCCTGTACCGCCCGGTTCAGCCCGTCCAGAATATCTTCGATGGGTGTCAGCCAGTCCCACATGTGATAGATGTACAGATCCACATACTCCATTCCGAGGTTTTGCAGGCTTTTGTTGATCATGCGCTCGATATGCTGCTGCCCGGTAATGCCGGCTTCAATCTCCTCCTGCGTGCGGGGCAGGAATTTTGTGGCCACGACGACTTCATCCCGCTTCGCGAAATCCCGCAGAGCGCGGCCCACGTACTGCTCGCTGGTGCCGCTCTGGTAGGCGATGGCCGTGTCGTAGAAATTGATGCCCGTTTCCAGAGCGTGCCGGATGATTTCCCTTGAATGCTCTTCGTCCAGCGTCCAGGCGTGCTGTCCCCGGCCCGCGTCTCCGAATCCCATGCAGCCCATACAAATGCGGGAGACCGTCAGATCGGATTTTCCTAATTTGGTATACCTCATTTTTATGCCTCCAACAGTTTTTTCGCGCATTCAAAGGTCAGTTCAAACGCAGAGCGGTATTGATACGGGATTCCGGCTTCACACATGGCGCGCTTCTGTTTTTCCGTAACGCTTGTGTATGGATAGATGCCATAGATAAACGGGAAAAAAGCATAGACAAACTTTCCGCGCTCTTCCTCATTCATTTCGGGGATATACTGCCGCAAAAGCAGATCGACGGCTTCAAGAGAAGCGCCGAAGGACTTCTTGAATTCCGTAAGCCGTTCCGGACGGGAATTGGCTTCCATTTCGTACAGATTCATGGAAAGCAGCCTTAGCAGCCTCGGATGGTTCGTCAGCGTTCTGGCCAGGACTTCAGCCACGTCAATCCTTGCCATGGCGGTCTCCCTGTTCATAACCTCCCGCATCTCCGAAACCCAGGCGTCATACTCCCGTCCCAACAGAGCCAGAAAGATTTCTTCCTTTGTTTCAAAGTATATATAAATACCGGTGCGGGTCAGCGTAATCGCTTTTCCGATGTCCTTGATGGTTGTTTCTTTGAATCCCTTTTCTTCATACAGGGCAGCGCAGGCGGCGATGATTTCTTCCTTCCTGGCTTCCGTCAGCCGTTCCGATCCTCTTGACAAGTTCATCCCCCCATATTCAAAGATGACACCGTGTCATCAATTGAAGTATACACAATAAATGACACTGTGTCAATATACTTTTTGTTTTTTTTCTTCCCCGATCCGATGCGGAACGAACCGTCAGTCCGTGTCCCGCATCGTGACGATATGCCAGATTACGCAATCCGTGAATCCGCAGGATCGATACAGGGCGAGCGGACAGCAGGAATCATTCATTTTCCCGGATACCGTAACAAAATCCGCTTTGCGGCGCAGGCGATGAAGCAGTTCGCAAACAATATATTGTCCCAGTCCCCGCCTCCTGTGTTCGGGGGAAACCTGTATCCATTCGAGGGTCCCTTCCCGGATGCCGCGGTCAACCTCCGCGATGCCCGACGCCGCGATTCTTCCGTCCGCCTTGTCAGCGACCGCAAGCATCAGGTCGCGGTCCGTCGTTCGGGCGCGCAGTTCGTCCGCCGACAGGCGCTCTTTTGCATAGCACTCGCCGATATGCCGGGCCAGGTCGTCGCCGCCGCACGGAACCAGCTTGTATCCGTCCGGAAGTCCCGGGCGTTTGATGTCCCGCAGACGGTGGATCAGCTTAAAATACGGTTCGTCGTCTCCCCCGCACCGCGCGGGATCGAAGTGATAGTCCCTGAAAATTTTTATATAATCGGGGACGGCAAACCGCTTTGCCTTCCGGAAGGAAAGAGAAGACGCCCCGCAGGGATCGGCCAGGTACAGTTCTCTTTCAAGCACGTCGGCGTACCGCTGCACCGTGGGGCCCAGGCCTTCCAGCCAGCGCTTTACCTCGTCCCGGTCCCTGTACGCCGTCGGGTCCTGCCGTATCATGACCGCTTTTCTCAGCGGCTCGTCATCTTCAAATATTTTTTCCGCTAATGCCAGGATTCCCGCCTGCGTTTTTGCGATGACGTCCCCATGCCTCAGCGTATAGACGCACCTGGCAATGTCCAGCAGCCATCCGCAGGAATACAGCTTCTCATTTGTCCTGACGGCAAACCTGCGGATCGATTCATAATGCTCCCTGACGGCGTTTCTCAAATCCGCGGCGGAAGGCAGCGCAAAGATGCTCCTGTCGTTCACGCCGCGAACGGATCTGCCGTATTTTGCGAGCTCATATAATGAAAAGACATCCTGCCGGTACCGGTCGGTGATTCTTTCTCCGCTTGTTCCCCAGTACACCAGCCTTGTGAATGAGCCCGCGCGATACTCGCCGACATCGGCGATAATCCCTTCAAAGGAGCGGTAAAAAGGGTTATCCGGTTCTGTTTCAAGCATGGTCTGCCGCAGACGGACCAATCGGAGGGCCTGCCGCTCCGTGATCTTTCCGTCAGTCAGAACCAATATGTCAATATCGCTCCAGCCGGGCCGGAAGTCATCCAGCACAACGCTTCCGTAAAGCCATATACTGTGAATTTTATTGTCAAGTATGGCGCATATCCTGTCCGCCATTCGCTCAACTGACTGATCCAGCATCTTCATTGTTCTTTTTCCGTCTTTTCTGTATTGATCGGAACCATTCTCCGTCGGTAAAACCGGCCACCGTTTGACAATCAACGATCGATGCGCTATGCTGTCACCGGATATCAAAGGGATTACGGGCATGCGCCCGCGTCCCGGAAGGATCAACGAATCAAAATTCCCGCAGCGGAGGAATGCTTTGTGAAAACGCTTGGATATTACAACGGCAGATTTGCTGAAATCGAGGAAATGACCATCCCCATGACGGACCGCGCGTGCTGGTTCGGCGACGGCGTCTATGACGCGGGCCTGAGCCTCAATTATCATATGATCTTTCTTGATGAACACATCGACCGTTTTTTCCGCAGCGCGGAACTGATGGAGATTCAGATCCCCGTCAGCAAAAAGGAGCTGCATGACCTGCTTTATTCCCTGATCCGCCGTCTTGACACCGGCAATCTGATGTTCTATATCCAGGCAACCCGGGGATCGGGCATCCGGAACCACGTTTTTCCGGATTCCCCCGCCAACCTGTGGGTCACCTTCAAGCCGGCGGAGCTGGTCGACGGTACGGAGCCTGTAAAGATGATCACGCTGGAGGATACCCGTTTCTTCCACTGCAATATCAAAACGCTGAACCTGATCCCCTCCGTCATCGCTTCTCAGCGGGCCAGGGAGGCCGGCTGCGGCGAAGCGGTGCTGTACCGCCCCGGCGGAAGGGTCACGGAAGGGTCCCACAGCAACATCCATATCCTCAGTTCCGGGGTGCTTCATACCGCGCCGGCGGATAATCTGATCCTGCCGGGCATCGCCCGGGCGCACCTGATCAGGGCCTGCCGGGCGCTGGACATCCCGGTGCGCGAGGAGCCCTTCACCCTGGACGAACTGTTCGGCGCCGACGAGGTGCTGATGACGATGTCCAGCCATCCCTGCTGCCGCGCGGATATCATTGACGGAAAACCGGTGGGAATGAAGGACGATATTACCTTCCGGCGGCTGAGGGAATACCTCATTCGGGAATATCTGTCGGACGGGCAATAAAGCTTCCTTTTCTTTTAAAAAGCTTTTTCATGTCCCGCAGGCGGTCCAGCGCTTCGTACAGGGTGCTGTTCTTCTTTGCAAAGTGGAGCCGGATCAGGTGATTTACGTCTTCGCGGAAAAAGCTTGATCCCGGCACCGCGCCCACGCCGACCCTTGCCGCCAGATCCTCGCAGAAGGCCAGATCGCTTTTATATCCGTATTCGCCGATGTCCAGCATCACGTAATACGCGCCTTCCGGCCGGTTATGCCGGATTCCCAGGGCGTCCAGCCCTTTCAGGAACAAATCCCTTTTTTCAGTGTAGGTCCTCCGCAGTTCGGCGTAATATTCCGGGCCCATCGTGAGCCCCGTTACGGCGGCCTCCATCAGCGGCGCGGCCGCGCCCACCGTCAGGAAGTCGTGCACCTTCCGGGCGGTTTCGATGATCCGCGGGGACGCGATCACATAACCCAGGCGCCAGCCGGTAATGGAATAGGTTTTTGACAGCGAAGAGCAGCTGAGGGTTCTGTCCCGCATTCCGGGCAGCGACGCGAAATAAACATGCTCGCATGGTTCGTATACAATGTGTTCGTACACTTCATCCGTAATGACATAAGCGTCATATTTTTCCGCCAGGGCCGCGATTGCGGTCAGTTCCTCCCGGGAAAAAACCTTGCCGCACGGATTGGACGGGTTGCACAGCACAAGCGCTTTGGCGCCTTTGCGGAAGGCGTCTTCAAGCATCCCGGGATCGAATGAGAAATCACGCGGGTCCAGCGGAACGTAAACCGGCTCCGCGCCGCACAGGATCGCATCCGCGGCGTAGTTTTCGTAAAAAGGCGAAAAAACGGCCACCCGGTCGCCCGGGTCCGTCACCGTCATCATGGCGCACATCATCGCTTCGGTGGAACCGCAGGTAACGACGATCTCCGAATCGGGATCGATATCCATCCCCATGAAACCGCCCTGCTTTTTTGCCAGCGCTTCCCTGAAATTCTGCGCGCCCCAGGTAATCGCGTACTGGTGCGGTCCCCTGTCCGCGGCGCGTTTCAGCGCGTCGGTCAGCGCTTTCGGCGGATCGAAGTCCGGGAATCCCTGGGACAGATTCACCGCGCCGTATTTCAGGGATATCCGCGTCATCCGGCGGATCACGGAATCGGTAAAGGCGCCTGTTCTCAAAGACAGGGGTTTCATACGGATCACCTCGTTTCATAATGACTGACAGAATTATTATACACGTATTCCCGCGATTGACAATGCGGCCCTGTCCCAAACGCGAATTCCCGCGTGATACAAATCTTCGGCGCTCCGCAAATAATTTCTGATGAGACCGATGTTATATGGACATGCGGATCGGGACCGCCTCTCCGCGATCGTCTGTGTCTAAATGCGGAATTCGATCAGTAAATCATTTTTTATCTTGTTTTTTGCTGATTTTGCTTTATAATTTACACCATGGAGACAAGTAAAAGCCCGCGTCCGCGTCCGGGATATACGGCATCAGGAGAAATATGCAAAAAAGCGGCCTGTCTTTTATAAACCAAGCAAGGGGGTAAACCATGCCGAACTGTCTGACTCTGAAAAAATCCAACTGCAAAAACTGCTACAAGTGCATCCGCCACTGCCCGGTGAAGTCCATCCGTTTTTCCGGCAGCCAGGCCCACATCATCGGCAACGAATGCATCCTTTGCGGGCACTGCTTCGTGGTCTGTCCCCAGAACGCCAAGGAGATTGTGGACGAAACCGAAAAGGCAAAGGTGCTCATCCAGAGCGGGGACCCGGTGGTGGTCTCCCTGGCCCCCTCCTTCGTGGCGAACTACGAGGGCGTGGGCATCGAGGCCATGCGGGAAGCGCTGAAAAAGCTGGGCTTCTTCGACGTGGAGGAAACCGCCCTCGGGGCGACGCTTGTCAAACGGGAATACGACAGGATCCTGAAGGAAGAAGGCCGGGACGTGCTCATCTCCTCCTGCTGCCATTCCGTTAATCTGCTGATCCAGAAATATTTTCCGCGGGCGCTGCCGTATCTTGCGGATGTGCTCTCCCCCATGCAGGCCCATTGCGAGGACATCAAGCGGCGCATACCCAATGCCAAAACCGTGTTTATCGGCCCCTGCGTTGCAAAGAAAGACGAGGCCGAATATTACGGGGGCATCGTGGACGCGGTGCTGACCTATGAAGAATTGACCGAATGGCTTAAAAAAGAAGGCGTTGAAATCAGGCGCGAACAGCGTCCCGACGAAAACAGCCTGGCCAGGTTTTTTCCCACGACGGGCGGGATATTGAAAACCATGGTCAGGGACGTCCCTGAATACACCTATATGGCGCTGGACGGGGTGGAAAACTGCATCGCCGCCCTGAAGGAAATCGAGCAGGGCAAAATCCATCATTGCTTTATTGAAATGAGCGCCTGCGTTGGCAGCTGCGCCGGCGGCCCTGTGATGGAGAAATACGGCCACAGCCCGCTCAAGGACTATCTGGCGGTGGCCAGGTACACCGGCGACAGGGATTTTGAAATCAAGCAGCCGGAAATCCGGCAGCTGCGCAAGCGCTTCGAACCCATTGAACAGCGGGCCATGATGCCCGGTGAAACCGAAATCCGGGACATCCTCAGGAAGATGGGCAAATTCAAGCCCAGTCAGGAGCTGAACTGCGGTTCCTGCGGCTATGACACCTGCCGGGAAAAGGCCATCGCCATTTATCAGGGCAAGGCGGAAATCTCCATGTGTCTCCCCTATCTGATGGAAAAAGCGGAAAACGTCAACGACACCATCGCCCGCAACAGTCCAAACGGCATCATCATGCTCAACGATCAATTGGAGGTGCAGCAGATCAACCCCGCCGCGCTGAAAATCCTGAATCTGCGCTCGGAAAACGCCGTTCTGGGCGACCAGGTGGTGCGCATTCTGGATCCCGCGCCTTTCCTGAAGGTTAAAACCACGGGGCGCGGCATTTTTCATCAGCGTTCATACCTTGCGGAATACGGCTGCACAATCCAGCAGACCATCGTTCCCGCGGAGGACGGGCGGATGCTTTTGTGCATCATGCGCGACGTAAGCGACGAGGAGGAAGCCCGCCGCCAGCGGGAGGAAATCAGCCGCCAGACAGTGGAGGTGGCCGACAAAGTGGTTGACAAGCAGATGCGCATCGTGCAGGAAATCGCAAGCCTGCTCGGTGAAACCGCCGCCGAAACCAAAATTGCCCTGTCCAAACTGAAGGAGTCCATCACAAATGAATGATCTGACCTGTGATATCGGCTATAAAAGCATCAATCACGCCGGGGAGCAGCTTTGCGGCGACCATGTGGAAGTGGTGGAGCAGGAGGACGGCTCCACGGTAATCGTTCTTGCGGACGGCCTGGGCAGCGGCGTGAAAGCCAGCATCCTGTCCACCCTCACCAGCAAGATTATTTCCACCATGCTGGCCGCGGGGCTCTCCATTGAGGAGTGCGTGGAAACCATCGCCGCCACCCTGCCGGTGGATTCCGCGCGCGGCGTAGCCTATTCCACCTTCACCATCATCCGTCTGATCCGCTGCCATACGGCTGAGCTGATCCAGTACGACAACCCCCAGGTGATTTTGCTGCGCAACGGCGAAAACTGGGAATACCCGCGGACCGAGACCACCATCGGCGGCAAGCAGATCTTCCGCTCCCTCATCCGCCTGCAGGAGGACGACGTCTTTATTGCCATGAGCGACGGATGCCCCCACGCGGGCGTCGGCATCGGATACAATTTCGGCTGGAAGCGGGAAGACATCATCACCTTCATGGAAGCCATGAGCCTGTGCGGATACACGGCCAAGAACCTGTCCACGCTGCTGGTTGACGAATGCAATAAACTGTACGGCGGCGAACCCGGGGACGACGCCACGTCCTGCGTGGTGCGCGTACGCAAGCGGGTGCCGATGAACATGCTTTTCGGCCCGCCCAGCAACCGGGACGACGTCGACAGGATGATGAACCTGTTCTTCTCCAAGGAAGGCAAGCATATCATCTGCGGCGGCACCACCTCATCCATCGCCGCCAAATGGCTGGACCGGCCCCTGCGCGCCTCGCTGGATTTTACCGGCGATATCCCGCCCATCGCGTATCTTGAAGGCGTCGACCTGGTCACCGAGGGCGTGATCACCGTGAACCGGGTGGTGGAATACGCAAAGGATTACGTCGGCGAAAACCTGTGCTATGAGGCCTGGAGCAACGGAAAGGACGGCGCGTCCCTCATCAGCCGTCTGCTGTTTGAGGAAGCCACCGACATCAATTTCTATGTGGGCAAGGCCATCAACCCGGCGCACCAGAATCCCGACCTGCCCATCAATTTCAATATCAAGATGAACCTGGTGAAGGAATTGACCGAAGCGCTGAAAAAGATGGGCAAACGCGTGATGGTAAGTTATTTCTGAGCGAAGCGGGAAAGGGGATTTCATGACCGTAAATGTAATCATCTCCCGCCTTGATCGCAGGCGGCCCGCCGTAAGCCCTGTGCCGATGGAGATTGACGGCAGTCCGGACACCGCGGCGGATTTGATCACCCTATGCGTGAAGGCCTGCGCGGCGCGGCAGCGTCGGCGGACGGACGCGAGCGGCGAAACCGTTCTTTCCCAGGACCAAATCGACGATCTGGCTGTCATGGGCAAAATCGCCTTCGGCGCGGATCCGAACGGCGCGCCC
Source organism: uncultured Eubacteriales bacterium (assembly GCA_902789365.1). Classification (GTDB taxonomy): domain Bacteria; phylum Bacillota; class Clostridia; order Christensenellales; family Aristaeellaceae; genus RUG756. The sequence continues at coordinate 57,699 of CADANQ010000019.1, forward strand.
GCCGACGAATCGGCCGCCGTCGCGAACGCTCTGCAAAGCTACGAGGACGGACTGTTCCGCGTTTTCGTGAACGGCAAAGTCCTGGGCGGCCTGTCCGAGCCGGTTTCGCTTTCGGAAAATGACACGCTGACTTTTTTACGTCTGACCATGCTTTCGGGACCCGGATGGTGAGGAGGTGCAGGCATGAACTATGATGATTACGCGAAATATGCGGATCAGTGGCTGCCTGATCTGACAGAAGAGACCCGGTCTTTTCTTGAAGCCGCCGAGGACAGGCGAAGGGACCTTACGGACGATCAGAAAGCCTTTTTCTGCCGTCACAGGTATTGGGAAAGCCCGCTGTATGAAAAACTGAAGGGATTCCTGAAAACCGGAGAAGCTCCGTCCGTTTTTTTTCGGAATATAACAGGATGGGCCGAGGGAACCTGCATCCTTTCCCGTTACTGGGAAGCCTTTTTGCGTTCTTTGGACCGGTGTACGCTTTACCCCTACCCTCAGGGATTGATCCGAAGGCCCTTCCGTTCGGACCGGTATTCCGATCATCTGTATTCGATCATGCGCATCGTCAGAAATTTTTCAAATCTGGCGATCATCGACGCGGATCTGTGTGACATCCTTTCCGGAAATATCCCGCCGGATGCCCTGGCGTACACGCGTGAGCTGGGAGGCGGATACTGCGCGGAACTGATCGCGTATGAACTGGATTCCGGAAACGAAAGGCTTAAAAGCCTTCTGACCGCCTGCCTGAGGGGGGACGAAGGCGCGCCGCGGGTAAACAGGCATATTTTCCTTGGAGTCCAGATGAGCGGCTGCGAGGCGCTTTACGGGCATTTGGGAAGATTGCTGCTGGCCGCCCGCCTTGAAGAAGGACTGCGGCAAAGCATCCTTGAAGCTGCCGACGAGGGGACGATCCCCGCCTTCAGGGCCATGCTCGGCGTAATCGCGGAGCATGGCCTGATTCGCTATTCATCCGTTCGCAGGGCGGTCGGGGTATGGTCCGGTCTGGGATCGGATGATCCCAGGGACCTGGAGCGCATATCGGACAAGACCCTTTCCCTGATGCTGGACGGCATCAACCGTCAGGAGCGACTAACCGAAATGCTTGGGTCCCCGGACAGCATGGAACTGTATACGGCCCTGTGGACGAAAGCCGTGTCAAACGTTTACGACGCCGTGAAAGAGGCCGGAAATATTATCGAAAACGGGTCGCGCCACCAGGCGGCGGTATGCTGTTTCTTTGCTTCCGTTATTGACAGGCAAAACGCCCGGCTGGCACTTGCCGGGAAAGCGCTGAAGCGTTTCCCTGAGGACGAGGAGATTTTTGCGCTATGCCTGCCCGCCTTCGTGTCTGCTTTCGGAGTCGCGCAGGTGAACGGATACTGGCGTAAAATGGATTGGTCGTTCGATCCTCAGGACGCCGAATGGATACCGCTTATGAAAAAGCGGTATCAGACGCTTAAAAGCAGGGAACAGACGGTTCCGACGGATGTTTTTCCCTGGCTTCAGCCTGTCGTCCGCAAGCCGGACATCGCCCTGGTCATCTGCGGACTGTCCATGGCAAGCGGGGACGACAGAATCCGTGATGAAGCGCTGCTTTATCTGCCTCAGCTGTCCCCCGAGAGCAATCAAAGGGCCTGCTGCATGGAGGCCATGCTTTCCCCGCCGCTGCGGCCCGCCCAGAAAGCGGCGCTGACGGAGGCTTTGGCGGACAAATCCTCGGACTGCCGCCGGATCGCCTTCGGTATTGCGGAAAAGCTCCCGCCGTCGGACCTTGATTTCCGCCGGATCGAGGATCACCTCAGACTGAAGCAGTCCGACCTGCGTACAAACTGCCTGAAGCTCCTTTACCGCCAGGGGGACGACGATCTGTCGGATACCGTCCGCCGTCTGCTAAAGGATCCCCTGTTTCAGAAGCGAGCCGCCGGTTACGACCTGATCCTGCAAATCGCTTCGGACCGTGACCGCGTTCGTCTGAAGAAACGCTGTGTTGAACTGATCCCCGTTTCTCCCCCGCCGGATCCGCAGGAAAGGATGCTGTGGGAAAGCGTTTCCAAAGCCGCTGCGCCTGAAAGGGATAAAGAAAACCCGACGGATCGGCTTTTCGGCGACGCGGACCGCTATACGCCGGATACGCAGTCCCTGGAAAACGATCCATCATACAGGGAGGCCTTTTTGCGGCTTTTCCCGGACTCCGCCATGTTGAATGCAGGCGCTCCGGCGGATAAAGACACGGATTGTCCATCCTGCGCCCAGGCGCGGCTTGACCTGAAAAAACTGAACGAACTGATCGAGGCGCACAGGGAGGAGCCCATCAACGATCATCCCATAACCGGCGATAAGCAGCTGCTGGGATACGGCACGCTTCCATTTCCCGCTCTTTCTGAAAGGAACGGCGTTCCGTTCCCTCTCGCGGATGTATGGGAAGACTGGTATGCGTACCTGGGATGTCCGGAGCGGCTGATCAGAGCGATCGTTCTTCTGCTTTCAGACGCGTCCGCCGCCTACGGGAACTTTGACGCGTCCTCCGCCCTCATCGACCGGCTGTTCGGCGCTGGTTTCCGGCGTTTGGACAAATTGAAATATTCAGAAAACATAAAAGAAATCTGCGCGTATCTTTACAGGCTTCATGGCGACGGCGGCCTGATGTTCCGCGCGGGCGTGCAGACGGGCCTCTTTCTTGTCGGGGAGGCCGCCGGCGATCAGTTTGTGTGGGCCTTAAAATCGTCTCCCTTCCTTGATGACGGACCTGTTCTGTATAACATTGTTCAGTGCGTCATCAATCAGGTTCAGGTTTCCTTTATGCTCTCCCCCCTTCTTCGGGCAGAGGACAGAAACCTTTCCGCCGCATTTACGGTACGCGAAGCCCTTTTCCTGCACTTCAAGGAACAGCTTAAGCTGGTTCTTGTCCGGAACGGCCGCACTGTTCCTCCTTTTTCGCGGTACGGGTCCAACCTGTTCAACTGGGGCGCGGTCACTTCTTTTATCGATTATCGGGAGGGTGACATTCTGCCCCCCAGTGTCCTTGACGACCTGAAAGCCGTCCGGGCCGGTGTCCTTTCCGAGCGGGCACTGCTCCGCCGCCTGTTTGAAAGCGCTGATCTGAAGGGCGGGCTGATACTGCTCAGCCGGGTATCCCTTTTCGTGCGCACACGGGAAGGCGAAACAGAGCTTACCGTCGGACGGGGCTGGAACCGCCGTTTCGCCGCCCGCGGATGCCTTAACGCCGTGAAAAAACTGACCGGCAAAACGGAGGGCTTCGACGACGGTGACCTGCTTCTGATGTCGGACGCGGACAGGATCTGTCAGCTTGCGGTTCCTGTCGTCCTGGAGGAAGAACTGCGCCGCGGGGACACCCCGGCCCGATGGTCAAACGCCGTATTCGGCATCCAGTATATCCGGGGCGCCGACCTGATGGGCCGAATCATTGCCGCCCTGGGCAAATCACCCCTGAAGCGCAATACCGACGGATTTATCTATTTTAATCGTGAACCCGGCCGGGAGGATACGCTTTGCTATCTCCTCTCCGTCTGCATCCCCGCCCCGGGCGACGATCCGAAGGCTCTTGAGGAAATCATTGCAAAGTATAAAATAACCGAACGCAGGCTGACCGAAATCGCCATGTTCAATACCTCATGGACTTCTTTGATCGGCGAATATCTGAAATGGCCCGGCTTTGTTTCCGCCGTTTATTTCTTTATCGCTCACATGAACGAACGCTTTGACGAAGAACGGGAGGCGCAGATCGCCCGGTTCACTCCGCTCACCGCGGAGGAGCTCAACGACGGCGCCTTTGATATCGACTGGTTCCGGAAGGTCTGGGAGGAATCCGGGGAAAAGCGGTTTGCCCTGCTCTATGATGCCGCCAGGTACATCACCGACAACGCGCGCCATACCCGCGCCAGGAAATACGCCGACGCGTCCCTCGGCCGACTGAAAACGGAAGAGACGGAGAAAGCCATTCTGGACAAGCGGAACAAAGATCTTCTGATGGCCTATGCCCTGATCCCCCTTTCCGATGAAAAGGATCTGCTGCGGCGTTTCCTGTTTATCCGGCGGTACATGAAGGACAGCAAACAATTCGGAGCGCAGCGGTCCGCCGCCGAGCGCAGGGCCGCCGAAATGGCCCTGGTCAACCTGGCCGCGCGCAGCGGGGACCGGGACGTGACCCGCCTGACCCTGCGAATGGAAGGCCTTCTGACAGACAGTGTCAAACCGCTTTTCGAACCGGTCCTCATCGAAGATGTAAAAGTCAGTCTGGTCATTGACCCTTCCGAAGGGGTTCGCGTGAATTGCGAAAAGGACGGAAAAAACCTGAAGGCGGTCCCCGCGCGGCTGAAGAAGCATCCGGAGATCCTGCGGCTGACGGAAGGCAAAAAGCAGCTGACCGAACAGGCCCTTCGATTCCGCCGATTCCTTGAAGACGCCATGACCGAAGGCGTCCCGTTCACCGCGGAGGAGCTCCGCGCCCTCCGGCGCAATCAGATGATCCGCCCCATGATCGACAGTCTGGTGATGAAAACGGAGGCGGGCTTCGGTCTTCCCTGCGATGAAGGCCTGACGGGGACGGACGGCGCCGTGATCCCCTGGGAGGAATGCGCCGCGGCGCAGGTGGCGCACCCAAGGCATCTGTTCGACGCCGGGGTCTGGCCCGCCTGGCAGCGGCGCGTTTTCGAGGCGCGGATCGTGCAGCCCTTCAAGCAGGTGTTCCGTGAACTGTACGTGCCCTCGGAAGACGAAAAAGGCCGCGAGGATTCCCGGCGCTATGCCGGATACCAGATCCAGCCTCAAAAGGCCGCCAAAGTGCTTCGCGCCCGCCGCTGGACTTCGGGCGCTGAAACGGGCCTTCAGAAGGTTTTTTACCGGGAAAACATTGTAGCCTTACTCATTGCAGCGACGGACTGGTTCACCCCTTCCGACATTGAGGCGCCCACATTGGAAAGCGTCCGTTTCTTCGACCGTCTGAGCGGGAAGCCGCTAAAAACGGATCAGGTGCCGGCCCTTGTCTTCTCCGAGGTGATGAGAGACGCGGATCTGGCCGTCAGCGTCGCATACGCCGGCGGCGTGGATCCGGAAACCAGCCATTCCACCATCGAAATGCGCACGGCTCTTCTGCGTTTCGTTCTGCCGATGTTCGATATTCACAATGTCCGTCTGGAGCATAACCACGCGGTCATTCAGGGAAAGCTGGCCTCCTACAGCGTACACCTCGGCAGCGGCGTGGTCCACCTGTCGGGCGGACCGATGCTGCTGATCACGACGGTACGCTCGCAGCACCGCGGCAGGCTGTTCCTTCCCTTTGCGGACGACGATCCGCGGACCGCCGAAATCCTTACAAAGGTACTCTTCCTTGCGGAGGATCACCGCATCCGTGACCCAGGCATCCTGAACCAGATCCGTTAACAGGCGATTGTCGTCATACAGAATATTTTTCCCGTTTCAGCGAATCCGCGCCTCGCCGGAGGTGCAGATTCGTCCCGCATATGGGCGCAAGCGAAACATGACAAATGTTCGATATCATAAAAAATACGAATCCGCGGATTTTTTTCGGGTGTTCATACGTATATATACCGGGAGTGAAAAAATCAGTTCCCGCCGCCGCGGTCTGCGAAGAAGATCCCGTCGCCTGCAGGGATTGCTTCCGCGTGAAGACCGGCAGCGGAAAAAAACGAACGTACGCATGGCCGGCCTGATCGGCGTGCGGTACGTTTTACAATCAGCAGCACCTGGGAGCACACGGAATGGGAATACAGCTGTCACTTGAATGAGGATGACAATACCCTGGTATCCTTGCCCTTCGGTATCCGCACGGAGTATGTATACGATGACAACGGCGAACAGGTTTCCGCCAGGGAAGCGTACAGTGACGGATGCGCCTCCTTCTCCCTGGACGCGGAAGGATGCCTGATCTGGAAGGATGAAAAAGAGAACGCCGGCGAGGGCATGCGGTTTGTAAAAACCGCCGACGAACCCACGATCACCGGCAGTATCGAAGACGGAAGCCATATTTCGCGGGTCGGCGCTTGCGCGGCATTGCCTTTTAAGGCCTGACGGGCCGGACGTCATGCTCGTCCGCATGGAAAGAAAAGAAGCGGGGAATTGAAACCCCCGCCGGCTTCTCCCCCGGAAATCCCGCGTTCACGCGGTTTTCCGGGGGTGTTTTTATGCGTCTCGCTTTTACGATGCCGTTTGCGCCTCCTGCCCGCGGTATTTCAGGCACAGCATGGTGATATCGTCAAACTGCGGGGTGTCGTCGGCAAAACGTTTCACGGCATCGTATACGATGCCGATCAGCTTTTCGGGCGAAGCGTCAGGCGCCTGATTCAACGCTTCGGTCAGCCTGTCCGTCCCAAACAGTTCGCCGGAGGGGATGTTGGCCTCCGGAACACCGTCCGTATATACGAAAACACAGTCGCCGGGATGAAGTTCAAATTCCCGGTTTTTGTATTTTGCCATTTCTGTGAACCCGATCGCCGTGCCGTGTTTGTATACAAGCATCTCGAATTTATCCCCGCTGCGGGCGATTACCGGGTTTTCATGTCCCGCGTTGACGGTCAGGCCCTTTCCGGTGGATATTTCAAGCACCGCCAGCCATACCGTTACGAACATCATGGAAGAATTGCGGTCGCACAGCTGGATATTGACGTGTTCCAGCGCGGTCGCCGGATCGCATCCCGCCATCAGCTGATTTTTGATCATATTCTTGGATACCATCATGAACAGGGCCGCCGGAATGCCTTTGCCGGAAACGTCCGCGATTACCAGGGCCAGATGATCGCTGTCCACCAGAAAGAAATCATAGAAATCGCCGCCGACCTCCTTGGCGGGCGTCATGAAGGCGTGCAGTTCAAATTCCGTCCGGTCGGGGAACGGCGGGAAAACCGTCGGCAGCATGTTGGTCTGAATGTCCGCGGCCAGCTTCAGTTCCTTATCCAGCTGTTCAAGTTCGGACATCATGGAAACGATGCCCCGCATTTCGTCCCCGCCCTCATTTTTTTCAATCACGCTGCGAAGGAAAGCGAAGGCCGTTTCATCCCCTGTGCGCACGCGGCAGTAGGATGTGATCTGAACCTTGTTCTGAGGGCAGTCCTTGTTCTGTTTTTCCTCCTCCTCCTCCACGAGTGAGGAAAGATACTGTATGCCGGTCTTGCTTTCCGTCGTGAAGAGCATCAGGAACTGGTTATCCTCCACCCGGATAACGTCCCCGTCCCGATGCAGCGTATCCTGAAGGATGCGAAAGACCGCCGGCATATCGCCCTGCGCATTGATGATCATGGCGCTTCGCACATCGTATTTGCCGGCGATGGCAAGATCAAACAGGTATGCGAGGTAACGGCGGTTGTACAGTCCGGATTCTTCATCCGCATAGCTGATCTCCCCGATCATGGAAAAATACAGCAACGTGGCGCCGATGGCAAAGCCCAGAACTCCGGTGCTGTAGGGAGTAAATAACTGCGGTATCTGCGAAACGAAAACCGAAAGCACCATGGGTGCCGTGCTGAAAAACCGAATCTTGGCCTTCCTGCGTTTTGAATACAGTTCCATAAGCGCGCCGGATGCAACCAGCAGGAGTTCCGCCGCCTTCAGGACATAATACAGCGGCTTTTGATGATACGCGTTGTCCCTGCCGACGGTAAAAAGAATACCGTTAAAAAGATTGACGACCAGGAGAACAAGGACCAGAATGACCGGAGCCAGAAGAAGCGCCCGTATCGCATTGGATGGTTTTTTTTCGCCGTACAGCTTGCGGACCGCAAAGGATATCCACAGGCAAACCGTGCACATCGTCAGAAACTCCCACGCGTTCCTGCTGAGGACGGCGACCGCGTGGCACCAGGACGAAGTATGCCTGTACATGGCATGGAAAGCAAAACAGGCCGCGCTGTTTGCGGCAATACACAGACAAAGGATGAAAAAGAAACGCATGGACTGTGTTTTTCCATGTCTGAGACGGTCCGAAAGGATCATCAGCAGGACCGTGATTACAAGGGATGACGCGGCGACATAGCAGGACACCACGGCTTCACCCAGAATGATGTTCATATATTCTCCTCAAGCAGCGGTCGATTCATGACATGGACGTGGGTGCAGACCAGGAAAAGCGTATAAGTAAGGGAGGTGGACGAAATATCCCTGAACCAGATGCCCCATATGAGCCGGACGCCGGCAAGAAAGACGCTGAGAAACACCAGAAGGACGCTGATTTTGCGCACCTGGAACATGCAGAGTATCAGATAGAAAACAGCCGGAACGAACACCAGTCCGTTCCATGGGCCGCTGTGATACACGCCATAGTCGTCCACTTCATAAATCCATCCCGTCCCCAGGTTCACAAACAAAAGCACCATCGCGAGCGCAAGGGGAATCAGAGTCCACGGAAGCTTTTTTCTGATTCTGTCCGTATCCCGGTTTGCGCGCAGGTCAAGATATAAATAGAACAGGCACGGGAAGATTTCAAACGCTGTAAAGAAAATCAGGTTGCCTGCGTTCATGAGACGTCTGGCGCCGACATATCCCAGGCCGTCCACAATGTAGGTCAGCATGTCCGACGCGGCCAAAACCATGCTGATAACAATCAGCGCGAAGAACATTTTGTCGTCCGGCCGTCCGCGTTTTCGGTAAAGGACGGTGTAAAACAGAAGCCCCGTCAGCAGGAAAAGGGAGGCGGCGTCCATAATTATGCTTCCGACGGTGGCGTTGGAATTCGCGTTCCCCTTGACGATCCGGAAGGAAACCGACATGCTGTTGTCCTCCATGGGATCGTAAATCCGGATTACAAAAAGATAATCGCCCGCGGGAAGATTCGTATATACCACGGGATCGTCAAATTCGCTGCTGTTAACCGTTGTTTCCGCTGTTTCAAATCCCTCAAGATGATAGGTTACCAGCGGGTCGGTCAGCGAAAATCTGAAAACATACGGATAAACCGTCACCTTTTGAACGCTGCCCGGCACATGGAACCCGCCCCCGCTTTCCGGATAATAACGCTTTCCGTCGGCGTCGATATACGGCAGCGCGGCCTTCATAATACCGACAGTCTGAAGAGGCTCCTCGATATTTATCTTCACCGCTCCCATGGAACCGGCAATGTACAGATCGCCTTCCGGCGTCAGTTCACTGCTGGAATTGGCTGTGATGCCATAGGGAAGGCCGTTGTTGATTCCGAGGAAAACCGGCTCGATCGGCTCATTTTTCAGAAGCATTTCCGTTTTGACCACAAAGATGCCCCCGTCGGACAATACCCACGCATCACCCTTGCTGTTTTCATACAAATCGTAGGCATTGACGTAAGGGAAATGATCAACCGCCATCACACGATAGTCCGGTGTCATATAGCAAAGCGAATTGCTTGTTATGATCCAGAAAAACTGTTGATCCCGGCTTTTTTTGATTCTGAGGATTACATCCGAATTCAGACCGTCCTCCGAGGAAATATGCCGCGTTCCCTCCGGCCCGATCACATAGAGCCCGGCGCCGTCGGTACCTATGAGCACCTCGCTTCGGAATCCTTCCGCTGTTGTAAGAATCTCCGGAACGGCAATGCCGTTCTCCTCTCCGTAGTACGCGGTCACCCGTCCGTCACGAATCTCGTTGACGCCACCGGTATTTGCCGCCAGAACGCTTCCGTCGCGGCATTCGCTGACCATCCGGACCTGTGATGAAAACAGACCGTCCTGTCTCGTAAAAGAAGTTATTTTTTCCCCTTCGCACATAATCAGCCCTGTCCTGCCCCATGTCGAAATCCAGAGGCGGTTCCGGCTGTCCCGCACGATCGAAAGAACCCGCGATCCGTCCAGCAGTTTTATCAGGTCGCATGTGTCCAGTTTTACCCCGGAGGCGGTCACGGCTTCCTTCATCAAAAGGCTTTCCGCCTTTTTCCCGTCCCTGATAACAATCAGGCCGGTGTCGGTACCGATAAAGAGCCGGTCCTCGTATAAGCAGGTGGAATTGACGAACGCCGGGGACAAATCGTAATGAAAAAACAGATCCGTAAACTGGTTGGGGATGATTTTCATTACGCCCTGACGGGATGAAGTAAACCAGAGATTGCCTTCATAATCCGTCATGACGTGGCTTACGGAATTATTCATGGGACAGTTTGGCAGCTGGTGAAAACCTTCCTCATCCAGCATGCCGATCCCGTTCCCGGCGCATATCCACAGCTGTCCGTCGATATATTCGAACCGTTCCACATAGGAAAGCGGCGCGATATCCATGGATTCCGCGAGTGAAAAACCGTCGTCAAAGTTCCCGTGCCAGACCCGGGAGCCTTCCGTACCCAAAAACATTTTGCCCGGGTTCGCCGGGTCCGGCAGGATCGCAAGGATTCCTTTCACGGGGCATAAACTCCTGTAAATAAAGGAAACCACCTCGCCGTTCCTTATGGAAAACATCTCGCCGTCCGACGTGAGGCCGTAAACCAGCCCGTCGTGGGCTGTGCGAAGCTCCTGTATGGACCGGGAGGCGACGCGTATGTCCTGTATCGTCATAAGGCTGTTGTCGGGACGGACGGCCCATATACCCAAGGTCGTCCCCAGATAGACGATGCCTCCGGCGCCTTCCGCAATCACGCGGACGCTGGAGGAATCCATGCCGTCCTCTTTGCCCCATCTGCTCAGTTTTCCGGAGTCCATGCAGAACACGCCGTTATCGTTGGTCCCGATCCACAAACGATACCGGCTGTCCATATACAGGCACCTTACATTGGATATTCCCTTATCCGTATCGACCTGCTGAAAAATCTTCCCGTCATAATAAACCAGCCCGGCATAGGTCCCGATCCAGATAAAGCCGTCCTGTGTCTGGACAATGGCGTTCGCGCCCGAGGCGGGCAGGCCGTTTCTGTTATCGTACAAAACAGCCGAATAACCTTCGGTGTCCCTTACGGGGTCAACGGAAAGTTCCCGGTTCGCGATGCCGCATGCGTTCAGGCTCGTTGTCACATCCCCGCTCTGTTCCGCGGCGCAGCAGGAAGAAAATGCAATCAAAAGAGACAGCAGAAATAACAGCAAGCGAACTCCGATACAGCTTTTTCCATGAAACTCACGTCCAGCCATGGAGAATCAACTCCTCCGATACCGTGATTGTCCACAAAAATATCAAAGCCGGCGAAATCAGTTGAAGCCGAATATCTTACGGGAAACCGTATAGCCGCACAACAGGACGAACTTTCCGAGCCTGCCCGGCAGATGAATGGCCCTGCCCAGAAGCCTGGACCGAAGAGCCCGATAAATGTTGGGATTTTCTTTCGAAATATAAGTCCAAAGGTCCTTTTTCTTTTGCAGGTTTTCCTTCGTTCCGCTTTTGACCAGCAGAACGGACGATACCGTCGTAACGATCTCCAGGAATTTCAGCATGTATTTTTGCCTGTGCTTATCGCCGACGGAAAAGGGATCGACCGCGGATACCATCAGCCGGTTGACCAGAAGGTACTGGTCGATGCGGCGGATCATGACCTGCTCCTGCACGGACTGGTCTTCCCGTCCGATGAAATAGTGGTAAAAATCCACGTCCAGGTAATACATTTTTTTGACATCCTTCAGCGGGACATACACATACAGGTCGTCCACATAGAAGGTATGCTTCGGGAGCTCCATACCGCAGGACATCAGGAGGGCGGTGCGGTAAATTACGGCGTGCATCAAAAGGTACTGGCCCCAGTGGAAATGCCGCGTTTCCTCCCAGCCGAAAACCCTGTCCCGGGGCAGGGCGTTGCGGTATGAAACAACGTGCTTATGCCTTGCGCCGGCCTTGTCATAGATATAATTGCTGATGAACATATCCACGGGATCGTCCTGAAGACGGGAGAGGGCCTCCAGAACCCTGGGGTATGCCTCGCTGTCGGCCCAGTCGTCGGAATCGACCACCTTGAAATACAGCCCGGTGGCGTTCCTCAGCCCCGTCATCACGGCGTCGCCGTGCCCGCCGTTTTCCTTGTGGATGGCGCGGACAATGCCGGGATATCGGCGCTCATACGCGTCGGCCATTTCTGCCGTTTTGTCGGTGGAACCGTCGTCCACGATCAGGATCTCCACCCGGTCGCCGCCGGGCAGGAGGGACTCCACGGCGTGGGACAGGTAATCCTGGGAATTGTAGCTGGGAATGGCGATAGAAAGAAGTTTCATTGAATATCCTCACAGAAGTATAATATTACAGTCCTATATTATTTTAACAGGATGCTTCATATATGTCCAGTTTTTTGTCGGTCTTGACGCCTCTTCCTTCGCCCATGTATAATTCACTTGATCATCCGGCGGTTTTCCCGCAGCAAAGCTGCGCATGTTCTTTCAGGGTACCGGCCGCAGGCAGGGGAGTGAATCAGCCCATGAAGCCACTTACGACGATTCCGAAAAACAAAAGAAGCATATCCGTGAAACGGCTGCTTTCAACGGTCCTCGGCATCTGCCTGGTCTTTTCAGTCCGCGTCCCGATGACCCGCGCTTCTGCTCAGGACCTTTATCCGCCCGTCATCGTATCCTTCGCGGGGTCCCCGACCGGGGAAAAAACCACATGGAAATGCGTGTATTTCGGCTCCTATCCGTCCGCCGCGGTCGTGGACAGCGCGTGGAACTCTGTGGACGAATACGCACTGCGGGACGGAGACCTGATCCGGGACGATCTCCTTTACGCAAGACTCACCGAGGCCGACTGGCAGGACGGGACCGCGGAGATTGACGGCGCGGTTTATGTTCGCGCAGGCCTTGACAGGGCGCCGTCGGAAACCGGTTTCCGCGAACAGCATTATTCCTGGGACTACAATCGTCCGTGGCATTATTTTGCCGTTTCCCCCATCCGCTGGCGGGTGCTGGACATCCAGGACGGGAAGGCCCTGCTGCTGGCCGACCGGATGCCGGACTGCGTTCCTTTCAACATCGCGGATGAGGACGTCCGCTGGGAAGACAGCACCCTGCGCAGCTGGCTGAACGGTTACGGCGCGGATTCCAACGGCCAGGGGATAGATTATACCGACGTCGGTTTTATTGACCGGGCGTTCACCGCGGAGGAACGCGGAGCCATCGTGCCCACGCTGTGCGAAAACCCGGATAACCGGGATTACGGCACCGACTGCGGCGGTGACACGGCGGATTGTCTCTTTATTCTGTCCAACGGCGAGGTCTTCGAGGGCGAAGAGGCCGGACGCTACGGTTTTAATCCGGGACGGAACTATAACGATCCGGCGAAACGTTTTACATCCACGCTGTATGCGAAATGCATGGGCGCCTGGTGGTCTCCCGTAAGGGAGTATGCGGGAAACTCGTTCTGGTTCATGCGCACAAGCGGCTATACGAGCCGAAGCGTGACTTACGTCTGCGACTTCGGGTATATCTACAGCAAGGGAACGCTGGTAACCTGTTCCGACGCCGGCGTGCTCCCGGCCATGTGGGTGGACCTTGACCGGGCGCGCCTTGCGGACGCGGGTGAAACCTCCTCCGCGGATATCATTCATGTTTTCCCTTCCGCGGAAAACGGCCGGACCTTCGATATCTCCGGTCCCGTCACGGCGGCTGACGGCAATATGCCCGGCGGAATGTACACGGTGTGGAATGCGGTGGCGTTCGGGCATTATCCTCAGACTGAAATCGTAAAGGAACTGCCGGCGGAAAGCGAACGGGAAGGCTGTGAAGCCGACCCGGAGCTGCTTAGCAGGCTTGAGGCTGCGGAAAGCGTCGGCGAGGACGTGAACCTGGACGGCATACGATACCGCCGTTTTGACGGCCGCTGGTTCCGGTTCGATCCCATCGTGTGGCGCGTGCTTGAGGTAAAAGACGGCACGGCACTCCTGATGGCGGACAGATGTCTTGACACCGTCCCCTATCACACGGAATACAGGGACGTATTCTGGGAGGATTCCGCTCTGCGCAAATGGCTGAACGGCGCTTCGGACGCCCCGTCCTGCGGCGCGCCGTTCATTGAAACGGCATTTACTGACGCGGAACAAAGGGCCATCGAGGTATCCGCGGTAAATAACGCGAGCAATTTCTATTTTGGCACCGCCTGCGGTTCCGGCACCCATGACCGGGTGTTCATCCTGTCCGAGGAGGAGACGTTCTGTTCGGAAAAAGCGGAAAAATACGGATTCCGTCCCAGCGACGCCGTTCCGGACACCGGCAGGCGCTTATCCCCCACGCCTTACGCCGTCGCCCGAGGCGCGTGGGTCTCCGCGGACGAAGCAAGTGCCGGGATCGGTTTCTGGCTGCTGCGCACAAACGGTTACACCCGCGACAACGCGGTCTACGTCGGGGAAAAAGGGTACTTGTACAACCGGGGCATTCCCGTGACCTGCGCCGACGCGGGCATCGTGCCCGTAATCCGCATTCGGCTGGATATCGCGCTTTATCAGCGCGTCACGGATATTTCATCATGCAGATAAAGGCAGGCAGCGCATTATGAATAAAATAAAAAGACGGTCCGTCGATCCCGTATTTTCGATGTGTGTCCAGCCGTCCTTCATCATCGGCACGAACAACGAGGACGGTTCGCCCAATTTTGCTCCCATCACCTGGGTCAGCGCCACCCAGGAGGAAGACGAAGGGTATCTCCTCGTTATCAGCATGTTCGGAACAAAAAAGACGAAAACGAACGTGCTTCGCACCGGCATTTTCAGCGCCAATCTTGTAAGCGCAGATATGCTTCCGCTGATGGATTATTTCGGCTCGCGCCACGCGAGGGACGGCAGAAAGGACGGCATCCCGTATTCCGTCAGCCGCGGCGAAAAGCTGGACGTTCCCGTGCTGGACCAGAGCCGCTGGGTATATGAATGCGAGGTGGCCCACACATTGGAAACCGGCAATTCCGCCACCTTTTTCTGCAGGATCCGCGGCATCCAGATGGACGAACGCCTGCACTGCGGGGATATCTTCGACGTGGACCTGACGGTCCTTGACCCGGTCGTCTATTCCGGTAAATACCACAGCCTCGGAAAAGTCCTGGGGAATATCGGGGATTTCCTGAAATAATCGTAACTGTTCAGTCGTGTGTGAAGGAGAACAAACGTATGGCAGCAGCGGGGAGGTATCGGAGGGATCTCCCTCCGATTATGATCCGTTTCAGCGGCA